>NZ_LR877185.1:702800-1073393 GCF_903995135.1 Pseudoalteromonas sp. 3J6 | reverse complement strand
TAATACGGACTGACACCAAATTTGCTTGGTGACAATAGCGTTTTGGACCCACCTGACCCCATGCCGAACTCAGTAGTGAAACGAAACAGCGCCGATGATAGTGTAGCATTTGTTATGTGAAAGTAGGACATTACCAGGCTCCAAATTTAGTCGAAAGACTTTAAATTTAAAAATTAATAATAAGAAAATTGAAAAGAATTTTCTTGGTGACAATAGCGTTTTGGACCCACCTGAACCCATGCCGAACTCAGTAGTGAAACGAAACAGCGCCGATGATAGTGTAGCATTTGTTATGTGAAAGTAGGACATTACCAGGATCCAATTAAAGAAACCCGTTACAGCAATGTAACGGGTTTTTTGCTATCTGGGGTTTAGTAAATAGCCAAGAGCCCATGCCAAACTCAGTAGCCAAACAAAACAGCTCGAAGGCGAGCCCCGCGGAAGGCCGCCCCGACACAATGATAGCATCGCATTTGCTATGTGACTTTTTACCGCTGTGGGCACTGCGACATTCTACTGCGCTGTGGCTACGAAGTAGCCCACCGACTCTAATTAAAGGCATCAGATTAAAGTAAAAAAAGTAGGAACTTAAAGCCCTTACTATGGTTTACTTATGCTGTAATAGTTTCGAAGTTTGTAGTGAAATATTTTCATTGATATCAGCGAATCCCCTATTTGCTCAACATTACCATGCGGTTATGGATCTGACGTGTTAAAATTTGGTTTTAGATTTCGTATTATTGAGGTGTCGATTGCCAACTAGTGATTACCAACGAGTGTTAAATGAGATTACTCAAGAGGTTAAACCCTTACTAACGCAGGGTAAAGTTGCCGATTATATACCGGCATTGGCAGAGGTTTCTCCTGAGCAGTTCTCTATTGCTATTTATACTACGGACGGAGAGATTTTCTGCGCCGGTGATTGTGAGCAACGTTTCACAATTCAATCTGTATCTAAAGTAATGACTCTGACATTAGCGTTGCAACGCTATGGCGATGAATTATGGAATAGAGTTGGCAAAGAGCCTTCTGGTACGGCGTTTAACTCTTTGACACAGCTTGAGTTTGAAAAAGGGATTCCACGTAACCCATTTATTAATGCGGGAGCGATTGTTACCTGTGATGCTTTGTATAGTCGTTTATCAGCTCCAATGCACTCTATGCTTGAAACATTTCGCGATTTATCAGGTAATCGCAGTATTGTAATTGACAAGCAAGTGGCTAACTCAGAATATGAGTTTAGGCATAGAAATGCGGCAATGGCACATTTAATGAAATCATTCGGTAACTTTGAGAATGAAGTAGATGATGTCCTTTGGTCGTATTTTAATTTTTGTGCCATAGAACTTAATTGTATCGAACTTGCTAAGGCGTACAATTTCTTAGCCAATAAAGGGATAGATTACAGCTCAAACAAACGAGTACTTTCTAGTCGTCAAAACAAGCAATTAAATTCGTTGTTGTTTACCAGTGGCTTATATGACGCAGCAGGTGATTTTGGTTATCGTGTTGGCATGCCAGGTAAATCGGGTGTTTCTGGAACAATATTAGCGGTGTTGCCGAATAGATTTACAGTGGCAGTCTATTCACCAGGATTAAACTCTTTTGGTAACTCAGTGGCGGGAATAGCAGCATTAGAGCTGCTATCTAAAAAGCTTGATATATCGATATTTTAGCTTTGTTTAGCGTAATGGGATCTTATTGATCCCAATACACTTGTTCTAAACAATCTTCGCGCTCAGGCAAACCACGTGATAAGCGAGGCGAATGCTGTACAAGTACTTCAAAGCTAGCACGGTTAGCGTATTTACTAATTTGTGCGAGCGATGAGTAGGTAATAGCCTGTTGCTGATGCTTTGCTGAATTAGCAACATTCAACTTATGATAAACATTCGCTGATAAGTCATGTAAAACAGCAGCTAAAGCGCAATCACCGGCACCATTGGTATTTTTAATCGAGTCAGGCCCGCCCATAAACGGCGCTGTATGGCTATATGCCTTTATAGGGTTTTCACAGTCAACTTTACGCATTGCACGTGAAAATTCATAACGATTAAAATCTGGTATGGCACCCGGTAATAATGGATACTCTGTTTCACGTTTGCAGCTGTCGTCAACAAAACCAGCCATAAATAAGCCTTTTTCACCGGCTGTACAAATAACTAAGTCAACCCAATCTAATGCTTTGTCAGCAGCAAGAAGTGGATCTTCATATCCAGTAATTGCTTGGCCTTCTTCTTCGTTCATAGCAAGTATATCAACATGCTTTTCTACAAAGTTAGCCCACCATGTCGGGTCCTGCTCGATAAGAAACTTAGTCCCCAGTGTTAATACCACGGGTACATTTGCATCGTTAGCATACTTGATTGCTTGCATAGTCGCTTCGGTCATGGTTTCATCACCTTGAGTACGCATTAAATAAGCACTGATGACTAATGCTGATGAGCCTTCTATTAGCTCTTTATCAATTGACTCTGGCTTTAGGTAATTCATCAGGCCAGCACTAATAGCAAACGTGCGCTCACCTGTTTCATCAATCAAGGTAAAGCAACGGCCAATAGGACCATCGACTGGTTGTAAGTAGTCTAAATCTACACGACTTGAGTTATTACATAAAAATCGATAAGCATAACTGCCTATTTTTATATTTTCGCTCATTACGCCTAATAGTACCGAACGATCATCAGCAAGTACGGAATAGTTGTGCATCGTGTTGCCAACGGTCCCTCCTGCGAATTCGTAATCGACCATATCGTTTAGTTTTAAACGATCGTATAAAGCATTAGTGATGTCATTATCTATAACTTGCGACATCCCTCGGCGCAATTGAAATTCATCGAGAAAAGCTTGGTCAACCTTAGCTTCTATATCAACAACGATTTGATCGATCCCCGTAATATAGCTGCGGTGTAATCGTTCTGTGGCGTTAAGTTGATTGGTCAGTGGATCTTTGGCTTCCACTGGAAAATAATGTTTATGCCTGCGGCGTCCAGGAAATTTCATTTGCTACCCGTGTTGTGAGCTAAATAAAAAAAGCGAGAGATTATAGCGTAAATCCCGCCTTATGGGCCATGGTAAACCACTTAAATTTGTTTTATTTTTGCAATAAAGTGATCAATAGCGCATTTTATTACGCTAAGTTGGTATAATTACGGCATAAAAAATAGTTAAGTAATAATCATGACAGAGCCATTTGACGACCAATATTGGATGGAACAAGCCCTTGTGTATGCAAAACAAGCAGAGCAACTCGATGAGATACCTGTAGGCGCCATTATTGTCAAAAATAATCAGCTTATAAGCGCGGGTTATAATCGCTCAATTACCGATAATGATCCGTCGGCTCATGCTGAGATGATAGCGGTAAGAGAAGCCGGCAAAGTCCTTAATAACTATCGCTTAATTGATTGCACTTTGTATGTTACGTTAGAGCCGTGCTCTATGTGTGCAGGTTTATTGGTGCACAGCCGAATTAAACGCTTAGTATTTGGTGCTGCCGATGCTAAAACGGGTTCTGCTGGTTCAATTATGAACTTGTTGCAAGAACCTCGTTTAAACCATCAGGTAGAAATAACGGGTGGGGTTTTAGAGACACAATGTGCAGAGACTATTTCTAGTTTTTTTAAGCGTCGCCGATCACAAATAAAAGCAGCAAAGCTAGCCGCTCGCAACCTTAACAGAGATTAGTCTGCAGCTGCTATTAAGGCGTCTAATTCAGCCATTTGCTGCATAGCGAACATGCGGCGACGCCAGATAACCTTTTTATGCAAATTTCTTAACATCACTCGACGGCGAGTCGCAGTTGAGTGTTTTATACAACGCTTAAGTTGATGTGTACGTCTACGTTTAAGCATGACTTGTCCTTACGTGCTTGGTGATGACACAAATTTTAATACAATTGAGCCAGATTATTGAATAATTGATTGCAAGTAAACAACTATTTGCTTTTCTGACATGTAGCTAATATAGCGCGAAATTTTCAGAATGCATTTATTTTTCTTTTTCTGCTTCACCAGTGATACGTTGATTTGCATCATTTGGTTTAATGCTTTTATCTTTTGTTTCTTTTTTGGTTGTTGGCGGTGTAGTTGCCATTGCATTATTTTCATCAAGCCAAACTAGCGCATCGTAATAGCGACGAATATTATCAACATAAGTCACTGCAACATCACCGCGAGCATAGCCATAGCGGGTATTACGGTAGTGACGTTTTTTTACTAGTAATGGTAAGCGCTTTTTAACATCAGCCCATTTATCAGGGCTAGCTCCTTGCTGTTCGGTAATTATGCGGGCATCGTTGACGTGCCCCCAACCAACATTATAAGCGGCAAGTGCGAGCCAAGTACGATCAGGCTGCGGGATTCTATCAGGTATACGCTTGATTAATTTAGCTAAGTATTTCGCACCGCCACGTATGTTTTGTTCTGGTTCTAAGCGATTAGTAACACCGACTTGCTTTGCTGTGCGCCTTGTTAGCATCATAATACCGCGTACACCCGTTGGTGATTTAGCTCGTGGGTTCCACATCGACTCTTGATAACTCAATGCAGCAAGTAAGCGCCAATCAAGGCTACCCGCATATTGTATAAACCAAGGCTGATATTTAGGCAGTGTTTCTTTTATTGCATCTATATAGGCTAAGGTATTAACGTAATTAAACTGACGGACATGGCCAAAATACTTCTCTTCTAGCACATAAAGTTGATTATTTTGTTTTGCTTCACCGAAAAAAGGAACTAGTAATGCGTACAAAGAGTCATCATTCGACTTTTTGAGTATCCATGCAATTGAATCATTACGGGTAACTGAAAAGCCAATACTCAAGTTAGGGTGATAGCGCCTAAACAACGCTAATGTATGAGAATCTGCCAAGGTGTAATCTATTTCACCATCAATAACGGCTTGTAATAACTCTTCCTCATCAAATTCTTCGGTTTCATTCCAAGTTAAATCTGGGTTGGTTTGTTGTATTTCTTCTAATGTGAGCGAGTGACTACTTTTAGCAATAACAGTGAAGTTACCAGTTAAATCATCAAAATCTCTAGGGCGTTCACGGCCTTGTTTAAATACTAATTTTTGACTAATTGTTCTGTAAGTTGGGCCATAGCGGTAACGTTTGGCGCGCGCCTTGTTAAAAGTAAGTCCAGAGGCAATTAAATCGAGATCGCCACTATCTAAGCGCGCAAACATATCGGATAAATTAAAAAAGGGCACAATTTCAAGCTCTACCCCAAGGTAATCGGCGAATGCTTGAGACAGTTCAAATTCAAACCCTTGTTCACCTTGAACAGCTTGATAGTAATTACTTGCGCTGGCGAGTGTACCCACACGAATTTTATTTTCTGATTTAATTTGGGCAAGCTGTGTTGACTGCTCTTGTGTATTACAGGCACACAAAAGGATGACTAACGTAATAATTGTTATTAGCTTTATCTTCAACATATTCGCCTCTTTAGCATCGTATCTCCTGTTATAACAAAACTTACTGATTACGTCACTTACCGTTTAATCGCAGTAAGTAAAAAATAGGTGTAAACAAAAAGAAAAAGTTAATTTAATGAAAAGCGCATTTTTGAGTTAAATCTGGGAGTAATTTGGACTATAATACGCGCCTAAAATATCGTTCAATCCCTAACCCCGGGTGAAATTACTTATGTTGATCCTTCGTGGTGCACCAGCACTTTCAGAGTTCAGAGTTAATAAAATTTTAGCGCGTTGCCAACAATCGCAACTTCCTGTCACCAATGTATATGCCGAATACGCTCACTTTGCCGATTTAACATCGCCATTAGACACTGATGAGCAAACCAAACTTGAAAAGTTATTAACCTATGGACCAACAATTGCTGAGCATACGCCAGCGGGTCAGTTGGTATTAGTAACGCCTCGACCTGGTACTATTTCGCCATGGGCTTCAAAAGCGACTGATATCGCTCATAACTGTGGGCTTAAACAAGTTCACAGGGTTGAACGTGGTATTGCTTACTATGTTGAAGGTGATTTAAGTACAGAGCAGCTTACACACGTTATTGCGCTTCTTCATGACCGTATGACTGAAGCTACTCATAGCAAATTAGAAGATGCAGCGCAGTTATTTCGCAGCGATGCGCCACGCCCAATGTCATCAGTTGATATTTTAGGTGGCGGCCGCGAAGCATTAGCCGTAGCCAATATAGAGCAAGGATTTGCACTTGCTGATGATGAAATTGACTACTTAGTTGAAAACTTCATCAAGTTAGGGCGCAATCCTAACGACATCGAATTATTCATGTTTGCACAAGCAAACTCAGAGCATTGTCGTCATAAAATATTTAATGCTGATTGGACTATCGATGGTATTGAACAGCCAAAGTCGCTGTTTAAAATGATTAAAAATACCTTTGAGCATAATCCTGAAAATGTATTGTCTGCTTATAAAGATAATGCAGCCGTAATGAAAGGCTCAAAGGCGGGTCGCTTCTTCCCGAATGCGCAAGGTGAATATGCGTATCATCAAGAAGACATTGAAATCTTAATGAAAGTTGAAACCCATAACCACCCAACAGCAATAGCTCCTTTCTCTGGTGCGGCCACTGGGTCGGGTGGTGAGATTCGTGATGAAGGTGCAACTGGCCGTGGTTCAAAACCAAAAGCCGGCTTAGTGGGCTTTACTGTATCTAATTTACGCATTCCAGGTTTTGAACAACCTTGGGAAAGTGATTTTGGTAAGCCGGGTCGTATTGTTAACGCCTTAGATATTATGACTGAAGGCCCATTAGGTGGTGCTGCGTTTAATAATGAGTTTGGCCGTCCTAATCTTTTAGGTTATTTCCGTACTTATGAAGAAAAAGTAACTAGTCACAATGGTGAAGAGGTACGTGGTTACCACAAGCCAATAATGCTTGCCGGTGGTTTAGGTAATATTCGTGCTGATCATGTTCAAAAAGGCGATATTCCAGTAGGCGCAAAATTGATTGCGCTTGGCGGCCCTGCAATGAACATTGGTCTAGGCGGTGGTGCTGCATCTAGCATGGCATCGGGTCAATCAAACGAAGATTTAGATTTTGCTTCTGTTCAACGTGAAAACCCAGAAATGGAACGTCGTTGTCAAGAAGTGATCGACAAATGTTGGCAGCTAGGTGATGCAAACCCTATTGCGTTTATACACGATGTGGGCGCCGGCGGTTTATCAAATGCATTCCCTGAGCTTGTAGATGATGGTGGCCGTGGTGGTAAATTCCAACTGCGTGACATCCCTAATGATGAGCCGGGCATGGCACCACACGAAATTTGGTGTAATGAATCGCAAGAGCGATATGTGCTTGCTGTGGGCGTTGAAGACTTTGCACGCTTTGAAGCAATTTGTAAGCGTGAGCGCGCACAATATGCAGTTATTGGTGAAGCAACAGAAGAGCGTCATTTAACGGTTGCAGATAGTCATTTTGATAACAGCCCTGTAGATTTACCATTGGATGTATTACTAGGTAAAGCACCTAAAATGCATCGTGATGTTACGTCGCAACAAGTAGTCGGTACTGCATTAAATGTAGAGGCAATTAATCCTGCGGATGCAGCGCAGCGTTTATTACGTTTACCAACCATTGCAGAAAAAACCTTCCTGATTACTATTGGCGATCGCTCTGTAACTGGTTTAGTAGCGCGCGA
Organism: Pseudoalteromonas sp. 3J6; assembly: GCF_903995135.1. Taxonomy (GTDB): domain Bacteria; phylum Pseudomonadota; class Gammaproteobacteria; order Enterobacterales; family Alteromonadaceae; genus Pseudoalteromonas. The sequence continues at coordinate 1,065,749 of NZ_LR877185.1, read as the reverse complement.
TCAAATGGTAGGCCCATGGCAAGTGCCTGTGGCTAACTGTGCAGTTACCGCAGCAACTTACGATACCTACCACGGTGAAGCTATGTCACTAGGTGAACGTACTCCAGCGGCATTACTTAATTATGGCGCCTCTGCACGTTTGGCTGTGGCCGAGTCTCTTACAAATATTGCTGGTACTAATATTGGTAGTCTTGAGAACATTAAGCTATCTGCTAACTGGATGGCGGCTGCAGGTCACCCTGGTGAAGACGCAGGTTTATATGAAGCGGTAAAAGCTGTTGGTGAAGAGTTATGTCCAGCACTTGGGTTAACAATCCCAGTAGGTAAAGACTCGATGTCGATGAAAACGACATGGAAAAATGAAGATGATACAACTGAGCAATCAGTAACATCGCCTTTATCACTGATTATTACAGCCTTTGGCCGTGTTGACGATGTACGTAAAACGGTGACTCCACAGCTGCGCACTGATAAGGGCGACACTTCGCTTATTTTAGTTGATTTAGGTGCGGGTAAAAACCGTATGGGCGCATCAAGCCTTGCACAAGTTTATAAGCAGCTTGGTGATGTTACTCCTGATGTAGACAGCCCTGAGTTACTAAAAGGCTTTTATAATGCTATGCAGGCGCTAGTGGCTGATAGCAAGTTACTTGCGTATCACGACCGTTCAGACGGTGGCTTGTTTACTACTATTGCTGAAATGGCGTTTACCGGACATACCGGTGTAACCTTAGATTTAGCGACTTTGACTGGCTCGGATATTGAAGCGCTTTATAACGAAGAGTTAGGTGCTGTAATTCAAGTAGCAAACAGTGATTTAGATGCTGTAAATGCTGTATTTGAGCAGCATGGTGTTGCCGCAATTAGCCATGTGATTGGCTCGCTTAATAATGACGATAACATTGTATTTAATCGTGGTGAGCAAACAGTACTTAATCATACGCGTACTGAGCTTCGTACAATTTGGGCCGAAACAACCTATCAGATGCAAGCGCGTCGTGATAACCCTGAGTGTGCTAAGCAAGAATTTGACGCTAAATTTGATGCAAAAGACCCAGGCTTAAACGTTAAACTTAACTTTGACTTAAACGAAGATATAGCTGCACCGTACATTGCGACAGGTGTTAAGCCACAAATGGCTATTTTACGTGAGCAAGGCGTTAACTCGCACCTAGAAATGGCTGCTGCGTTTAACCGTGCTGGTTTTGCTGCGGTAGATGTTCACATGAGTGATATTTTAGAAGGTCGTTTAACGCTTGAACAGTTTAAAGGTTTAGTGGCGTGTGGTGGCTTCTCTTACGGTGACGTATTAGGCGCTGGTGAAGGCTGGGCTAAGTCAATATTGTTTAACGATATGGCACGCGATCAGTTCCAAAGCTTCTTCCATCGTGAAGATACCTTTAGCTTAGGTGTATGTAACGGTTGTCAGATGCTATCAACATTAAAAGAGTTGATTCCAGGTACTGAACATTGGCCGCGCTTTGTAACTAATAAGTCAGAGCGTTTTGAAGCACGCTTTAGTCTGGTTGAAATTCAAGAAAACCCATCGGTGTTCTTTAATGGGATGGCAGGTTCACGTATGCCAATTGCAGTTTCTCATGGTGAAGGTCATGCAGAATTTGCAAACGATGCGGCAACTAAGGCTGCACTTGCAAGCGGCACCGTAGCGGTTAAGTTTGTTGATAACTACGGTAACCCAACAACACAGTACCCTGCAAACCCGAATGGTTCACCTGAAGGGATCACCGGTATTACATCAACAGATGGTCGTGCAACTGTAATGATGCCACACCCTGAACGTGTATTCCGTGCGGTTGCTAACTCTTGGCACCCAGATGAGTGGGCCGAGGATAGCCCATGGATGCGTATGTTTAGAAATGCGCGTAAAAATGTAGGTTAATATACACGCTAGATTCATGATCTAAATGTAAGATAAAAAGGCTGCCTTGTGCAGCCTTTTTTGTTTAGACTGTTCAAGGTTCAAGGTTCAAGGTTCAAGGTTCAAGGTTCAAGGTTCAAGGTTCAAGGTTCAAATTAAGGATTGTATGATCAAACGCATCGCATGGGGAATCGTGTTTTTATTTCTGAGTATTTTAACACTGGGTTATGTTTTTCGTATGCCTATAACTCAATGGGCTATAGCGCCATCTTTGAGCCAATCTGGTGTTGAACTACATTGTTTAGATTGGTCACTAAACTCAAATATTAGCTTAGACGTAAACCGATTATGTTTGACTTACCAAGGCCATCAAATTGAGCTTGGTGGCATTGTGGCTGATACAAAAAAAATAACTGTTAGCCGCGCTAATCTTCGTTTAAATGATAGCGAGAGTGTCTCAGCAAGTAATAATTCCTTCAAAAAGCTGGCACTTAGTTTACCCAAAGAGCGGCCGAAAATTGATATCAAAAGATTGTTAATTACCCATCCACAACTTCATGATGAACTAGTGGTTAGTATTAGTGAAGAGAAGCTAAATAAATTTGTGATTTCAGGAGATGCAATTGCAGAGATAACAGTCAGCAATCATAAAATTACTGGTCACTTTAAGTTAGCTGATGGATTACTAACAAAGATAAAGCCGATACCCGCGCTTTCATTAAACAGTGGGCATGAGTTCACCTTTGATGGGTTATCCGTTGATATAAAATCAAACATAGATGCTGAGTTTACACAGCAATTTAGTAAATGCCCAGTAACGCTAAAGGCTTTTGGTGATATGAATATTTACTATCACTTTAACGATAAAAAAGCCTTGTTAAATACACAGCAATTAACCAGCTTGGTAACGTTTGATAGTGATTGTTTGGCACTTATAAACAATCAATCACAGCGTGAATTTGTAGCCAAGCAGCTGCCGTTAAAATGGCAATTGATGCTCAGTGATACGGCAAAGTTTGAAAACGGACAACTTGTTATACCGTCAATGCTATTAAACACTAAAAATAGTGAAACGAAGCTGAGCCTGAAAAACCTAGCAATTAATGTTCAGCAGCCGTTAGAGTATGCCAAAGGCAATATTAAGTTATTGTTTATCAGCGAAGGTATTGAGCATATAGAAATAGATGCAGCTTTAAATAACTTGGCTGTGAATGGCAACTACCAATTAAACGTCGATGAGCTGCCTGGTTTTTTACCTGTATCAGCTAAAAAGGTAGCAAGCACTGGCCTATTTCAAATAGAGAATGTTTTACAGCTTCAGCAAAATGCGAAAATAACCAGCGAGATTGGTTTTGCTGAGCTTAGTTTTGATAAATTAACAGTAAAGGGCTACAAGGCACAGTTTACGACTGAGATTGACGATAAACAAAATATCAACGCAAGCTTGGATAGCCATTTACGCTCAGTGGCTTATGAGCAATACCAAGTGCGTGGTGTAAATAATCAATTATCAGCATCTTCTAGTTTGGCTGTTGGCGAATTATTTGTCGATTTAAACAGTGAAACTAAACTTACCCAACTTAACAGTGATCTTTTAAACCTAAGTAATATTCGCATAAGCTCTAAAGGCCTGCAAAGTCGGGCGCTTCAAGCCTCACATCATGTATTTATTGATGGTATTGAGTTGGTAGCCAGTCACTACATATCTGCTGTGGAACACCCATTTGAGATAACAGTTGCAGATCAAGCTGTGACTAAACTTAACCCTGTTTTACAGCAGTTTGAACCATTAGCCACGCTGACCGACGGTAGCTTTAATGGGGTTGTTCGCGGAGATGTTAATTTACAGCAGGCTGAGTTTGCATTTCAAGTCGAACAGGTAAGTGGCTTATACAACGATTATTTAGCTAAGCATTTTAGCAGTCGCTTAACGGGTTCTTATGATTCAGGGCAGCTTAATGTGGCTCCTACTACATTTGAATTAAATGAGTTACGAGCAGGTGCTGTTGTGAGTAACATTGTCGGTAATTTTAGTGTTGAGAACTCTATTGCTCGCGCTGAAGAAATAACTGCTGATGTACTTGGTGGTCGTTTTGCTTTGGATAGCTACAAAGTGACGGAAAAAGCGCAGCAGTCTTTGGTCACATTTGAAAATATTGATGCGAGTAAACTTATTACCTTAGATGATAAATCAGGCATTACACTAACTGGTCGAGTAAATGGCCGCTTACCTGTTTACTTTGATCAAAAAGGTATTTCGGTAAAATCTGGTGAATTATCTAACCGAGGAACAGGTAAACTAGTTATTACTGACAATGCAGCTTTTGATGCAGTTAAAGCTCAGCAACAAGAACTGGACCCGATTTTAAGCTTGTTGGAAGATTTAGACATTCAGAGCTTAAACAGTAGTGTTGACTTAAAGCCTGACGGTTGGCTTTATTTAGGTGTAAACTTAAAGGGATACAATAAGGAACAGGCGCAGCAAGTTAACTTTAATTACAACCATGAAGAAAATGTTTTTACACTCTTAAGAGCATTGCGCTTAAGTGATGAAATTACTCAAAAAGTTGAACAAGAGTATTCAACAAAAGGAACTAAAAATGACTAAATGGCTGATAATACTTACAGCACTGGGGTTGCTTAGTGCATGTACGCACCGCGTTGAAGTGGCAGCGAAAGAGCCTATCACCATTAATTTAAATGTGAAGGTTGATCATGAAATTCGCGTAAAAGTTGATAAAGAGCTAGATGACTTATTTAGCGATGACAGTGAGTTATTCTAAGGAGCAATTATGAGTTTATTAAAAAATAAAAAGTTAAACGTGATCACACTTTTAAGTGCCGCTTTATTGTCATTTTCTGCTTGGGCAATCAGTTTAGATGATGCTAAAAACCAAGGGCTTGTGGGTGAAGATAGCTCAGGTTATTTAGGTTTGGTTGTACAAAATGCAGAGGCTAAAGCGGTTGTTGATGAAATTAACGCAAAGCGCAAAGCACAATATTTAAAACTTGCGAAAAAGAACAACTTGTCACTTGCTCAAGTAGAAGCACTAGCGGCGGCAAAAACCATTGAAAAAACCCAAGCAGGGCATTTCGTTGAAGTTAATGGTGAGTGGGTTAAAAAATAACTCTGCGCATTATTAAAAACCAAAAACCGAGCTTATGCGCTCGGTTTTTTGCAATTTTTAAGTAGCTGCTGCCAAAAGTGAATTCCCTTACGGCGAGCTAAGTTGATATTGTGTTCAGGAATTGACTCCGGCTCGTTGTATTCATCTAGTGCCGCGCTCATACTTGCTTCACGTATTAAGTGTAAAGTAGGAAAAGGCGAGCGATTAGTATAATTTGCAGCGTCATCTTCATCACTATCAGCAAAAACATAGTCAGGATGAAAGTTTGCAATTTGGTACTTCCCCTCAAAACCTTGTGCAACTAATAGCGCATTGGCTAAGTCAACAAGGTCTAAAAAATCTTCAAAATCAGTAAAGCCATTATCAAATATTAACAAAGTTGTTTCACGCTGAGGATCACGGTCAAGCTGGGTACATTGTTCAAGCATATCCATAACAGCATCATCAATTTTTGAGGTGTTACTAATGGTGTAGTGAATACAGTTATTTTCAACTTCTTTACGGGCAAATGGACAAAAATTGTATTTTACAATCACAGCGCTTACCCATTCACGGGTTTGAGATATAGCTAAGTTGGTCACGATTTTGGCTCTAAATAAGGAGTTATAATGGCAAGCGTTTTGGCAATAGCGCCTTGGTTTTTAGCAACGCACTGAGCTGCTTTACTGCCAAGAATATCACACGCTTTGGTGTTTTTAATCAAGCGAAGCAATGCAAGCACCAGTTCGTCAGTATTTTCAACCACATGGGCGCCTTTGAGTTTAATAAGTTCAGGGTAAACATGGTCAAAGTTGTAGGCATGAGGGCCGGTAAGTACACCCACTGAAAAAGCTGCCGACTCTAATGGGTTATGGCCACCACGACGAATTAAACTGCCACCAATAAAACTAATATTAGCGGCACCATATAGATATTGTAATTCACCTAATGTGTCGGCTAACACAACTTGTTCATTGTTATAATTTTTTTGACTGCGACGACTAAAGCTAAGATTCGAGTGAGTCAGTAGCTCTGCAACTTTATCAAATTGTTCGGGGTGACGTGGCGCAATGATCAGCAAAGCGTCAGGATGTGTTTCTAGTAGTTGCTGGTGGGCTGCTAAAATAAACTCATGCTCTATAGGGTGTGTAGAACCTGCGACCCATATAAAGCGTTCTGCTTTTTTATAATATTGCTTTAAAGAGGCTACTTTATCGAGTTGTGCAGTGGTTGGGGTAATATCAAATTTTATTGATCCCGTTACATGGCTTTTTTTAGCAAGTAGCCCTAATTCAATAAAGCGATTTGCATCGGTTTTGTCGTGACTTGCAAGTGCGGTAATTGATTGCATGATACTGCGAGTTAGCTGGGCCACTTTTTCGTAGCCTTGCTGAGACTTTTCAGATAGACGTGCGTTAACTACCAATACAGGTATATTTTGTTTGTACGCATTAGCCATTAAGTTCGGCCATAGTTCAGTTTCTAAAATACAGAGTAATTGCGGTTTTACTCGTTTTAAAAAGCGAGTGGTGGCTATAGGAAAATCAATGGGTAAATAACTAACAGCAACGCTTTGTTTAAATTGTGCGGTAACTTGCTCTCGTCCTGTGGGAGTATTGCAGGTAATTAAAATATTTAACTGCGGTTGTTCATGTTGTAGGGCTTTAATTAAAGGGGTTGCAGCTAACACCTCGCCAACAGAAGCACAATGAAATACAACTGGTTTGTTGTTTGAAAATAAAGCGCGGCTTATGAAGCCAAAACGTTCCTTAAAGTGAGCGCGATATCCTGCGTTTTTTTTACCTCTTAGTACATATAAGTAAAATACAATCAGTGGGCTAATAATAATTAATGCGAGTGAATAAAAAATGCGTGCCATACTGTTGCTTTGTATAAATGAAAGTGGCGCTAGTTTAGCGTGAAATCGTTTTTTTCTAAATACACAAATATAAAATAGCAACTTGAAAAAGGTAACAACGATAAAACCCTTCTTTATCTGAATAATAACTTTCTACCCGTACTTTAATTTAGTTATATAGAGGTGATTTGGCTATAAAATTATGGAATAATGAAATTAATTTTTCCTGCCATTTCAGTTCCAAGAGGAATATCTCATGTCAATTATAGATTCAGTGGCAACTAGCTACCTAGAAAGTTTAAATCGTCACCAAGTATTGTTCGAAACCATGGAGGCGTATCATCAAGAGGTAATGAAGTTGTTAGAAGCATGTCATAGTGCTTTACAGGCTGGTGGTAAGGTTGTTTGGTTTGGTAATGGCGGCAGTGCGGCTGATGCTCAGCATTTGGCTGCAGAGTTTGTGGTACGTTATAAGTTAGAGCGAGGACCGTTAGCGTCTATTGCTCTAACCACAGACACCTCTATTTTAACAGCGCACAGTAATGACTATCATTTTGACACCGTATTTGAACGCCAAGTTCAGGCGCTATGTAAACCTGAAGATATTGTAATTGGCTTAACTACATCGGGCACCAGTAATAATATTAATTTAGCGTTAGAAGCCGCTAATAAAATAGGAGCATTCACTGTTGCATTTACAGGTCGCGATGGAGGTAAAGTAAAAGACATCGCCAAGTTACCTATTATTATTAAAAATGATGAAACAGCCCGTATTCAAGAAGCTCACATGTTTATCGGCCATTGGTTGTGTGAAGCCATGGATATGGTTGTTGCGGAGCAGCAATAATGGATTTATCGCTATTAAAAAACTTATCAGCAGCACGTATTCTAGTGGTTGGCGATGTTATGCTCGACCGCTACTGGTATGGTGATTCTGGCCGTATTTCGCCAGAGGCACCAGTACCCGTTGTAAAAGTTAGTAAATTTGAAGACAAAGCCGGTGGTGCTGCCAATGTGGCTAAAAATATAGCCCGTCTAGATGGCAAAGTAGGTTTACTCGGCCTAATTGGCGAGGATGAAAGCGGACAAATTTTAGAAAACATTCTAGAAGGTGAAAAAATAAATTCACAGCTTGTGAGTGTATGTGATTTGCCCACTATTTCTAAAATGCGGGTGATCAGTCGTCATCAGCAAGTTGTGCGTTTAGATTTAGAAGAGGCTTTTAATGAGTCTCATAGCCAGTTGTTATTAAATCGATTAGAGCTGGTGCTGAGTGATTACGACTTTATTGTATTTTCTGATTACAACAAAGGCTCACTTGCGTTAATCAAAAAAATGATTTCGGTTGCTAAAGATGCAGGTAAAACCGTGCTTGTTGACCCTAAATCATCTGATTTAGAGTTGTACCGAGGGGCTGATTACATAACCCCTAATTTAAATGAGTTTAAATTAGCAGGTGGTCAAGTTGGCTCAGAAGAGTTGCTTGCTAGCAGCGCGCGTACCCTGATCAGTGATGCGGGTATTAACGCCATGCTACTAACACGCTCAGAACAAGGTATGTCATTAATTGATGCAACGCAAAAGCATGATTTTGCAGCGCAGCAGCTCGAAGTAAGTGATGTAACCGGTGCGGGCGATACTGTTATTGCCACCCTTGCTGTAATGCTCGGTGCGGGTATGACCGCCAAAGATGCAGTCGAAATTGCAAACTTAGCAGCCGGTATTGCAGTAAGTAAATTGGGAGCGGCTACCGTTTCCCCTGAAGAGTTGAGCCGCAAGTTAGGCCAATACTTACAAGCCACTGGCGAGCATTATCAAACCCCATTTGATGATGTATTACAGCATATTGAATTTGCAAAGCAAAATGGTGAAACCATTGTATTTACTAATGGTTGTTTTGATATTTTGCATGCAGGCCATGTGCGCTATTTAGCGCAAGCTAAAGCGCGTGGTGATAGATTAGTGGTTGGTTTAAATAACGATGAATCCATTGCCCGTTTAAAAGGCCCTGAGCGCCCAATTAATCCATTAGATGAGCGCGCTATGGTTTTAAGTGCACTAGCCTCAGTTGATTGGGTTATTCCGTTTGGCAGTGAGGATGAAAATGACACACCGGCAAAGCTAATTGAGCAAATTAGCCCAGATATTCTTGTTAAAGGTGGTGATTACACCGTTGAGCAAATTGCTGGTGCCGAGCATGTGTTGCGTCATGGCGGAAAAGTAGAAGTGCTTGAGTTTTTAGATGGTTGCTCTACATCAAAAGTGATTAGCAAAATAAAAAGCTAGCTAGTTAGTGAAATAAAAAAGGGGATAAACTTTGGTTTATCCCCTTTTTTAATGCTTGCAAAACTAAAAGTTATATTCGAACTTTGCAAATGCAGACGTATCGTTTTCTGCTCCATCGTTATTAGAGGCAAGTCCGCCAAGGGTCAAGCGTCCCCCCATGGTAAGCATTCTGTAACGTACTTCAAGCTGTTTAGAGCTAAATGCTGTTTTGGTAATCGAGTTACCTAAATCAGGGTTATTTGGGTAACGGTCACGGTTGTCGCTGTTGTAGTCAATATCACGTAATTTTACTTGCCAGTCAGTTCCGCTCGAGAGTTGCCCAAGTACGGTTAACACTAGCGATTGTGAATCATTATCATAGGTAGAGCCGATAGGGCGACCATGGTAACGATACCCTGAATTATAAATACTGTGCTCATAGAAGCAGTTTTCAGTTGCTGATGTGGCAGAACACGCTACGCCGGTATCAGTGTATTCTAGGTTAAATAAAATATTCTGATTATAAATGCGAGTCGTGGTTTGTATTCCACCAAGATAGCCTCTGTCTACTGGCTTAATGCCGCCACTGGTATCTTCACCAATCGTGCTTGCATATACCGCATAAGGTTGATCAAACAAAGTGTCAGACCAACGAATATCAAAGCCCGCGAGTTGATTCCCCAAGCGAGTTATAAGCTCACCATCACAATCATTGGTACCATCAACACATTCACCTCCGCCGGTTATTAAATCAAAAAAGTCGCCTGCTGAACTGGGTTGTCCCTTGCCAGCCCATTGTGCTGACCAACTAAAGCCAATTTCTAATTGTTGAATTGGACGAAGATTTAAACGAGTACTCCATAATAATGCATCAGGTACAACTCGGGTTGATTCAAGCTTAGCCATTTGTGCTGTAAAGCTCCACTGACCAATCCAGCTAAGCCAAGGCGTTTCGAACGCGCTACTTTGTTCTCTACTGAGGCTTATTGCGGGAAGTGGCTTTGAATTACCAGACATAATTAAGCTGTTATCTACACCTGGGCCCCAAAATTGCTCAACGGCACCTGCTCTTACAATCCAATTACCCATACGATAAGCTAAATAGCTGTCATCTAAAGAGGTATCATTACAGTCTGTTAGCACTTGCTCATTTTTGGCTATATCGTCAGTTGTTTTGCCATTGACTAAACAGTTTTTGCCATCACTGCGATGATTAAGCGCAACTTTAGCCGCAAAGTTATGTCCTAGGTAAGCATAAGCTGCTGTTAATTCAGACTCTTGAGTATTTGTTGCCCCAAAGCTAGTAACGGCTAATGGATCTGAGTTGGCGGAAGCTGAAAGTTGTACACTATGAGAACCACTATTTTCTGACTTATAACGATGTTTCACACGCAATAACGCATCCTGCAGGCGAGGAGGTAATTGTTCTAACGTCGTATTATTTACATCATTAATAAAGCTTTTCCACATTAATGGATACGTTGTTACTGGCGCTAAAATAATGCCAGCATCGGCAAGCTGTTGTATATCAGCTCTAAGACCATAGTCATCAGGCTTTACCCAGGGTTCAGCATTCACGGTTGTGGTTACGGCACAAAAAAGCGAAGAAAGTATAAAAATTTTGTTTCGCAAAGCTCAGATCCTTGTGATTTATATTGCGGCTAAGTCTAGCAATCTACGCCCTTTATTGCAGTAATTAAATCAACTCATTAAACAAAGATTAGCTAAAAAATATTACTCCGGAACAGATTAAAACACCGCAGCTCTATCGTAAAAAAGATGGCGTTGATATACTCGCTGCAAAGGAAAAGCAGAGATAGTAATGAGCAACAAACGACTTTTATTTATTCCCGTGTCATCGCCAGAAGGTATTGGTGAATATATGCGCTCATTACAGCTAGCTCATACTCTTACCTCAGAGTACGACAAGCAGTTAGATATTCATTTCATTTTAAATAAGCACACGGCTTACGCTAAAAGTTGCCCGTTTCCTACTTTACTGTTAAATCAATCGGCAACAAAAGAAAACACACGTGTATGTCAGTTTATTGAGCAATACAAACCAGATGTGGTGCTGTTTGACTGCGCAGGGCGAGCAGAACAAATGAGGGCCGCGAGAAGTGTGGGTGCTAAAGTGGTTTTTATTTCGCAGCACGCGAAAAAACGGGCAAAGGGCTTAAAGCTAAATAGAGCGGGTCTTATTGATACTCATTGGGTGGTTCAGCCTGATTACTGTATCGACCCTCTTTCATGGTATGAAAAACTAAAGCTCAATATGCTGCCGTTGGCATACCCTAAAAATGTAGGGCCATTTACTGTTTTTGCTTCCAAGCAACAAAAAAGTGATGTACTGAGACGTTATAACTTACAAGAAAAAGAATTTCTTATCGTGAATGCAGGTTCTGGTGGGCATACCCTTAATGGGCAAAGCTGTGCTGATATCTATTATAAAGCAGCACTGATTATTGCGAAAAAAACGGGTTTAAAAGGGGTTGTGGTGTTTGGTCCTAACTATACGAGCCCATTACCAGATACCGATGAGCTTACTTGTTTAGCAAGTCTTCAGGGTGAAGAGTTTTTAGCATTACTAAGTCAGGCAAAGGTGGCATTATTAAGCGCGGGTGATACTTTACTCCAAGCTATTGCCTTGCAAACCCCCACTATTGCGTGTGCTATTTCAAAAGATCAAGGTGAGCGCCTCACTCGTTGTACTCGCACAGAAGTGGTTTACCAGGCACAACTTGATATTGTTGATATAAGTGAAAAAGTGCAAACGTTACTTACAGAGTCTCGTTATAAATATATTATTGATAAGTATTCTACTTTAGAAACAATCCATAGTTTTGATATTATTACACAAGGTTTGAAAAACATGTTGTTTGATAATACTCATTAGTTATCAAAAGTGTGGTTTTCAGGTTATTGATTTAGCAAGTTTTTTATAATTCGAGCTCTTGGTTGTATTGGTTGCCTAATGTTTGCCAATCGTTTTGCTGCCAATGAAAGTTACTATTGCGGCTTTGCTCTTTTAAAAAGGAGCGCTGTAAGCGAGACATATTGCTTTGTTGCCATTTTTTATGGGGAACTTTTATTTCGCCACGGTCAAAGTCGATAATGTAAACGTCACCAGAGTCATCAAATAAAATATTATTAATATTTAAATCAGCGTGATAAACCCCTTTACTATGAAATTGGGCAATAGTTTGCGCTATTTTTTTTATCTCAGCTTCACTCAATGTGCGTTCAATCAGTATATCTAATATACTTTTAGCGCCGCTAACCGCTTCAGTAATAATATCACCTCGGTAAATGAAGCCATGTCGGCTCACTTTAGCTGCAATAGGCTTTGGTACATTTAAGTCTAACTCTATTAATTGCGTCATTAAGCTAAATTCTTGATAAACGCGGGTATGCTCAAGTCCGAAGTATAAATATTGATCGCTGAGTAGTTTTCCTATTAGGCCGCCACGCCAATAATGGCGCAACACAGCTGTTAAATCTGCATGTTTAAAAAACCATGCGGTTGCACGTCCTTTTTTAGCGCCGACAATTTTTTGCTGTTGTTGCCAGAAATTGGGCTCAAACCAATCTAACTCTATTTCGGTGCTATATTGAGGATGGCTTAAAATGACATGGTTATTTTTGACGTGTTGATTAAACATAGCTCATAGAATTCGCTTAAATATGTGCACATATTAACGTGTTTTCAGGCTAAGGATAAGTACTTGCAATGACGCGATTATAATTTAAGATCGGGTTTAACTATTTTACTCCCAAGGAAACGTGTGACTTCAGCGCCTACTTACACATCAATTTGTATTTTACGTCTTTCTGCCATTGGTGATGTATGCCATGCAGTGAGTGCAGTACAAGCAATTCAAAAAGCGCATCCAAATGCTAAAATTACATGGGTGATAGGGAAGGTCGAGGCGATGCTTTTAGCAGATTTTCCTGGCGTTGAGCTTGTTGTATTTGATAAAAAACAAGGGAAAACGGCACTAAAACAGTTAAAGCAAACCTTCAAAGGGCAGTGTTTTGATGTACTGCTTAATATGCAAGTGGCTTTAAGAGCTGGTTTTGTCGCTCGCTGTATTCCTGCCAAAGTTAAAATTGGTTTTGACTGGGCTCGCTCAAAAGAGCTGCATAGTTTATTTATTAATAAACGCATTAAAGCCCAATCTCAGGCACATGTTTTAGAGGGGTTTAAAGGCTTTGCTCAAGCGATTGGTGTTGATGATTATGTCCCTGTTTGGAATATGCCCTACACCGACAAAGATCAAGCTAAAGCTGATGAGCTGTTAGGTGACGATTATTTATCACATAAGCTATTCGTTATTTCGCCAGCAGCAAGTAAAGCACAGCGTAACTGGTTAGCCGAACGCTATGCCGCGCTTGCGGATTATGCCAATGTGCAAGGTTTTAAAATAGTATTAACTGGTGGACCGACTGAACTGGAAATTAATTTAGCAAATAACATCATTAAGCACTCTGATTCACCCATTCTGAACTTGGTGGGTAAAACAAAACTCAAAGAATTATTGTGCGTACTTAAGCGTGCAGACTTAGTACTGGCACCTGACACAGGACCAGCTCATATGGCGGTGACTGTAGGCACACCGGTTATTGGCTTATATGCGCATTCAAACCCAGCGCGAACGGGGCCTTATTTATACCAAGATTACGTGGTTGAGGTTTATCACCAAAACTTATTAGAGCACACAGGTAAAACCGCCGAGCAATTACCTTGGGGTACTCGGGTTAAGGGCGATGATTTAATGAGTCAAATAACTACGGATACAGTAAAAGAAATGTTTGACCATGTTGTTAAAAAAGAGTCGTTATTATGAATGGTAAACACACAAATAAGGCGCTTTTTTTAGACCGTGATGGTGTAGTAAATGTTGATCATGGCTATGTATTTAAAAGCGAAGAGTTTGAATTTATAGAGGGTGTGTTTTCAACGTGTAAAGCATTTTATGACGCGGGCTACAAAATAATTGTTGTAACGAACCAATCAGGGATTGGTCGAGGTTATTACTCAGAAGCCGATTTTTTTGCCCTTAACACATGGATGAAAGCGCAGTTTAGTCATCATCAAATTGAAATTACTGATGTTTATTTTTGTCCTCATCATCCTGAAAATGCATTACCAGCGTATTTAACAGATTGCGATTGCAGAAAGCCAGCGCCTGGTATGTTACTTCAAGGAATGAAAGATCATCATATCGACCCTGCACTGAGTGTGATGGTGGGGGACAAACGAGGTGATATGCAAGCTGCTATAAGCGCCAATATACGCACTAAAGTATTGGTACGTTCGGGGCAAACAGTTGATGAGCAAGCCGTAAAGTCTGCTGACTATGTTTGTGACTCAATCAAGGAACTTCCTGTTTTGCTTGCTGATCTCATTTAATATATATCTCATGCCTGTAAACTGGCAGCTTTTCCTGCCAATTAGCTAATTTGCGACGAATGACAAACAGTGCAATTTGGTGCTTAAACTTTTACAATACCCGCATTATAAATAGCAGCAACGCGTCTGCTGTTTAACCCGTTCAACCAAATGGAGATCACAGATGAGAGCATCTGCTTTTTTTAGCCAATTACAACAGCAAATCGAAGACGTTAAAGCTGAAGGTTTGTACAAAAATGAACGTGTTATCACTTCACAGCAGCAAGCTCAAATTGAAGTGGCATCAGGTGATAAAGTTATTAATTTTTGTGCTAACAACTACTTAGGTTTAGCTAACAGCCCAGAGCTAATTGCAGCTGCACAAAAAGGTTTAGATGACCATGGTTTCGGTGTGGCATCTGTGCGTTTCATTTGTGGCACACAAGATATTCATAAGACGCTTGAGAAAAAAATCAGTCAATTTTTAGAGACTGAAGACACCATTTTGTATTCATCATGTTTTGATGCGAATACAGGCTTGTTTGAAACTATTTTAGGTGCAGACGATGCGATTATTTCTGATTCATTAAACCATGCTTCTATTATTGATGGTGTTCGTTTATGTAAAGCAAAGCGTTTCCGTTATGCAAATAACGATATGGCAGATTTAGAAAAGCAATTAATTGCAGCCGATGAAGCCGGTGCTAAAACTAAACTAATTGCTACTGATGGCGTGTTCTCAATGGATGGCGTTATTTGTAATTTAGAAGCAGTGTGTGATTTAGCCGACAAATACGACGCACTCGTTATGGTTGATGACTCACATGCCGTTGGTTTTGTTGGCGAAAACGGTAAAGGTACACCTGAGTACTGTAATGTACTCGACCGTGTCGATATTATTACTGGCACCTTAGGTAAAGCGCTTGGTGGAGCTTCTGGTGGTTATACCTCAGGTAAAAAAGAAATTGTTGAGTGGCTTCGTCAGCGTTCTCGTCCTTACTTATTCTCAAATTCATTAGCGCCTTCAATTGTAACAGCGTCAATCAAAGTACTAGAAATGCTTGAAAATGGCGGTGAGCTTCGCGCTAAGCTATGGTCAAACGCTAAATACTTCCGCGAGCAAATGGAAACGGCAGGTTTTACCTGTGCAGGTAAAGATCATGCGATTATTCCAGTGATGCTAGGAGATGCCAAAGTAGCGTCACTTATGGCTGATAAGCTTTTGGCCGAAGGGATTTATGTAACTGGGTTCTCATTCCCTGTTGTACCAAAAGGTCAGGCGCGTATTCGTACCCAAATTTCTGCAGCGCACAGCAAGGAACAGCTTGATACAGCCATTGCAGCATTTACCCGTATTGGTAAAGAGATTGGTGTTATTTAATTTTCTTGTTAAATCGCGGTTATAGTCGCGATTTTTTAATTGAGTGTGGATTATGAAAGCATTATCAAAGTTAAAAGCAGAACCGGGCATTTGGATGACAGATGCGCCAAAGCCTGAAGTAGGCCATAACGATCTGTTAATTAAGATACGTAAAACGGCTATTTGTGGCACCGATGTTCACATTTATAAGTGGGATGAGTGGGCACAAAACACCATTCCTACGCCTATGGTGGTTGGCCACGAATATGTGGGTGAAGTAATTGACATGGGCCAAGAAGTTCGCGGTTTCGAAGTTGGCGACCGTGTATCAGGTGAAGGTCATATAACCTGTGGTCATTGTCGTAACTGTCGTGCTGGACGCGTTCATTTATGCCGAAATACAACCGGTGTGGGCGTTAACCGCGAAGGTGCATTTGCTGAGTACCTAGTGATCCCAGCATTTAATGCGTTTAAAATCCCAGATAATATTAGCGATGAACTGGCCTCTATTTTTGACCCGTTTGGTAATGCAGTACATACCGCTTTATCGTTTGATTTAGTGGGTGAAGATGTATTAATCACTGGTGCAGGCCCTATTGGTATTATGGCTGCAGCTGTAGCTAAACATGTAGGTGCACGTTATGTGGTTATCACCGACGTAAATGAATACCGCCTAGACTTAGCGCGTAAAATGGGCGCAACGCGTGCTGTAAACGTTGCAAATGAAAAGCTTGAAGATGTAGCTAAAGATCTAGGTATGACCGAAGGCTTTGATATTGGCTTAGAGATGTCAGGTGTTCCGAGTGCATTTAATGCCATGCTAAATAACATGAATCATGGCGGCAAAATTGCCATGTTAGGTATTCCACCTTCAGATATGGCGGTCGATTGGAATCAAGTAATTTTTAAAGGCTTAGTGATCAAAGGTATTTACGGTCGTGAGATGTTTGAAACTTGGTACAAAATGGCTAGCTTGATTCAATCAGGGCTTGATTTAAAACCAATCATTACTCATCAGTATTCAATTGATGACTTCCAAGCTGGCTTTGATATGATGATTTCAGGCCAATCGGGTAAAGTAATTCTTAACTGGGATTAATTATCCCCTGTTAAGAGAATTAAAGGCGGCATTTGTCGCCTTTTTTGTAATTATAAGAGAGCACTATGGCATTTAAACATATATCAATCGCACAAACCCTCGAACTACTAGACAAAGAAGATGTGGTGATTGCTGATATTCGCGATCCTAATTCGTATCAGACAGGACACATTCCTGGCTCTGAAGCGCTTTCAAATGCAAATATCGCCCAATTTATGATGGAAAAAGAGTTTGACCAGCCGATTATTATTGTTTGTTATCACGGCATGAGCTCACAGGGTGCAGCAAGTTACTTAGTAGAGCAAGGCTTTGAAGATGTTTACAGCATGGATGGCGGTTTTACTGCGTGGGAAGCCGCTTACAAGGATAAAGTAGCACGATGATAGAGCTAGGCAGTCTAACTAACCCCCGTGCTGCACAGGGCTTTATAGATTACCTAAAAAGCCAAGGGCTTACAGGGCAAATTCGTACTGAGGATGGCCATACGCTTGTTATTAGTGTGGCAGCTGAAGACTTCCATGCAGTGCAGCCTTTATGGAACGAATTTGCTAAAAACCCTAATCATGAGCGTTACCAACAAGCATCATGGCAAGTAGGTACTACGCAGTCACCGTTAAAGTATCAAGGGCAGTCACTTAATTTAGTCGCTCGTTTTAAAGCCTTAAGCTGGCTTAATCAAGGTGTTAGTATTCTCAGCATTGTTGTTTATATTGCCTTTTTATTTGGTGCGTTTGAGCCTATTTATATGGCGTTGCAGTTCAATCCTGCGTCACCACTTACCTGGTTAACACCTGCTGTTGTGCATTTTAGCGCTATGCATATTGTGTTTAACTTAATCTGGTGGGTATCACTGGGTGACAACATTGAAAAGCAATGTGGTAAGTCGAGTTTAATCGGGCTGTTTTTAGTTACTGCTTTAATAAGTAATTGGGCACAGTACTTAATGGTCGGTCCTAACTTTGGTGGGCTTAGCGGTGTTGTATATGGGTTGTTAGGCTTTTGTTGGATTTACAGCGCACTTAATCCTAAACAGCCTGCACTGGTTACAACCGCAATTGTTGGTTTTATGCTGGTATGGTTAGTACTTGGTTTTGCAGATGTATTATTTGTTGGAATGGCTAATTGGGCACACTTAGGTGGGCTTGTTAGCGGTATGGCTTTTGCCTATACCGCTCAGCTTTTTAAAACAAAAAGCGCCTAATGATATAAATATTTAGTAAATAACAGGTCTCGGATTATTTCTTGGCCTGTTTCTTCCTTAAGTAAGCTTTTTAGTTTTTCTGCGCTTTTAAGGCGAATTTGCTCACGCCCTGTTAAAGACTTTATTTTGTTTTCAGGCTCTTTTGATAATATCTCTACTAGCGCATCACGTAACAGCGGGGTGTGGTGTTCTACAATGGCAATATCGGATGTTTTGTTTAGCATTAAATCTACCGTGACGCGAACGTAACCCATTTTTTTACTTGATGGACCAATGTAATTGGTAATAATGTCTGGCTCAAACCCAAAATAACCCACAGTAGACTCAGCACGTGCTGATAAGCTAGTTAGGCTGACTAAAAGAATAAAAAGGCCTGTAAATACTGTTTTTTTCATTTCAAAAGCGTTTCCGTAAACTGGTTACAAATAGTTTATACTTATTAGTAAATAAGATACAGCAAGATGCTGTTATTTGTTGTGTTTGTAAAAGTACTCTGGATTCAAGTTTGGGATAGGCAATAGCGAGAGTCAAATGCTGATTAGCTTTTTATGACACAGGATGTGCTTGGTATTGAGTAAATCGCGCTTTTTCAAATTCGTTGGCAATGTTATGATCTCTCTGATTTTTTTCAAGTAGAGTTATTGTGATTACTTTTCCTCTTTCTTTATCTGCTGATTGGCAGAGTACCGCTCAAGTAACTGGCTTATCTAACGCTGAGAAAGAGTGGTTATTTGAACCCCATTCTTTAACGGCTAAATTAAAAAGTCAGTCTCAGCGTTTTGCTGTAAAAGTGTTGAGTGAGCAAAAAGTAGACCTTTCGCAATCACAGCAAACGCTATTAAGTGAGCAGGTAAGTACAGTACTTAACCGTGAAGTGTTACTGTTGTGTGATGAACAACCGATTGTTTATGCTCAAAGTTGGTTGCCAGTAACAAGTAACAATACAAACAATCAGCTGCACAATATGGGAGAACGCCCGTTAGGTGATGTAATCTTTCAAGATCCTGCGTTAAAACGTACCGATATTGAAATTGCGCGCTTTGATGATAGCCACTCATTTCAATCACTGGTGAGCGAACTTAATTTACCGAATCGCTCTTTACTGGGCAGACGCAGCGTATTTTCTTTACATAACTATCAATTTTTGGTCTGTGAGGTTTTTTTACCAGGAGCTTACTTATACTCATGAAACTAGCCGCTTTGTCTGTTAATCATATTCCCTATTACATCCAGTTAATGCGAATTGATAAGCCCATAGGCACCTTATTGCTACTTTGGCCAACTTATTGGGCACTGTGGATAGCGAATGATGGCTTGCCTAGCTTAACAAATTTTATTGTGTTCACCCTTGGGGTAATAGTTATGCGTAGCGCAGGGTGCGTTATCAATGACTTTGCAGATAGAAAAATTGATGGCTCAGTAAAGCGTACTTGTCAGCGGCCGCTAGCGACCGGAGCGGTAAGTAGTGGCGAAGCCATTAGTTTGTTTTTATTACTCGTTGTCATCGCTTTTATATTAGTATTACTGCTTAATACCAATACTATTTTGTTATCGTTTGGTGCACTTGGATTAGCGTTTTGTTATCCCTTTATGAAACGTTACACACAACTTCCTCAAGTTGTATTGGGCGCGGCTTTTGGTTGGGCAATCCCTATGGCTTTTATGGCATCAATAAACTCTCTACCCGTGCAGGCATGGTTGCTATTTATTGCCAATATTTGCTGGACGGTGGCTTACGACACTATGTACGCAATGGTTGATAGAGACGATGATTTAAAAATAGGAGTAAAATCAACCGCTATTTTATTCGCCAGTTATGACCGCCATATTATAGCGCTACTTAACTTTAGCTTTTTTGCGCTGATGGTTTTAATTGGATTGATGAATCAAATAGGATTTAGTTTTTGGTTGGGATTAGCTATTGCAGCAATGTTACTTGTGTATCAACAGCGTTTGATTCATTTACGCCAGCGAGATAATTGCTTTAAAGCATTTTTAAATAACCATTACGTAGGACTGGCTATTTTTATTGGTTTATTATTTTCTTACCCCGTTTTTGCTTAACGGGGTGGGTCGATAATGCCACTAATTGACGCGTTTTTTCTGAACCAACCAGCAATCGAATAGCGGTTATCAACAGCAGGAAGTACTTCATGTACAAAGCGTTCGCTTTCAAATAATACCAAAGTGCCTGCCGTGGGTTTTATTACTATTTCTATGTCTTTACTTTTAGGCTTGTAAATAACTAGCTCTCCACCTTCCTCTGGAGAGTTCAAATATAATACGGTAGTAAAAACACGGTTTGAACGACCTTTAAATGCATCTACATGTTTTTTATAAAAATCACCTTGCGTATATTTTGCATAGTGACATTCATAATCAAACAAACCCATAAAGAAAGTTCGATTAAGCGTATTACGAACTGCTTCCATTACTTGCTGGTAGCCAAGTTGTGCATTTGAACTGCCATCAAACCAATAGGTTTTGTCTTTACGAACTGTATTATCAATTTGCAAGTTATTTAATCGACCAATACCAGCAAGGCTAAAGTGGGGATTTATTCTGTAGCAATCTGCCATTAAATCAAAGATTAGGTCACTATCAATGGCGTTTTCAATAATGGCATAACCATGCGTTTCAATCTGCTCTAGATAAATTCCAGAAGCTGTAAAGTTGTTCATTAACGCTAGTCATAATAGTAGGGAGCGTTAGTTTAATGTAAAAAAACTTTAAAGCTACAAATTTATCGCGTTCACCAAAGCGCATGGTGTAATGTTATGCTTTTGAGACTTTATTTATTAGCGAGAGTAAGTGGTCAACATGCTCACCTGCTTCTATTTGTTGGCTGGTTTGCACAATAAGTTTCTCATGGCTAATATCGTTATTAGTTTTAAGTTGAATCAAGTTATGGTTTTCTGCCACAGAGCTAGTGTGTTCAATACCGGCAATGGCAAAATGGTCTGATTTTTCAAGTCCAGCCATGACCTGCTCAATACTGCCCACTTTAATTGTTGAAACTTTATTTAATGAATCAATCACTTCATTAAGCATTGATTGCACTTGTTTTGACTGTGAAAAACAACTGAACATTGGATAACTTTCGAGCTCTTTTTTACTAATATCGCTTTTATTTGCTAATGGGTGTTGTTTTGAGCAAAACAAAATAAGCTGATCAGGTAATTGTATGTCGCTACCAATGCTATTGACTATTTGCGAGCATACACTAATGTCAATTTCCCCTTGAAGTAACTTTCTATGAAGCTCAGTTTTGTTTTGCAGCTGCATCTCAATTTTAATATGAGGGTACTGACTTAAAAACTCACCGCAGGTAATTGGCACTATGCTGCTGGTTGTTGTGGTGTAACCAATGACCAGTTTTTTCTCTTCAGTGCCATTAATCGATTGAAAAGCGCGGTGTTTTATTTGCTCTAACTCATTGAGGGTATTTTTAGCAAAGTCGAGGAAAAGCTCCCCCGCTTGAGTTAATTTAACTGAGCGAGTAGAGCGAGTAACAAGCTCATAGCCAAGTTCTGTTTCAAGAGTTTGAATACTACGAGTTAACGCAGATGTGCTAATTTGGGTTTGTTCTGCAGCTTGCCTAAAATGACGAAGTAGGCCAAGCGCTACAAACTGTTCTAATTGTTCAAATCTCACTATATAGTCCTTTTTTATAGGTAAGCTAGGGGAATTACAGATTAAATACTGACTTTATATCCCTATAGTTCAGTTGAAGTAATGTTTTTAACCACCTCATTAGATTAACTTTCTTTTTGCCTTATTTAAAGAGAATAGTTGCTAAAAGTTGTTATACCTTTGGGTAATGTTAAGTAACTGTTGGGTTTTATCATTAGCCTAATTTGTGCAATTTTATAACCGTTTTCATAGAATTTCGGTTTGTTAATTGCTGTTTTTGCTTTTAGAGTTAGGCTCAATAAAATTTTTACTCACTCTGTTGCTTAAAGGCTTATTTTCGATGTTTTGCAATTCAATTTCTATGGCATCACAAGAAATGTGAATTTCAAATAAGGAGGTAAGCAAAGATAGGCTTAAGCAACTTAAACTGACACCAAATAAAATAATGCCCGTGGTATTAAATTCTATAAATAATGCGAACATAGATAGCGTACATAATAAAAAAGCAGCGACTCCGTATACTTGCATGGTTCTTATTAATTTTATTCGCTTTCTAAGGTTGGTTATTTGCGCCACCACAACAGGACGAATAGATTCTCCTTCACGCGCATTCAGTTCTCGTATTAGTTGCGCTAGCACTAAAAATCGGTTTGTATAGGCGAGTAACAACAACGAGATTGCTGGAAAAAGTAAACCTGGAGTAGTTAGCGTCATAATGTGTCCTTAAATCATATTATTTGCTTTAGGTTACGCAGGCAAATTGTACACATAAAGTAAATGAGGTGGATATTGCAAAATATTAATAATAGCGATTCAAATATAACATCATTTGATTGGGTTACGCTTTATAACGCAGAAAATAGTTTAGAGGCCAATATTATAAAAGGATTGATTCTTAATGCGGGAATTGAGTGTCAAATTAAAGGTGAAATGCTGCAAGGTGCAATGGGCGAGATCCCGTTTGAGCAAACACAAGTAAGTGTGCAGGTTTATGCGATAAAAGAGCGCCATGCACGCGAAATATTGGTAAACTATCAGCAAGTAAAACAATCCGCTCCAGATTGGGTGTGCCCTAACTGTAATGAGCATAATGGATCAACATTTGATTTTTGTTGGTCATGTGGGACTTTAAAGAATGACAAAAGCGAATAATTTTCAGCGTATTAGAGAGTTAAATTACCTGCAAAAAGCGGTATTGGCCAGTGCGTTAATAGAGCGTATGTTGCCTAATTATGGACTGTTTAGTGAGGCTACCGGTTTTGGCGATGAGGTTATTTTACGTAATGCTTTAAATGTATGTTGGGAAAAGATACTGCTTCCTAAAAGTAAAATTGACTTAGAAAAGCAAGTCGAAAAAATTGAGCCTAATGTACCTGAACTTGCTGATTTTGATATGTTTGGCACTTACCCTGCGATTGACGCTGCCACCTCATTATTGAGCTTAATGCATGGCCTTTTAGCACAAGACGAGCAAGAATTTGTTAATGTGAGTAAAATATCGCAGGCAACTGTGGCTCGCTTTATTGAGTATCAAATGACGGTTGAAGGGGATGTTGCTGATAACAAAGCAGTGCGTGAACACCCACTAATGCAATACGAAATAGAGGTATTAAGTGAACTAATTGATTTTGTAGAAGCTATGGGGCGTATTACTGCTGAAAATGTAAAAGCATTGAAAAAGCATGTCCTTGCTGATGGCCAAACTAACATCGGTTTAGCACTTTAAGTTATTTGTTTTAAACACCTTGTTAGGTGGCAGGAGAATTAACAATGCGAATTTTAGGCATTGAATCATCATGCGATGAAACTGGTATTGCTATTTATGATGATGAAAAAGGGCTACTGGCTCATCAATTATATAGCCAAGTAAAAGTACATGCTGATTACGGTGGTGTGGTACCTGAGCTTGCATCTCGCGATCATGTACGTAAAACATTGCCGCTTATCGAGGCGGCATTTGCGCAAGCTGGCTGTGGACCTGAAGATTTAGACGGTATTGCCTACACGGCAGGACCTGGTTTAGTAGGGGCTTTGTTAGTAGGTACCTCAATTGGTCGCTCTTTAGCGTATGGTTGGGACATTCCAGCTGTAGCAGTGCACCATATGGAAGGGCATTTATTAGCGCCAATGCTTGAGGAAAACGTTCCCGAATTTCCATTTATAGCTTTACTCGTATCTGGCGGTCATACCATGATGGTAAAGGTCGCGGGTATTGGCCAATACGAAGTATTGGGTGAGTCGGTAGATGACGCTGCAGGTGAAGCATTTGATAAAACAGCTAAATTACTTGGGCTTGATTACCCTGGCGGTCCTCGTTTAGCTAAAATGGCTGAGCAAGGCGTTGCCAAACGGTTTATTTTTCCGCGCCCAATGACAGATAAGCCAGGTCTTGATTTTAGCTTTAGTGGCCTAAAAACCGCCGCTTCGATTGCTATTCGTGAAAATGATAGCGACGAGCAAACTAAAGCAGATATTGCCCATGCATTTCAAACAGCCGTTATAGATACTTTAGTGATTAAGTGTAAGCGTGCACTAAAGCAAACAGGTATTAAACGTTTAGTCATAGCCGGTGGTGTAAGTGCTAATACGCAACTGCGTTTGCAACTAGAGCGTGTGATGCAAGGTATGAGGGGCGAAGTGTATTACCCACGCACTGAGTTTTGTACCGACAATGGCGCAATGATTGCTTATGCTGGTATGCAGCGTTTAAAAGCGGGACAGTTTGCTTCGCTTGATATGAAAACTAAACCGCGCTGGCCAATTGATAGCCTAAAAGCAATATAGTTAACCAGAACCTAGGTTAGTTATTACTTCTTATCATTTGTAGGGGCTTGTTTAGTCCCTACTTTTGGTTCTTCACCCTTAAATAAACGCACAATATTAGTGCGATGCCTAATAATGATCAGTAGCGTAATAAAGGTCACGGGTAAGGTATATAACGGCTTTATCCACCATGTATATAAAGGTGCTAGCGTTACAGCTACTAACGCTGCAAGGGATGAGTAGCGGGTAATCGCGACAATAATCAGCCAAGTACCAATCAATAACCCACCTAAAGAGAGTCCTATCGGCAGTAACGAGCCAAATGCTGTTGCGACCGCTTTACCCCCTTTAAAACTAAAAAATAATGGGTACATGTGCCCTAAACATGCTGCAACCGCAATTAAACCAAGCTCTAGCGGCTCAAGTTTTAAAAAGTAAGCGCCCCAAACAGGGATAGTGCCCTTTAAAATATCAAATATTAAAACTAAGCATGCGGGGAGAGCGCCGCCTAAACGGTAGACATTGGTTGCTCCTGGGTTATTGGAGCCATTTGTGCGTGGATCGGGAAGTTTGAATAGCCGCGACACTAAAATGGCCGATGAAATCGAGCCGAGCAAATAGGCTAATACAAACATTAAAATGACTAACACGCGCTTCCTTATTTTTTAATCATTACTTTTAAGCTATTATTGGCGTCAAAATTTACGGGTTTCTTAAATTACTCGCAATTTTGTAATTATTCTATTGTAGAAGTAATTTTAGTATATTTAAACACTGATTAAAGTATATACAGTATTAATTTGATTGATACAATATGTAATTAACTCAGTGACTTGTTACAGTCATTTGGAGTATCAATGGACAAGGTATTTATATCACAATTGCATGTCGAAACGATTATCGGGGTGTATGATTTTGAAAAGAAAAGTAAACAAAGCCTGTACTTTGATATTGAGATGCTAAGCGACATTAAGCCCGCAGCACAAAACGACGATATTAACTTAGCATTAGATTACGCTAAGGTGAGTGAGCGAGTTATCGAGCACAGCACTGCTAAACCAGTCGAGCTTTTAGAAACGCTGGTGGAGCAATTAGCGCAAATTATCTTAACCGAATTTAATACTCCTCAAGTAACAATAAAAGTTAGCAAGCCTGCTGCAGTTCCACAAGCGCAAACAGTGGGTGTAGAGATTACGCGCATTAAGGCTACGGCTTAAATGGCGCAGATATTTATTAGCCTAGGGTCAAACATTAATAAAGCTGAGCATATTCGGCGTGCTCTAGTGGCGTTAAATCAGCACTTTGAAAACACACATCACTCATCAGTATTTGAAAGTGAAGCTGTGGGTTTTGCCGGTAATAACTTTTATAACTCAGTGCTTGCCGCCACCACTAACATGGCGCTTGTTGATGTGTGCGCGTTATTAAAACAAATTGAACGCGACAATGGCCGCCAAGCAAATGATAAAAAATTTAGCCCACGTACTCTGGATCTCGACTTACTCTTTTATGATGATGTGATTTGCGAGAGCCCAGCACAATTACCGCGTGACGAAATTACTAAAAATGCCTTTGTCTTGCAGCCTTTAGCTGAGGTGGCCCCTGATTTTTATCATCCGGTAGCAAAACAAACGATTGCCCAAATATGGAATGCATATAACAACCCTCAACAAAAACTATGGAAGGTGGAGTTTTCTAACCCATGAGTATTATAGAAATAATTGTTTTAGCCCTAATTCAGGGATTTACTGAGTTTTTACCTATATCGAGTTCGGCACACTTAATTTTACCATCACAAATTTTAGGCTGGGAGGATCAAGGGTTAGCGTTCGATGTTGCTGTTCACGTAGGCACTTTAATTGCGGTTGTTATTTATTTCCGTAAAGAAGTAGCCGATATACTCGGTGCTTGGTTTAAATCGTTTGGCGTGCAGGGCACAACTGATGATAGCAAACTAGGTTGGTGGATCATTTTAGGTACTGTGCCAGCAGCTATTTTAGGCTTGTTATTAAAAGATTTTGTTGAACTGTACTTACGCAGTGCATGGGTGATTGCGACCACAACAATCGTATTTGGTCTATTGCTTTGGTACGCCGATGCCAAAGGTAAGCAAATAAAAACAATCTATCAGTTAAACTGGAAAACGGCCCTCATTATTGGCTTTGCACAAGCCGTTGCAATGATCCCTGGCACTTCACGTTCAGGTATTACCATGACAGCGGGTTTAATGTTAGGTATGAACAAGCAAAGTGCAGCGCGCTTTTCGTTTTTATTAGCTATTCCAATCATTTCAATGATGGGTCTTTATTATACTGCAGAGCTTGCCCTTGGCGATCATATCGTAGATTGGACGGCATTATTGTTAGGTGTAGTGCTGTCGTTTTTATCAGCTTATGCTTGTATTTTTATGTTTTTAAAAGTGATTGAGCGAATGGGAATGCTACCATTTGTTATTTATCGTTTATTATTAGGTGTCGGTTTAATATTCTTTTTAATGCTATAAGCTATTAATCTTCAGGAAAGCCTCCCACTTTGGGAGGCTTTTTTATTTGCGCCAAGGGTTAATGGTAACTTAAGCTAAATTTTGGCATTATAGCGCCATTAAATTTTGCCCTAGAGCAAACTCCGCGCAGGATTAAAGGATAGTAAATGCATATACATATTTTGGGTATTTGTGGCACATTTATGGGTGGTATTGCCGCTATAGCAAAATCATTGGGTCACCACGTTACTGGGTCAGATCAAAACGTTTACCCACCAATGAGTACTCAGCTACAAGAACTGGGTATTGAACTAACACAGGGCTATGACGTATCTCAACTAGAGCCAGCTCCAGATATCGTTGTTATTGGTAATGCTATGAGCCGTGGTAACCCGTGTGTTGAATATGTACTCGATAAGAGCCTGCCTTATACCTCAGGACCTGAGTGGCTAAAACATAACTTACTACAAGATTCGTGGGTGCTGGCTGTGGCAGGAACTCATGGTAAAACAACCACCGCCAGTATGTTGGCGTGGATACTTGAATATGCGGGTTTAAAACCGGGCTTTTTAATTGGCGGAATTGTACAAAACTTTGGTCTTTCTGCGCGAGTTGGGCAAACGCCATTTTTTGTTATAGAAGCCGATGAGTATGACACGGCCTTTTTTGATAAACGCAGTAAGTTTGTTCATTATTTACCTCGAACACTTATTTTAAATAATCTTGAATTTGATCATGCTGATATTTTTGAAGATTTAAACGCAATTAAAAAACAATTTCACCATTTGATACGTACACTACCGCAAAGCGGCAAAGTGCTTTGGCCAAAAAATGATGAAGCACTGAGCGATGTGATTGCAAAAGGGTTGTGGAGCGAGAGCGAAACATTAGGTGATGATTGGAGTTATGAATTACTCAAAGCCGATGGTTCTCAATTTAATGTTTTACTAAATAGGCAGTTACAAGGCGTTGTTAGTTGGCAAGCGATTGGTGAGCATAACGTTAAAAATGCCATTATGGCTATTGCAGCAGCACGCCATGTGGGAATTGCAATAGAGCACAGTATTGAAGCTTTGGGCGAGTTTATCAGCCCAAAAAGGCGGATGGAGCTTAAAGCAGATATTAATCATATTAAAGTGTATGACGATTTTGCCCATCACCCAACGGCAATACAAACAACGCTTGCTGGGCTGCGTGCTAAAGTGGGCGATGAAAAAATTATTGCGATTTTAGAGCCGCGCTCTAACACCATGAAAATGGGAGTGCATCAATTTACACTTCTCGATTCACTTCGCGATGCAGATGATGTGCTGTTATTTGAACCAGAAAATTTAAAGTGGTCACTTAAAGAGCAAGCTGACAAAGCGGGTATGCAGTGCTTTGATTCTACAACCGCTATTATTGATACAGTGCTTGAGAATGTTGAGCCAAATCAACATGTTTTAATTATGAGTAATGGTGGTTTTAATGGTCTTCATCAGCAACTTGTTGATGGTTTGACCGATAAATACAGCGGAGAATAATGTGCAATTTAAAGATACAATTACCTTAGCATTTAGTGGCGCATCAGGCGCACCATATGGGTTAAGGCTGTTGGAAGTGTTACTTGAACAACAATTTCAAGTGTATGTGCTTATCTCAAGTGCCGCGCGCGTAGTTTTTGATACCGAGTCCAATATAAAGCTATCAGGGAATGAAGATAAAGCTACCGAGCAGTTAAGTGTATTATTTAACGCCAAGAGCGAACAATTAAAGGTATTTGGCAAAGATAACTGGTTCAGTCCGGTGGCTTCGGGCTCAGCAGCACCGAAAAAAATGATAGTATGTCCATGTAGTGCCGGGTCTGTGTCTGCGATTGCAATCGGCGCATCAGATAACTTATTAGAGCGCGCTGCCGATGTGGTGATAAAAGAGCGAGGTCAACTTATTTTAGTCCCTCGAGAAACTCCGTTTAGCGAAATTCACTTAGAAAATATGCTTAAATTGTCGCGTTTAGGGGTCACTATCATGCCCGCTGCACCTGGTTTTTATCATCAACCACAAAGCATAGAAGACTTAGTTGATTTTATGGTGGCGCGAATTTTAGATCATTTAAATATTGAACATAATCTCACAAAGCGCTGGGGTTATGGTGAGGGTAAGAAATGAATAAGCAAAATATTGCTTTAAATATTGAAGGCCTTACCAAGGTTTACAAAAATGGGGTAGAGGCAGTAAAAGGCATTGATTTACAAGTGCATGAAGGTGACTTTTTTGCACTACTTGGTCCAAATGGGGCGGGTAAATCAACCACTATTGGGGTGATATCTTCTTTGGTAAATAAGACCAAAGGTAAAGTTGAAGTATTTGGTCATGATATTGATACCGACCTAGAAGCAGCGAAAGCTAACTTAGGTTTAGTGCCACAAGAGTTTAACTTTAGCCAGTTTGAAACCCTAAGCCAAATACTCGTTAATCAAGCAGGTTACTACGGTGTACCGCGCGGCGAAGCGCACAAACGTGCTGACAAGTACTTAGCACAACTTGGGCTACTTGAGAAAAAAGATAAGCAAGCGCGTACCCTTTCTGGTGGTATGAAGCGTCGCTTGATGATTGCACGCGCCTTAATGCATGAACCAAAGTTACTTATTTTAGACGAACCAACAGCGGGCGTTGATATAGAGCTGCGCCGCTCAATGTGGGAGTTTTTAAGACAAATCAACGAACAAGGTGTGACCATTATTTTAACCACTCACTACCTTGAAGAAGCCGAATTACTGTGTAAAAACATCGCTATTATTGATACCGGTCGCATAGTTGAAAACACCACTATAAAAGCTTTATTGGCTAAATTAGACAAAGAAACCTTTGTACTGGATTTAAAACAGCCTACCAATCCAGTGACGCTTGAAGGGTATAATTTTACCATGACTGATGAGCACACCATTGAAGTTGAAGTGGCTAAATCACAAGGGCTCAATGCTGTATTTAGTGCGTTAACCGAACAAGGTAATACTGTGCTAAGCATGCGTAATAAAGCAAATCGATTAGAAGAATTATTTGTAGGTTTATTAGAGCAAGGGCGGGGCGAATAAATGTTTAAATATGGCGTAGCCTTAAAAAGTATTTGGATTAAAGAGTGTATTCGCTTTTTGCGTATTTGGGTGCAAACCTTAGTGCCGCCAGCGATTACTATGAGCTTATATTTTGTTATTTTTGGGAACTTAATAGGCTCGCGTATTGGCGATATGGGCGGCTTTAGTTACATGGAGTTTATTGTTCCTGGCCTTATTATGATGTCAGTTATAACAAACTCTTACTCGAATGTAGCTTCAAGCTTTTACTCAACTAAGTTTCAAAAAAGTATTGAAGAGTTATTGGTTGCACCTGTGCCTAATTACATCATTGTGTTGGGTTATATGGGCGGAGGCATGACCCGTGGCATTATTGTTGGCTTTATTGTAACGTGTGTTTCTTTATTTTTTGTAGATATACAAATACATAATATTTTTGTGATTATGGCCACTGTTATTCTTACCTCGGCGGTGTTTGCCTTGGGCGGGTTAATCAACGCTATTTATGCAAACAGCTTTGATGACATAAGTATTATTCCGACTTTTATTTTAACACCCCTAACTTATTTAGGCGGAGTGTTTTACTCAATCACTTTACTGCCTGATTTTTGGCAAATGGTGTCGCAAATTAATCCTATTATTTATATGGTTAACGCATTCAGATACGGATTCTTAGGCGTTTCTGATGTTGATTTAACGGTTGCGACTGCGGTGTTGTTGGTGTTTATCAGCGTATTATTTACTTTAGCACTGACGCTAATCAAAAAAGGTGTGGGGTTAAGACACTAATGAGCGATGCAAATTCACGTAGTATTGTATCTAATCAAGCGGGACTTCATGAAAAGCTTGATGAAATAGTTAATAAACACTTACAAGCCGAGTTTAAAAAGCCAATTGCAGCGCATACTCAAACCGCATTTGATGAAGTTAATGCTAAGGTGCAAACCTTTGATGGACCGCTTATTCTAGACTCCTGTTGTGGCGTTGGCGAAAGCACTGCTAATTTAGCGAAACGTCATCCTGATGCGTTAGTTGTGGGCATTGATAAGTCATCTCACCGACTTGATAAGCATGATGTTGAGTATAAACAAACTGAGAGTGGTCAATACATTTTGGTGCAAGCTGACTTAAATGATTTTTGGCGTTTAGCTGTCGCTGCTAATTGGCGGCCTACTCATCATTATTTGCTATATCCAAACCCGTGGCCTAAGTCTAAGCACATTCAACGGCGCTGGCATGGGGCGGCTATCTTCCCCTTTATTGTTAAATTAGGTGGTTTGCTTGAAGTGCGCAGTAACTGGGATATCTATGTTAAAGAGTTCGCCAGAGCGCTCGAGTTAGCTGGGTATCCTTGTCAAACCGCGTTGTTTGAATCAGATGAAGCAATTACTCCTTTTGAGCGTAAGTACTGGGCCAGTGGTCAGCAAAGCCACCGACTAGCCATTAATATTAATAACTAATTCATTGCTTTTTTAAAGTCAGTAACATGTGGCGTTGGTTTGCCAAGGAAACTACCTTGCATCAGCGTCACATTTAGTTGGCTGAGTAACTCTGCAACCGTATTACTTTCTACCGCTTCAATAACCAATTCAAGTTCAAGCTGCTGAGCTGTATCAGCGATATAGGTTATAAATAGCGACGTATTTGCATCATTTAACAGCTGCTTTGTGATTGCACCATCGAGTTTAATACCATCAACCTCCACTTTTAACGTATTGAGGGTATTAATAAATTCATTACCCCAGCAGTGCATCACCACCTTTGCCCCCTTACTTTTTACCATTGCGATAAATGACTTTATTTCATAGTAATGTGAAATAACCTGCGACTCTAAAATCGAAATAGTAATGTTTTCAGGATTAGGGTAGCGATGAAGCTCATACGCAATATGATCATAAATAGTGGGATCTGCAATGTTTTCAGCGCACAGCGTTAACTCCCAACAAATTGTTGATTTACGAAAACGTGAAACACATTGAGTAAATAGGGTATGGGTTAACATGCCATTCATACGAAGTCTATCTAGTGCATTTGCAAAGGTATCAGGGGTTAAAATCTCCCCTTGTGAAGTGACTATTCTCGGTGAGCAATCATACCTAATAACTTCATCGGTATGAGTATTTATAACCGGCTGGAAGTAAGGAACAACACGATGAGCATCAAATGCTTCACGAATTTCTTT
Source organism: Pseudoalteromonas sp. 3J6 (assembly GCF_903995135.1). Lineage (GTDB taxonomy): Bacteria > Pseudomonadota > Gammaproteobacteria > Enterobacterales > Alteromonadaceae > Pseudoalteromonas. Next base: position 1,033,475 of record NZ_LR877185.1, on the reverse strand, counting down.
TGCTATTTCAACATTATATAAATATAGAGATTTAGCGTCGTTAATTGCCTCACAGTAGTTAACTATGCTCTGATCGCCCTGCTTAGATTGCAGTAACGCAATATGAGCATTCTTAAGCAGTAATGACTTATTGCCTCTAGCTACACCAGCGTTAAGGGTAATATAAATAAAAGGCTGATTTAAAAACGGTATATTTTTATCATGTGACTGGATGATGCTATATAGCTCATCAAAGGGAGTTTCTTTATCAGTCAAAATAGCGAGTTTATTAGTTGCAATACGATAAATACGTGCGTGCAAACGGGCTTGCTGCTTAAAGTGAGTGAGCAGCTTTTTCATCACTTCATCGGCTGTTTTTGTGCCAAAAAAACGGCTGATATTATCAATTTCGTTCACTAAAATAATCGCAATTTGTAAATGATGTTCATTGCTTTTTTTTAGCCGTTTTTCTAAGGCAATATGATTTTCAAATCCGCTTGCATGGTCGCTCATTAATGAACGACGTACTCCATAGTAATAAAGAATATAAACTATTAATAAAATAATAATTACGCAGCAAAAATGAAACATAGATTGATATAAGTCTGTTTTTAACGCATTGCTAATTTTATCAACGCTAATATCTGCAGCTGTAATATAGGTTCTGCCATTTTTTGCCAGATGAGGAATATATACTGTTTTAGAATGGCCGCGATGCGCTGTTGAGGTTTCAAAAATAGGGGATGTTGATAAAAATGCAGCTATGTTGATGGGCGTGGCTTCGGGGTAAAGATCTAAAAACTGAGTAACTTTACCGTTATTTTGATCATCTTGAGTGTAACTAGAGGCAGTAAAATAAACATTCTCATCAATCAGTACCATTGAATATAAATAATCTATATTTAAATCATTGGCCAACGCCGAAAGCTGGTCAGCTTTATTTTGATAGCTTGAAAAGCTAATTTCTTGCGCTACTTTATCGTGATAATCACTACCTAAAATGTACTTTACGCTGGTGGCTGCATTTAATAAACGATTATCAATGCTGCGTATCACATCATTATTGATGGCAGTGTAGGTGTAGTAACTGTAGCTTATTAAGCTGACTAAAAAAAAGACGGTACCGAGCGCCAACCGAGTTAATTTTAGATTTCCTTTTAGCATGTAATATCCTTATTTTTTGTTAGATTTATTATACTTAAAAATTATAAATGCCCAATATTTTAATTACCCTTTGTACTAAATATAAAAAATAGTGAAATGTTATCTATTTTGTATTGTCTTTTATGGCTTAAAACGAGACATTTTTGTCATATTGCAGTAAAGTTAGCGCAATTTTTTAGAAATGCCGTTGCTTAAAAACACCTTAAATTAGCGTGTTTTACAAACTAACAGGTGTTTTAGTCACACACTAGGTATGAAGATGGATCAAAAGCGTTGTGCCGTCGCCTCTAAAGAAAGCCTCAAACGGATATTTACCGTTCCAGAGGCACCTGACTCAACTTTGAGCAAAATAGAGCTTGAAATTTCGAGTAATTTAGCAGGTTTCTTAAACGAAAATATCGCGGCAATTGAAAAACCATTACATGAAATAGAAAAAGATTTTCAATCGGCGGCTATCCCTGAAGAGCCAACGTTTGTGTCTTGCTATGCCCAAGATATTATGGAACAGCTGGTTGCTCATTCTGTACATACCGCAGCGCCAAGCTTTATTGGTCATATGACGTCTGCTCTGCCACATTTTTTACTGCCGTTATCGAAATTAATGGTTGGGCTAAATCAAAACCTTGTAAAAATAGAAACCTCAAAAGCGTTTACCCCATTAGAGCGTCAAGTTTTAGGAATGATGCATCATTTAGCTTATGGACAAAATGATGGCTTTTATTCTAAATGGATGCACAGTGCAAAAACCTCTTTAGGAGCATTTTGCTCTGGTGGCACAGTAGCTAACATTACAGCACTTTGGATTGCCCGCAACCGCTTATTGAAAGCGGATGGCAACTTTAAAGGCATTGCTGCACAAGGTTTAGTGGCGGGAATGCTCCACTATGGTTACAAAGGACTGGCGGTTTTAATCTCTGAGCGAGGTCATTACTCGTTGGGCAAATCGGTAGATTTACTAGGTATTGGCCGTGAGAATTTAATTGGTATTAAAACATCGGCTGATAATAAAGTTGATGTAGATGCTATGCGAGAAAAAGCGCTAGAGCTTGAAGCGCAAGGCATTAAAGTGATGGCAATTATTGGTGTAGCCGGAACGACTGAAACTGGTAATATCGATCCACTTGAAGACATGGCTAATTTAGCACAAGAAATTAATTGCCACTTTCATGTTGATGCGGCGTGGGGCGGAGCTACTTTACTTTCTAATACCCATAGGCACCTTTTAAAAGGTATTGAGCATGCAGATTCAATCACCATTGATGCGCATAAACAAATGTATGTACCGATGGGAGCAGGTTTGGTGCTGTTTAAAGACCCTGCTGCAACTGATGCCATAGAGCATCATGCTGAATATATTTTACGTAAAGGCTCTAAAGATTTAGGCAGCCATACCCTTGAGGGGAGCCGCCCTGGTATGGCGATGTTAGTGCATGCTTGCTTACGTGTTATTGGTCGTAAAGGCTATGAAATGCTTATCGATCGCAGTATTAAAAAAGCCCGTTACTTTGCTGATTTGATAAAAGCAGATGAAGACTTTGAATTAATATCAGAACCTGAGCTATGTTTGCTAACTTATCGTTATGTCCCTAAGCAAATTAAAAATGCGATAGCACAGGCCAACGCACAAACCCGTTTAGATATTTTTGCCGCGCTTAATCGTTTTACTGCAAGCATGCAAAAACGTCAACGTGAATCAGGTCGCTCGTTTGTATCGCGTACACGTTTAACGCCAGTTCAATATGATAACCAACCAACCGTGGTATTTAGAGTGGTGCTTGCGAATCCGCTTACATCAGGTGCAATATTAAAAGAGATATTAGAAGAGCAGAAAGAACTAGCTCAAACCGACCCTGTATTTAAAAAGTATTTACGAAAATATATGTAACTAACCTGAACTCTGGTTAAGAGGTTTATTAACATATTGAATCAAAGATGATATTTATGTTTATTTTCTCTAGCCAGAGATTTTCAGTGAAAACAAGGCGAACTTACGCGTCAATAGCTAGCCTATTGCAAGTAAATTCAACGCAGTTAGCGCTAAAAATAGCTGCTTGAGATAGATTTATTATTCAGAGTTCAGGTTAAATATAAATGCTATAAAAAAGACGCTTAATAGCGTCTTTTTTGTTACTGATTAAAAGCAACTCGCCTTTATGAGGTTGCTGATAATTTGTTGCGAAGGCTTTATTTTTTCCATCGCTAAATATTCATCGGGCTGATGCGCTTGGTTAATTGAACCCGGTCCCATGACGATGGTTTCACAACCCAGTTGTTGTATAAATGGTGCCTCAGTACAGTAATTAACAGCCACTGCTTTTTGCCCTGCTATATTTTCGGCTAGTTTAACTAACGCGCTGTCTGTGCTTCCTGTAAATGCTGGAATTGGCTCATGTAAATCAATCACACTGACCGAATTAGGGTATTGCTGATTTATATCGTAGGTTGCATCAAGCAGCAATGCTTGCAGCTCTTGTACACTTAAGCCAGGAAGAGGGCGCATATCAATGTGCATTTCACAGCAACCGCAAATCCGATTTGCATTATCGCCCCCATGAATATTACCTAAATTGAGCGTTGGGTAAGGAATTTCAAAGTGATTTATTGAATATTTATTCTTAAGTTGTTCTTTTAAGATTAGCAATTTTGTAATCACTTTATGCATTACTTCGATGGCGTTAAGACCCCGTTCGGGATCTGAGCTATGTCCTGAACGGCCGACAACTCTTATTGCTGTACTCATATGACCTTTATGAGTAAATACCGGAGTCATATCAGTAGGTTCACCAATAATACAGCGACTTGGCTTTAAATTTGGGTGCTTACAGATTTGTTGTGCGCCAGCCATAGTGGTTTCTTCGTCTGCGGTGGCTAATATTAAAATTGGTTGTGTTTGTTGCTTTTCATCAAGCTCACTAATAGCCTGCAGTACAAAAGCAAAAAAACCTTTCATATCAATGCTACCTAAGCCAAATAGTTTGTTATCTCGCTCAGTTAATTTAAATGGGTTGTGATTCCAACGACTATCATCAAATGGCACCGTATCAGTGTGACCTGCCAGCATTAAACCGCCGTCGCCTTGACCGCGTTTTGCTAATAAGTTGTAGCGGCCTTTGTTGCCTTTTAATTCTATTATTTCACAGGTAAAACCTAAGCTTTGACACCATTGCGCTAGGAGTTCAATGACACTCTTATTACTCATGCATAAATGATCTTCAATGGCACTAATAGAGGGGGCAGCAATCAATTGCTGGTACATCGAAATAAATGACGGCAGAGACATAAAAAATTCCAAAATAAGTATTCATTTTAATTGCATAACAATATAAAAGTATTTATGATGAATATCAATTCACTTTTTAAGCATAAATATATTAAAGTTACGCCATGAAAATAATACGACGATAGTTATCACTCACAAATTTAATCTGTTTGGCTGGGTTAGACCCTAGTGTAAACAAACAACATGGAATGTGGTCACTAATTTTAGATAAAGAGTAAATAATGAACGTAGTAATTATAGGTGCCAGCGGTTACAGCGGCGCAGAACTGGCTAGCTTAGTAGCAAAACATCCAACGCTTTCACTAACTGGCTGTTATGTATCAGCGCAAAGTTTAGATAAACATAAGTTGCTTAGTGAATTGTATCCTGAGCATTTAGGGTTACTTGATTTACCTTTGCAGCCACTAAATGAACATGCACTTGCTGATATCACTCATTCAGCAGATTACGTTTGCCTGTGTACCGATCATAAAGTAAGTGTGGATTTAGCGCCTCAGTTTTTAGCGATGGGCAAAAAGGTATTTGACCTCTCTGGTGGCTATCGTCTTGCAAGTAATGATGATTACGTTACTTATTATGGTTTTGAACACCAACATCCAGAACTACTCAATCAAGCGGCATATGGTCTTGCTGAATGGAATAGTAAAGCCATTACTGATGCTCAGCTAATTGCTGTTGCTGGCTGCTATCCAACGGCTGCATTAAATGCATTAAAACCTCTTCAGCAAGCGTGTTTGTTGAGTGATGAAAAAATTATTATTAATGCGGTTTCTGGCGTAACGGGCGCAGGGCGTAAAGCCAGCCTAGGGACTCATTTTTGTGAGGTATCACTTGCACCCTATGGTTTGTTTAATCACCGTCATGGGCCTGAAATACAACAGCATCTAGGTCATGAGGTGTTATTTACTCCTCATTTAGGTAATTTTCCGCGCGGTATTTTAGAAACTATTTATGTGCAATTAAAGCCGGGTGTGACCAGTGAGCAAGTAGCTAAAGCTTATCAAGTATTGGCCGATGAGCCATTAATTCGTTTGCTTGGCAGCAAAATTCCTTCGATTAAAGGGGTGGCCAAACAACCTTATGTAGATATTGCGTGGCAGCAGCAAGGCTCACAGTTAATAGTAATGGCAGCAATTGACAACTTATTAAAAGGGGCAGCTGGTCAGGCTTTGCAATGTATTAATTTATCAATGGGGCTTCCCCACACTACAGGTCTAATAGGAGCGTTTAGATGAGCAGTAAAACGTGGGTTATTAAACTCGGTGGTGCAGTACTCAATACTGAAAATGCCGCTAAAGCATTATTTGAAATACTCAACGAGCAAGATGATGCTCAGTTTGTGATTGTGCATGGGGGGGGGTCATTAGTTGATAGCTGGTTAAAAGAGGCTGGTTTTGCCAGTGCTAAACACCAAGGTTTACGTATTAGCCCTAAAGAACAGATGCCTTATATTGTTGGAGCCCTTGCGGGTGCGGCAAACAAACAACTCATGGCGCAAGCAATTAGTGTTGGTCATAAGCCGGTGGGGTTAAGTTTATATGAAGCAGGGATCACCGCCTCGCAAAAATTAAAAGCATTGGGTCAAGTAGGTCAATGTCACAACAATGCTGATTCTATTATTAATGATTTACTCAGTGCTGGCCGGTTACCAATCATCAGTTCTATCGGCTTTGATGAGCAGGGCTTGTTATACAACGTTAATGCCGATGAAGCAGCCGCCGCAATGGCTAATAATTTAAATGCAGAACTTATTTTTATGACAGACGTAGAGGCGGTACTTGATGTCAGTAAGCAGCCTTTACATCAACTTGACACAAAACACATTGATACTTTAATTGCAGAGGGAGTAATTGTGGGCGGGATGGAGGTCAAAGTTAAGACCAGTCTTCACGCTGCCCAACATTTACGACGCGGTGTGTACATTTCCAGCTGGCAAAAGCCAGAAAACTTAACTGCTTTGCTGCAAGGCGAGCATGTCGGAACTAAAGTAACACCATAGGTTGAACATGTTTAAAGATTTTTTAACGGGTCTAGAATTAGACCAACAAGGCGCACTAAATTTATTAAAGTTAGCGCAAGATATTAAAGAAAGCCCGAGTAAATATAGCCAAGTATTAGCTGGTAAGTCAGTGGTTACTTTGTTTGAAAAGCAAAGTTTACGTACTCGCCTTTCATTTGATATTGGTATAAACCGTTTAGGGGGCCATGCGGTTTACCTTGACCAACAAAATGGTGCAATGGGCGCCCGCGAATCAATAAAAGATTTTGCCTTAAATATTTCGACTTGGGCAGACGGGATTGTTGCGCGGGTTAATCAGCACAGTACGTTAACGACACTCGGTGAGTATTCGTCGGTTCCTGTGATTAATAGTTTGTGTGATTTATATCACCCATGCCAAGCATTAGCTGATTTTTTAACGCTACAAGAAGTACATGGCGATGTTAGCCAGTTAAAGCTTGCCTACCTAGGTGAGGGCAATAATGTAACACACTCATTAATGCTATTAGCCGCTACTTTAGGAACAGACTTTGTCGCTGTAACACCAAAAGGCAGCTCACCTGATTCGCAAGTACTTAAAAAAGCAGAGCAAATAGCAGCGATGAATGGCGCTTCTGTAATGGTAAGTGACAGGGTTGAGGCTGCAGTAGGCGCTAATGTTGTTTACGCCGATACCTGGGTATCAATGGGGGATACAACTCCTCTTGAGCAAGTAAAAGAAAAATACATGCCTTATCAATTAAACCAGGCATTGTTAGAAAAAACCGGTGCAACTACGGTATTACATTGCCAACCGGCACACCGTGAGTTTGAAATTACTTCTGAGGTAATGGATGGCCCTGCATCAAAAATTATACAGCAAGCAGAAAACCGCATGCATGCGCAAAATGCGCTATTAGTTACATTGTTAAATCCAAATTTTGTTAAGGAACACCTATGAGTTCAATTAAAAAAGTCGTTTTAGCCTATTCAGGTGGTCTTGATACATCGGCTATCGTGCCATGGTTAAAAGAGAACTACGGCTGTGAAGTTATTGCCTTTGTTGCCGATGTTGGCCAAGGCGCTGAAGAACTTGAAGGCGTAGAAGCTAAAGCTATAGCGTCTGGTGCATCTGAGTGTTACGTGGTTGATTTAAAAGATGAGATGGTAAGCGATTATATTTACCCAACGCTTAAAACGGGTTCTATATACGAAGGGACTTATTTACTTGGTACTTCTATGGCGCGTCCAATCATTGCTAAAGCGCAAGTTGAAATTGCACGTAAAGTAGGTGCCGATGCACTTTCTCATGGCTGTACGGGTAAAGGTAACGACCAAGTACGTTTTGAGTCATGTTTTGCCGCACTCGCACCTGATTTAAAAGTGATTGCGCCATGGCGTGAGTGGGATTTATCAAGCCGTGAATCATTGCTTGATTACCTAGCTGAACGTGACATTCCATGTTCTGCGTCAGCAACTAAAATTTACAGTCGTGATGCTAACGCATGGCATATTTCACACGAAGGCGGTGAACTTGAAGACCCTTGGTGTGAACCAAGTGAGCAAGTATGGACTTGGACTAACTCACCAGAGCAAGCACCTGATAAAGCTGAACACGTCACTTTATCGGTTGTTGAAGGTGAAGTAGTTGCTGTAAATGGCGAAGAGCTTAAACCTTATGATTGTTTAGTTAAATTAAACGATATTGCATCACCTCATGGTGTGGGACGTGTCGATATTGTAGAAAACCGTTTAGTTGGCATGAAATCGCGTGGTTGTTATGAAACGCCAGGCGGTACTGTGATCATGGCGGCGCTTCAAGCAATAGACGAGTTAGTACTTGATAAAGCGAGCCGTAAATGGAAAGAAGTACTCGGTGGTGAATTTTCACACTTAGTCTACGACGGTCGTTGGTTTACGCCGCTAAAAGATTCTATTTTAGCCGGTGCAGAAGCGCTGTCTACACTAGCAACGGGCGAAGTGGTACTTAAGCTTTATAAAGGCCAAGTCACTGCGGTTCAGAAAAAATCACCTAACAGTTTATATAGCGAAGATTTTGCTACCTTTGGTGAAGACGATGTTTATGACCAATCGCACGCAGAAGGCTTTATTCGTTTATTCTCGCTATCAAGCAGAATTTCAGCACTAGCTAAAAAGTAACTTTTTATGCCCCTTGGAATTAAGGGGCTATTATCGGGTTTGGAGAAATTTCATGGCATTATGGGGCGGACGTTTTTCTACGGGTCCAGATGAAGCGTTTAAACAGTTTAACGATTCACTTCCCTTTGATTATCAATTAGCAGAGCAAGATATAATTGGCTCTGTTGCATGGGCTGGCGCACTAGAACAAGTGAATGTGTTATCTAGTGATGAGCACAAAAAGCTGGTATCGGCACTTTATGAGTTACTTGAAGAAGTAAAAGCAAATCCACACGCTGTTGCCACTTCAGGTGCAGAGGATATTCACTCGCATGTAGAAGCTGCACTAATTGAAAAAGTAGGTGATTTAGCTAAAAAATTACACACAGGCCGAAGCCGTAACGACCAAGTTGCTACCGACTTTAGACTCTGGTGCCGCGATACCGCTGATCATATTTTAAAAGCGATTGCGCAACTTAAAGCAGAGTTTATTGGCTTAGCTGAACGTGAGCTTGGCACAATATTACCAGGTTATACCCACTTACAGCGGGCTCAGCCCGTACTGTTTAGCCATTGGTGTATGGCTTATGTAGAAATGCTTGAGCGTGATGAAAGCCGATTACAAGATGCCCAAGCACGAATGAATTATTGCCCACTCGGCAGTGGTGCACTTGCGGGCACTGCATACCCGATTGACCGCCATGCACTTGCACAAGGGCTAGGATTTACTGGCGCGACTAAAAATAGTTTAGATGGCGTATCTGATCGTGACTTTGTGGTTGAGCTATTAAGCTGCGCGTCTATTTCTATGATCCACTTATCGCGGATGTCTGAAGACCTGATTTTTTATAACTCGGGAGAAGCTGGCTTTATTGAACTGGCCGATAGTGTGACCTCGGGTTCATCTTTAATGCCACAGAAAAAAAACCCAGATGCATTAGAGCTAATTCGTGGTAAAACTGGCCGGGTGTTTGGTGCGTTTAGCGCAATGATGATGACCTTAAAAGCACTGCCACTTGCTTACAATAAAGACATGCAAGAAGACAAAGAAGGCATTTTTGATGCCATGCCAACATGGCTTGCGTGTATTCATATGGCACAAGCGTGTATCAAAGGTATAAAAGTGAAAGCAGATAAAACCCTTGCAGCGGCAAAAGGTGGCCACGCGAATGCAACCGAACTTGCTGATTATTTAGTGGCTAAAGGTGTACCGTTCAGAGAAGGGCATCATATTGTAGGGGTATTGGTGCAACTAGCCATTAGTGAAGATAAAACGTTAGAGGAGCTTTCACTAGAGCAGTATAAATCAGTAAACCCCGTGTTTGAAGATGATGTGTATCCGGTACTTGAAATTGATGCCTGTATTAAGGCACGCCAAGCGCTTGGCGGTACATCATTAGAGCAAGTAAGCAAAGCGGTGAAAGACGCGAAAAAAAAACAGCAAATAACGGTTCGTGATGCCAACTTAGATGACGTAGAAGCAATTGCTAAACTCGTACAGCACTGGGCAACAGTCGGCGAAAATTTACCGCGAGCTAAAAGTGATATGGTGCACTCAATTAATGAGTTTGCCGTAACTGAGATAAACGGTCAGGTATCGGGTTGTGCTTCACTTTATATTTACGACACAGGATTAGCTGAAATACGTTCATTAGGCATTGATCCTAAAAGCGCAGTAACGGGGCAGGGACGAGAACTGGTTGAACACTTATTAGTGAAAGCCAAAAAATTGGCACTCAATCGTGTCATCGTTCTGACTCGTGTACCTGACTTTTTCGAAAATCAGCGGTTTAGTTTCTGTGATAAAGAGAGCCTACCTGAAAAAGTAATGAAAGATTGCGAGCTATGTTTACGTAAAGAAAACTGTGATGAAGTCGCAATGGAATATATGTTAAAGCTAAGTAATAGCATGGAGATCCCATGCAAAAACGTGGCTTGAGCAATCCCTAGGATAAAAAACGCACGGTGACCCCGATGCGTTTTTTTTTGAGTAAAATAAAATAATTTTTAAATTAACATACCATTAATTTAAAGTTGGCATATCGTTTGCTTTTATTATTCTGAAGCGAGTTGTTGAGTCAATTAACCAACATAGATTAAACGCGACTGCAGTTATTTACTAACTGCTGCAGGTGGTGTGATTTAAATTTGCGCCAATAATAAAATTTAATACTCAAGAGGATTAATCACATGCAAATTTCAGCGAACAGCCAAGTACAAATGCAAGCATACAATAAAACGCAACAATTAAAGCCTGCAATGGAACAAACTGCTAGCCCTAAAACCCTACAATCTGATACAGTAAGCTTTTCTAAAGAGGCGATGACGGCTGCTACTGCGGATTTACAGCGAGGTGGTGGTACTGTTATACCAACATGGAAACCTAAATAATTATAAAGGTTTTAAATGATTTTAACTGAGCTTTTTGGGTTGTTCTCACTGTCTGCTTTTACGATGTGGGGATTTCTAATGACTTTCTTTTTTAATGTATTTGTATATTCATTAGATGTAAAAAGGGGAACAACTCTCTTACTCAGTTCATTTATCATGATGGTATCTTATACCCTTTCTGATTATTTTTATACGTGGCTATCGATGAAAGATTCAATTTATCTTGATTGGGCCATGTATGATATTGTCACGATCATCGCTCTCGCATGCATCTATAAAATTATAAAGAAAACAACCCCATCTTTTATATATTTAATTATTGGTCTATCAATAAATTCAATCCTTTTTCTTTTCATGTATTTAGATATCTATATATTAAAAAACAAAGAGCCATGGTTTTTGTGGGATGCTTATACATATACAGTTAATCTTGTAGACTTCATTATGATAGTTGTATTAATTGTTGATAGAGATTTCTTGGGATTACATAAGTTCAAAAATAAAATACTACCATCATTTCAAAGACCAAAAATAGCAAGGGATTGTAACTAAGTTGTATATCGATTACAGCATGGTTGATTACGTAAGTGCCTTCACTCAATGGGGTTTTTTAATGGCGTTTTTATACTCACTTGTTTCGAGTATAAATAAGGCAGACAAGTCGTTAACATACTTAGCCGCTATTATGTTTTCCTCTTACTTTTGTAGTGATTTTTTTCCGATATTAGAAAATGTATATTTAGATTGGATCCTCTTCGATTATATAACCATTTCTATTATTCTCATTTTATTGAATTTCTGCCTTAAAGCTCCCCTCGCTAGCTATTATATTATCCCAGGCTTACTAATAAATAGTCTGCTAACATTATTCATTTATTATGACCTATTTGTACGTGATAATATTGATGAATGGTGGCTTTGGAGTGTTTACTCTTTAGGAGTAAACTTTATTGATGTATTAATGATTATTTCTTTGGTAATAAATACAAGTATCTTAAAAAAACGACAGGTAAAAAAGCAACTTAATTTAGCTATTCGAAATAATCCTTCAAATGGATAATTTTTTGCTCAGTCCATATGTATCTCTTTACCTCGGCGCATTTGTTCAGTGGGGCTTTTTAGTGGCTTTTTTATACTCATTAGTCACGAGTATAAATAAACCCAAAAAAGAGGCTTTATGGCTATCGCTAATCATGTCAATTTCATACTCTTCAAGTTTGTTTATTGATATTCAAAACATTTCTTACATGCAACTCTTACTTTTTGATCTAATGACTATTTTGGCTATTTTGGTTGTAAGTAACTTCTTAAATAAAAACATTATATCTTCTTATCTATTATTAGGACTGAGCATAAACTCACTGTTATTTTTTGGCATGTATCTGGATGTATTTGTTTTTAGTAACAGCTCACCATGGTGGTTCTGGTCATTTTATTCTTTGGGAATTAATCTGATGGATTTCATGATGATAGCTATCTTCTTTATCAATAAAGATTTTTTGGGCTTAGTGAGGCTTAAGAACGTTCTGTTTCCAGCAAGAGCGAAGCTACCTAGCGCAACATAATGAAACGCTAGGCGTTGAGTTTAATGCTTGGTTTTCCCCAGCCTAGATTGCAGGGCTTTCATTACTATGCTATCAACAAACTCACTCACATCTCCGTTATGGCGCGCAACTTCTTTTACCAAGGTTGATGATATAAAGGTATTACGCTCAGCAGGTGTTAAAAATACACTTTCTAAATCAGGGTTTAAACGGCGGTTCATATTCGCGAGTTGAAATTCATAATCAAAATCAGAAACCGCTCTTATACCTCTAATCAATACATTTGCATTATGGTCGCGAGCCAGATCTGCTAGTAGCCCTGAAAAGCCAATGACTTTTACATTATCTAAATGGCTTAAAATCTCATTTGCTAAATCAACGCGTTCTTCTAAAGTAAAACACGGTTTTTTACTTGGGTTATGAGCAATAGCCACAATAACGGTATCGAACATTTTAGCCGCACGCTGAATTAAATCAGTGTGGCCGTTGGTAAGAGGGTCAAATGTGCCTGGGTAGATTGCGGTCACTTTCATAATATTTACTGTGTTATTATTTTTAGCCGTAGTGTAGCAGTGTTTAGTGTGCAAAGCAGCCTTGTAAGTAAATTGTGAAGAACTTCCTGCCTTGATTGTTTTAACGCTGACTATTTGTTTATACTAGGGCCTGTTGACCTTTCAGGATTAAAATTTGTTCTAACTAGGGGCGATTTAATCGTGGCGCGAGATTTGTAACCTAGTGGGCTAAGTAAAAGCCGAGCAACAAAGAGTTAATCGTCCCTAGGACGAACCTTCAGGCAGCGCGTGTTTGGTATTTATGCTGCGTTATCGCCTATTTATGGGGAATAACCACACTACATAGGCTCTGCCTTGCCAAAATACCAAACACACTGCTGCAAATTCAACCTCGAAAGATAAACAGGCCCTAGTGGATTGTTTTAATGCAGCATCGTATTTTCTAAAATTGAGTAATGAGTATATGAATACCAAGGATAAAATAATTCAAACCAGTATTTCATTGTTTAATGAACATGGTGAAAGGGCAATATCAACTAATCATATTGCATCGAGTTTAGGCATGAGTCCGGGTAATCTTTACTACCACTTTAAAAATAAAGAAGACATTATTCGCCATATATTTGCACTTTATCGTGACCATTTAAGTACTCACTTTAAGCCAGTTGATAAAGGCGACGATGCTTTTGAGCATCTTGGCCCTTATTTAGATTCGCTATTTGAATTAATGTGGCGCTATCATTTTTTTTACGACAACCTTGGCGATATTCTTGCTCGCGATAGCCATTTAAAACAGGGTTACATTGATTTTCAGCAGGAATTACTTGAGCAGGTACGTAACATCATTTTGGCCTTGCGGGATAGTGAAATTATTGCCATTGATGAACAAGATGCCATTGAACTTGCTCATACGCTAAAATTAACGGTTAGCTTTTGGACACCCTATATGAAAGCAAGAAGACTAAGTGGTGTGCTGGTTGAGCAAGATATATACCCTGGTATTGTAAAAGTACTGACTTTATTTAAGGCTTACAGTACAGAAAAAAGCGCAAATAAAATTAATCAGTTAAGAGACAAGTACGCACTTTTAGCAAATGCTGCCCCCCAGAATCCTTAAGCCTGTTGAGTTGGTTAGTTCCTAGGCGTTAAATTTTTTGCTATAATCCGCCGCGCCCAATGCCTGGGTGCGCGAATTCCCGCAGTCTAAGAGTTGAACTATGCTTAAATTTATCGTCAAACTTCACCCTGAAATAGCCATCAAAAGCCGTTCAGTCCGTAAACGCTTTACCAAAGTGTTAGAAAATAACATTAAAATTGTATTGCGTCGTGTTGACGAAAAAGTACAAGTACGTAATAACTGGGATAATATTTCAGTTGTTACAAAACTAGATGATGCTCAAACTCGCCTTGATTTTATTGATAGCTTGCAGCGCATTCCTGGCATCGTACAGTTTATTGAAGTGACCGAAACAGACTTTAAAACCCTTGATGACATCTATCAAAAAACCATTGCGTTAGTTGGCCACACTATTATTGGTAAAACCTTTTGTGTACGTGCTAAGCGCATAGGTCAACATGATTTTACTTCAACTGAATTAGAGCGCTACGTTGGTGGCGGGCTTAATCAACATGTTGAAGGTGCGCGAGTAAAGCTAAGCCGCCCTGAAGTAACAATTCGTTTAGAAATTAAAGACGAAAAAGCTTACATAGTAACGCAAACCCATTTAGGAATGGCGGGCTTTCCACTGCCAACACAAGACGATGTATTATCGCTAATGTCTGGTGGGTTTGATTCTGGCGTTGCCAGTTATCAGATGATCCGTAAAGGCGCTCGTACGCACTTTTTATTCTTTAACTTAGGTGGTGCTGCCCATGAAATTGGGGTTAAGCAAGCGAGCTACTATCTATGGAAACAATACAGCTCTACACATAAAGTTAAGTTTATTACTGTTGATTTTGAACCGGTTGTTGCTGAAATTTTAGAAAACGTTGAGAACAGCCAAATGGGTGTTGTGCTTAAACGTATGATGATGCGAGCGGGTAGTGCCGTTGCTGAAAAACTAAATATTCAAGCTTTGGTAACGGGTGAAAGTATAGGTCAGGTGTCTAGCCAAACCTTAGC
Organism: Pseudoalteromonas sp. 3J6; assembly: GCF_903995135.1. Taxonomy (GTDB): domain Bacteria; phylum Pseudomonadota; class Gammaproteobacteria; order Enterobacterales; family Alteromonadaceae; genus Pseudoalteromonas. The sequence continues at coordinate 1,018,366 of NZ_LR877185.1, read as the reverse complement.
TAATTTAAGCGTGATTGACCGTGTAACCGAGACGCTGATTTTACGCCCACTTATCCAACATGATAAGCAAGAGATCATTAATATAGCGCGCCAAATAGGCACTGCAGAAATGGCAGAAACGATGCCTGAATACTGTGGTGTGATCTCTAAAAAGCCGACGGTTAAAGCCAAAATTGAAGTCATTAAAGCAGAAGAAGAGAAGTTTGATTTTGACGTATTAGATACCGTTATTGATAACGCCCGTGTTATGGATGTGCGCGATATCGATGTTGAAGCTAAGCAAGAGCTTAAAGAAGCTGAGTCAGTTACAGAGTTACCAAAGGGAGCGGTTGTTGTTGATATTCGCTCACCTGAGGAAGAAGATGCCGCTCCGCTTGAAATTGATGGTATTGAAGTTATTCATTTACCGTTTTTCCGTTTAGCAACTAAGTTTGGTGATTTACCTAAAGGTAAAGACTATTACTTATATTGTCAAAAAGGGGTAATGAGCCAGTTACAAGCGCTTATTCTTCACGAAGAAGGCTTTACCACTGTAAAAGTCTATCGTCGTTAATGGCTAAATATTTTAAAAAGCGCGGATTTATTCCGTGCTTTTTTTTGCCAAAATTTTAGCAAGTAAAGCGTCGTTATACGGAGTCGCAATATTATGTTGCTTGCCTTGTTCACTAATATAACCACAAATTGCCATGATCTCAGTTTGCCTATTATGCAAAACGTCTTGATGCATAGATGAGTAATTCTCTGCGGTTAAACTCATCACCTTATAGGCGCGCTCGAGGGCATCAATAAGCTTAATATTAAGTTTAAGCGCGGTCGCAATATGGCACGCCTCTGTTAATAAATTAATAATTGAGCTATTAAACTGTGGCGCACGCAATTGGCCATTTTTTATATTGTACAGAGCGGTTAATGGATTTATGGCAATATTAACTAGTAGCTTTTCAAACCTAAGTTGCTCAATATTGTTGCTGACAATTAATTGCGGAATAGTGTGTAATTGCGCACTAAACTGTTGAAGATTTTGCATAGCTAGTTGATTACAGCCCCCTAATACACTTTGTCCATTTCCGGTATGCTGCACAATATTAGGGTTTGATTTGAACCCAGCCATGCTGGTGGTTAAAAAGTACAACGACTGCTGCTGTGTTAACTGTGCATTTAATTGTTCAACATTACCCATGCCATTATGGCTTAATACAATATGAGTACTCTTGCCTAGAAAAGGTTTTACTTGGGCGTAGGCTTGTTGCACTGCAAACGCTTTAACAGTGAATAAAACAATTTCAAATTCAGGAGCTTGAGCTAATTGCTGTTGTGAGATGAAAGTGGCGTTAATTTTTTCAGACGCAGCGTTACTGTGGCTGTAAAAGCGAGTGTTAAGGGTGCCTTTTTTAGTAAGAATATTAACAGTGTGATGTTTCGCTAAGAAATAGCTAAATAACAAGCCAATAGCACCATCACCAACAACAAGTATGTTAGCCATAATGCTTCTTTTTACGCAGTGTTAATAGGGCTTTAGCTAAAAAGTAGCTCGCCGCACCAATAAAGTCGGCAACAAAATCGGCCAGTGATGCTTGTCTGTAAGGGAGGCTATCTTGCATAATTTCTATTGCGGCACCATACCCGGCTAACAGCAATATTTGTGCATATAACGGCAGTTTAAAGGCTTTATCCATTATAATGGCAAGTAAAAAGAAAATACCAAAATGCGCCACTTTATCTACATGCGGAAATAAGTTTGCAGCGCCTTTTACCTCTTTAGCAAATAAGAAGGTAAATGCGACAATACTAATCAAAAAAATAGCTTGGTAAACACGCCTCGTCACAAAAAATCCTAAAATCGTATAAAAAAGAAGCCTCAGTATATCAAACTAAATTAGTATCGCACCTGAACAAGATGCAGAAAAGTGTAAAGATTTATCATTTTAACGTTATAATTGCCGCATAAAATTAAGATTAGCTAGTTAGGAGAACATCATGCCTTCATTTGATATTGTATCTGAAGTAGAAATGAACGAAGCACAAAACGCGGTTGATAACGCCAATCGTGAATTAGAGACTCGATTTGATTTTAGAGGGGTCGATGCCTCAATTGAATTAAACGATAAAACAATTAAATTAAAAGCTGAAGCAGATGCTCAGGTTATGCAGTTGTTTGATATTTTAGCTGGGAAAGTTTCTAAGCGTGGGATGGATGTTGCGAGCCTAGAACTACAAGATATTTCTCGCGCAGGCAAAAATGTTTTTCGTAACGTTGCACTAAAGCAGGGCATCGAAAAAGATATGGCTAAAAAAGTAGTAAAAGCCATTAAAGATTCTAAAGTAAAAGTGCAAGCGGCTATTCAAGGTGAAGAAGTACGCGTAACGGGTAAAAAGCGTGATGACTTACAAGCTGCTATGCAAGTTGTACGCACTGCCGATTTAGGTCAGCCATTTCAGTTTAAAAACTTCCGCGATTAATTTATTGTTTCGAGCTAGGCACTATAGGCGCTTAGTTCAAAGCAACATGTATTTAGCCAAACACGCTATATTGTTTGGCTTTTTTATTTTTGAATCTATGATAATTACCGAACCCCGAACCCCGAACCCCGATTTGTAGATGTTTAGACGTCCGTTGACATTTTTTAGTAAACAGATAACAATAGCAGCCTATTTTCAAGGTGCTTGCTAAACACTTCAACGGTGTGATTTTTTTAGTAGGATAATCGGGAAGTTGGTGCGTTTTCATTGATGAAGTCAATCCCAACACTGCCCCCGCAACGGTAAAGTTATGCTGTATTAAATTATGGTAACTGAGTCCGGAGACCGGCCTTGATGTAATCTTACTAACATCTTTGCGGTGGGCAGAGATAGGGAACATCATGATAAATAAAACTGCATTGGGTGTGGCTATTTCGGCTGCGCTGTCTTTTTCTGCATCTGCAGAACAAACCATTGAAAGAATAACCGTTACTGCAAATAAATTTGAACAACCTATAAATGATGTATTAGCAAGTGTGGCAGTTATCGACCGCGCTGATATTGAAAAAGCGAATTACCGAGACTTACCTGCAATATTAAATACCATTGCTGGTATTGATATTGTCCGTAATGGCGGTCTAGGTCAAAAAGCAGATATATTTGTTCGCGGTGCTAGCGCTAAATATGCTTTAGTATTGGTTGATGGCGTAAGAGTGAGCGATGCAAGCTCAGGTAGTGTATCGCTAACTAATATTCCAGTTAATAGTATCGAGCGTGTTGAAGTTATTAAAGGTGCCAGAGCAGCTATTTATGGCTCTGATGCGGTAGCCGGAGTAATTAATATCATTAGCCGTAAAGCCTCAAATAATACGCTTTCGGCTACTTTGGGCAGTCATAGTTACAGTAATTATCAGCTTGCTGGTGGGCTTGCAAAAGAGGCGCTTAGCTTTAATTATAATCTAGGCTATGAAGAGACAGATGGTTTTGATGTTACTGGCAAAGACCCTGTGGCTGAATACACCAAAGATCACGATGATGATGGCTACAAAAATAAAAACATTGGCTTTAATTTAGCGTATGAACTGGCTGAACTAGGTGAGTTGAGCTTACAGTCTCAGTACAGTGAAGGTGAAGCGCAGTATGATAACGCACGGGGTAACGATGCCTACGATTTTGAAAATTATACCGCTAAGCTAGGCTGGAAAAAAGCCTCAGAAATATATACCCAAAGTACTTCATTGAGTGTATCGCAAGAAGAAAATGCTCAAACTGGCACCGATGTGCAGCAAGTGTATAGCACAGAGCGTGTTGAGTTTGAATACCGAGGGCTTTATAGCCTAACGCAAGAGCTTGATTTATCAGGTGGTTTTAATTACTTGTCTGAGGATTTATCAAACTCGTCAGCAACGTCATCAGAAGAAAAACGCGATAACAACGCATTGTTTATAGGCGCGTTTTATAGTCATGAACAATGGTTAGCAAATGCGGTTATCAGAACCGATGATTATGACTTCCACGGCCGTGCAAATACTTACAGTACAGGGCTTGGATATAAAGCCAATCAGTATGTAACGGTACGTTTAAATCATGGCACTGCATTTAGGGCGCCGTCTTTAATTAATGCGTTTGTAACTAACAGCCCATACTACCTACCAAATAATAATATTAAGCCTGAGGAAGCCTTAAACAATGAGTTTGGTGTTACCCTAGAAACTCAATGGGGACGTTATGATATTGCTATTTTCGATAACCGTATCAATAATTTAATTAGTAATAATTATGATGCAGACTCAGGTAAATATATTGCAACTAACATAGATAAAGTATCTATGCAGGGGATAGAATTATCGGCTGAGTTTTCAGCGTTAGGCTTTGAACACTCTGTTAATGTTAGTTTTTTAGATGCTACAGATGAAAAGACGAATACAGATTTACCACGCAGGCCTTCAGAGTCGTTTAATTATCAACTCGCCAAATCATGGGGCGATTTTGATGCCAGTTTGGATATGCAGTATCGCTCATCGCGTCCATCAATTGCGTATTATGACTCGGAGCTCGCAGGCTATACAGTATTTAATTTAGCCGCTAATTACCAGTTGCTCGATAATTTGTCGTTAGCTGCTCGAATAGAAAATATCACCGATAAGGAGTATTTTACTGCAACAACAGGGTTTGCTGCCAGTGGTGAGCTATTAGGTTATAACAGCGCAGGAAGAACTTTCTTTGTGGGAGCAAATTATCAGTTTTAATTATCACTTTTAGTTGCCGAAAAACAAATAGCCCAGCAAATTGCTGGGCTATTTGGTTATAGCTTTAAAGCACTTTATTCACTTAAAAACTCGCTAAATTCGGTTTCAAACTTGTGCAACTTAGGCGCAATTAAAATACTACAGTAGCCTTTTTCTGGGTTTTCATTGTAGTAGTCTTGGTGAAAACTTTCAGCAGGGTAAAAAGTGGTTGCTGGGCTTACCTCGGTTACTATAGGTTCGCTAACATGAGTTTGCAGCTCTGCAATAACGGCCTGTGTTTGCAATTGTTGTTGCTGATCATGGTAATACACAACGCTGCGGTATTGAGTACCTATATCGTTACCTTGGCGATTTAACTGGGTGGCATCATGCAAGGTAAAAAACATTGCGAGTAAGGTTTCAAAGCTTATCACACTAGAATCAAATTCAACCTTAATCACTTCGGCATGCCCGCTATTGCCTGTGCAAATAGCTTTGTAGGTTGGGTTATCAGTGTGCCCGCCCGTGTAACCAGAACAAACACTGAGTACACCTTTAACACGCCTAAATGCCGCATCAATACACCAAAAACAGCCGCCGCCGAGTGTTGCTACCTGTGTGGTCGAACTCATAAGTACTTCCTCAATTATATGGTTATATGCACCAAAATAGCGCCGTAACAGCTAATTACGACGCTCAGAGTGACTTAGATCTCTTTAAGTGGTTTTTCAGCTGCTTGTTTATCTAGCTTTTGCTGTAAAAACTCTGGTGATTGTGTATTTCGCGCTAGTGCGTAATAGGCAGCTGGCACAACAAACAGAGTCAGTATGGTGGCAACCGTTACGCCGGTAAATACCACCACACCAATTACCATTCTACTTTCCGAGCCAGGCCCTGAGGCGAGTACCAAAGGTACTGCACTCATAACTGTGGTTAGGGAGGTCATTATAATAGGACGTAAACGCTGGGTAGCGGCTTGTAAAATAGCTTCACTAAATTCCAACCCTTTATCACGTAACTGATTGGTAAATTCAACAATCAGAATACCGTTTTTAGCGCTTAACCCGATGAGCATCACAATACCGATTTGGCTGTATATATTAAGTGTTAAGCCCATACTCCACAGCCCAAACATAGCGCCCATTAGCCCAAGTGGAACGGTGAGCATAATAACAAGCGGATGCATAAAGCTTTCAAACTGAGCAGCGAGCACTAAAAAGGTTACGGTCAATGCCAGCACAAACACGTAGGTCATGGCTGAGGCACCTTCATAAAACAATTGTGACTCACCTTTGTAATCAATGGCGCCATCAATGTCATTTTCTTCTGCGGCAACATTGTTTAAAAAGTTTAGTGCTTGTTCTAGCGTATAGCCATCAGCTAAGTTGGCACTTAGAGTAATTGCACGCATACGGTTATAGCGATTTAAACGCGAGGCGGTGGCTTCTTCTTTCAAGCTTATAAGGCTGTCGAGTGGCACCAATTCATTGCTGCGAGATTTAAGGTAAATATTTGAAATATCAGTAGGGTTTGCAAAGTCTTCTTTAGTTCCCTTTAAAATTACATCGTACTCTTCACCGCGGTCAATAAAAGTGGTTACACGGCGTTGGCCAAGCATGGTTTCAAGTGTACGTCCCACATCTGAGACTGATACGCCTAAATCAGCGGCTTTATTTTTATCAATACTGACTAAAAATTGTGGGAAGGTTTCTTTATAATCATGATCAATGCGCACTAACCCAGGGTTTTTCTCTGCACGTTTAATAATTCTATCGCGCCAATCAGCTAGCTGAGCATAATCATTACCTTGTAAAACAAACTCTATCGGTCGCGATGAACCACCACCGCCAATACCACGGCGCATAATTGCAAAAGCACGTACATCGGTGACTTCTTGCATTTTACCGCTTATTTCATCCATGACTTCCCAGGTTGAGCGTTTGCGTTTATCCCAATCCGCCATACCAACAATGGCTACACCACCACTGCCACCCCAACCTGGAACTCGCACTAAAACTCGGCTTAGTTCGCCAGATTCAGAGTAAGGCATTAAGCGTTCTTCTATCTTTGCCATATTAGCGGCATTATTCTCATAGCTAGCCCCTTCAGGGCCATTCATAAGTACAAAAAAGGTACCACGGTCTTCTTTAGGGGTAAGTTCAGACGGTATTTGTAAAAATAATGAATAACTAACAAACCCAGCTAAAACTAAGCTCAGCATTAAGCCCCATTTGCGGGTCATGTTTGACGCTAAAGCGTTACGGTATCCATTTTCTAATTTAGTAAAAAAGCGATCCATTGCTTGGCTAAATTTACTTTCTTTTTCAGAGGCCTTTAAAACCTTTGAACACAATGCCGGAGAGAGTGTTAATGCAGTAATACTGGAGAAGAACACGGCTGCACTCACCGCCATTGCAAATTCTGTAAATAGTGCGCCTATTCGTCCTTCCATAAACACCAATGGTACAAACACAGAGATCAGCACTAAGGTGGTAGCTATAATTGCAAAGCCTACCTCACGGGCGCCGCGATAAGCTGCCAATAAAGGCGGCTCCCCAAGTTCTATGCGGCGGTGAATATTCTCTAGCATTACAATGGCATCATCTACCACTAAACCTATTGCTAATACTAGTGCTAGTAGAGTTAATAAGTTAATTGAATAACCCATTGCTAATAAAAACATAAAACTACCGACTAAGGCGACCGGTACGGTGACCGCAGGAATAAGTGTGGCGCGAATATTACCTAAAAATATAAAGATAATAAGCACTACTAAGCCCATAGAAATTGCTAAAGTTTTATAAACCTCATTAATTGATTCTTTGATAAATACTGAAGAGTCGTAACTGTCTTCGATAGTGGTGCCTTCTGGTAGGTTACGCTTAATCTTTTCCAGTTCACTGCGGGCATTATCAACTACTGTAAGAGTATTTGCTTTGGCTTGTTTAACAATACCCATACCAATCATATTACGGCCATTTCCGCGAAATAAGCTTTCATCATCGGCGGCTTCTAATTTTACGTCAGCCACTTCGCCTAGACGTACTAAATAACCATCTTCGCCTCGCTTAATGACAAGGTTTTGAAAATCACGTTGGTTTTTATAGCTGCGTGCAGTGCGCACAGTAAAATCACGGTCTACCGATTCAATTTCACCCGCCGGAAGCTCTACATTTTCACTGCGTAGTGTTTGCTCTATATCACTAGAGGTAATGCCACGAGCTGCCATCGCTTGGCGGTTAAGCCATACTTTCATGGCATACTTTCGCTCTCCCCCAATACGCACATTTGATACACCATCAACAACGGCTAAACGGTCGACAATAAAACGCTGTGCATAATCAGAAAGTTGCAATGAATCCATGGTTTCACTGTTAAGTACAAACCACGCGATAGGGCTTTCGTCACTATTTGATTTTGATACTTCAGGAGGGCGTACTTGCTCTGGTAGGCTATCTAATGCCCGTGCAACACGTTCTCGTACATCGTTAGAGGCATCGTCTATATCGCGGTTAATATTAAACTCAATGGTAATGTTTGAGCGGCCATTACGACTCGATGAGTTAATACTTTTAATACCCTCAATCCCCGAAATACGGTTCTCGATAACTTGGGTTATTTTTGTTTCAATAATTTCAGCAGATGCACCGGTATATTCAGTACTAATATTTACAATCGGTGTTTCAATATCTGGATACTCACGCAAAGGCAGCATACTAAAAGCAACTAAGCCAAAAGTGAGTAACAGTAAGTTAATAACAATCGCAAAAACGGGGCGTTTGACGCTAGTATCGGTAATTTTCACGTGTTACCCCTTAACGCTTACTTTGCTACCAGAGCGGATTTTGATTATTCCCTCGGTAACAATCTGCTGGCCGTTCTTTAACCCCTTGTCTATTGCAACCCAGCCATTGTTTCTACTTGCAACATGTACCTCTATGCGATTAGCTATGCCATCTTCAATTTGAAAAACATAATGTTTATCTTGCAGAGGAATAATTGCTTTTTCAGGCACCATTAGCGCTTGATTGCTGCTTAGCTCTAGTGCAGTTTTAAGTAGCATACCAGGGCGAAGTAAACCCGATTTATTAGCAAAACTGGCTGTTACTTCTACACTGCGAGTGATTGAATCAATACGTGAGCTTATATGGGTTACTTTACCGGTGAATGTTTGATCAGGGTAAGCATCGTTTTGAGTGCGAACAGTCATTCCGTTTTTCAGTTGAGCTAAATACTTTTCAGGCACTTTAAAATCAACTTTTATGATACTGATATCATCTAAGGTTGTAATTATCGTGCTGTTACTAATATAAGCGCCTACCGATATTTCGCGTTTACCCAGTAACCCAGAAAAAGGCGCGGTAATAGCCATTTCATTGAGTTTAGTTTTGGCACTTTCAAGTTGAGCTTCGCTGGCATCAACACGGGCTAGCTGTTCTTCAAGTAACGACTTGGCAGTCGCTTGTGAGCGAGAAAGTTCGGTAAGCCTAGCTAATTGGCGTTTTTCTTCTTGTAAATTAATGCTAAGTTCTTTTACTGCAAATTGTTCTTGTTGGTTTTGCAGTTGCACTAATTTTTGTCCTTTGCTGACCAAGTCGCCGTCTTCAAAGTAAATGCTGGTGACATAATCGTTTTGTGCGCTTTTAATGTAAATAGCCTGATTAGCACGGGCACTGCCAATGGCTTCAATCATAATGGCATTTTCTTGCGACTCGACAGTGTGCGCAGAGACTTGTGTTGTCATTGCCGAGTAATCAGCTTGCTCGCCCTGTGATGCGGGCAAATATAAATAAACGCTAAAAATTATTAGTACCGAAATAATAAATGGAAATAGGGCTTTGCCGGATTGTTTAGAGTGCATTGTTTTCATACCTGAAAATAGATTATAAGTATTGTACGAAATCAGGACAAAAAAAGGCGGTTATGTATCTCATTAATTTGTGCGTTAGGCGTAAAAATAACTGATACTTAGTCATTGCGCATATTTAACAGTAATAATAGGAGTTAATTGATGAACTTCAAAACATCATGCAAACGCTGTTTAACACTGAGAAAGTTAGTATTGTGGGCTATTATTATGTTTATATTTTATATGGCGTTTTTTCAGTATGGCTAATATAAAAAAACACACACTTAAATACCGAGCGCAAGGCGCTAAAAATGGGATTGAAATACTGGTCGTAGGTAGCATTGGTTTAATCTTCATCATGCTATTTAATTTATTGCGTCCAGGTGAAATCAGTATTATTGAAATTTTTTTAGTAAGTTTATGTATTGCAGCAATTTTAATTGGATTTTTTAAAACACAAGAACCTTTTTATAGTATTATTTTAACTGAGCAGCAATTAACATATCAGCATAAGTACGGGCAATGGGATTTACACCAAGAAAATCTCCACCATTGCGGTATTCCTACAGTTGATAACGGTATTGATCATCTTGAGCTGAACGCGATTGGTATTAAGTTAAATGATATAGATACATTTTTAGCTGCTTTAGCACCAAGAATTGCGGGTAAATTACTAATAGAACAGCGACACTTATTTATGCAAGTTGTTCAAAAAAATTGCAAAAATGGGCATTGCCCATCAGAATGGTTAGTTGAAGATAATAAATTTAGGTCAAAAAAAGGAATTGACTATAATGGGCTTATAGCGATGTTTGCTAATAGGGCTAAGCATCTTCAGCTTTTAACAGGGTATGACTTACTGTTACCTGCCAGTGTAATAGAAAGTGATATTTGGGAATTTTGCGCAAATTTAAATAAATGGAAGCGTGATCCCTCTCAGTTTATCAAGTCGCAGTGTGAATAATAATATAAGCACTCACTGCGGGATTAGGAATAACTATGAGTCAAGACAGATCTTTTATAAAAAGTGGTAGAAACACCATAATTCATAAAGATAGAAAACTAGATTTAGTGATTGTTAATGGTGAGGAACATCCTCGAATTAAAGTAACAGCAAATGGCCTTGAACCATTTAAAGAAGAGCTGCCAAAAAACCGCCGTGATGCAAAAGAGCGCTACTTAGATATGGTTTATATTGCAAGTCCAGATGTATTTAGCGAGGAAAAACAGTTGTTGTTTATTCAATCCTTAGATGGCCGCGAATATAAAGTAGATTACAGTAAAGTTGGCACTAAGTTATTTGTTCGTATTCATCAAGATAGCTATTTATAATTTATAATGGCACTTTTTTTGCTTCACAGTCTTATTAGATAATTTTAAGACACAAAGGTGCTTAGTATGAGAGCAATTTCGTTAATACCACTTATGGCATGCTTGCTTTTGGCTGCATGTGGAGGGGGAGACGGTGCTGATAACAGTGATATTAAAACGTCAGTATTTGCAGGTGACGATCTCCAAGTTGTAGAAAAATCGGAGTTTACTATTTCTGCAAAAGGCTCTCCTGCAGATGGTACTTTTACTTGGCAGCGTGTAAGCGGTCCTATTATAGATGTGTTTCCGCTTGAAGGGGCTGAACAAACCATCACTGCACCGGATGTAAAATCTGATAGTGAATTGGTCTTAAGAGTAAGCTATCAAACGCCAGATGGTAGTTTAGTGAATGACGACTTGAGTGTTTTCATTGCCTCTAATAATCAGCTTCCTCTTGCTGTTGTTACTCAAGTTGCTCCTGCAAACTTGCCCTCAGTTTATAAAGATACTGTAACCCTTAGTGGTTTAACTTCCACAGACCCCGATGAAAATGGCGAAATTAGTAGTTACTTGTGGCAATTATTATCTGGGCCTGATTTAACAATTGATAGCTATACCAATCCAACGCTTAGTTTTCCTCATCCATTATTAGAAAATAACACTAACTTAAAATGGCAACTCACCGTAACGGATGATGAGGGCGGGGTATCTGCATCACAATTTGATATGACTCTCAATAAAACAGCCCAAGTGATTATTGCCGATGCGGGTGCAGACCAAACAGTAGAAGAGTTTGATAAGGTTATTTTAGATGCGACGGCAAGCGAAGCGGCAACTCAGACTTATCAATGTAAGTGGCAACAACTTACCGGAAATACCGAAGCTCTTCTTGAACCGCAGTCATGTACTGCTAGCTTTTTCGCCTCTGATATTGATTTAAATGCAACTCTTAGCTTTGAAGTACAAGTTATGGATTTAAAAGGGCGTACCGACACAGATACTGTATTTATTGATGTAACACCTAAAGCGCTTGGGTTAATAAACGATACTGGGCTGGGTGAGTGTTATAACAATACTCAACGTATTAATTGTAATAATGATGAGTTTCCAGCTCAAGATGCTGATCTTGGGCGCGATAGTTTTGCCAATCGTTTAGGTAAAGTGGGTAAAGGGAATTTGGCTTTTGATTACACCAAACTTAATGAGTTTGCCGATGAGCTTCTTGATGATGCGTCGAACTTTAGCTGTATTCGCGATAATACTACCGGCCTTGTCTGGGAAGTGAAAAGCCCTTATTCCGGTGTGATACCAAATACCTCGCTGCGTGATGGACAAAACCGCTATATTTGGCAAGGGTCTGTTAACAGTGGCGATGTAACTGGTAGTGCTAATACTACGTGCCCAAATAATACTGATTGTGGATTGCAAACCTATATAGATGAAGTTAACGCGCTTGATTTTTGTGGTGGCAGTAATTGGCGTTTACCCACTTATTCTGAGCTGTTAGGTTTAATCGACTACGGTAAACAAGGGCAAAATGTATTGATAGATACTGCATTTTTCCCTAATACACCATCGACTAATAGTGTAGGGCATTTACGCTACTGGACTTCACAGACCGCGGTTGATGGTGCCAGTTTATCTCAGGCTTACACTATCGATATGATGGATGGCAACGATTTAGCCTATCCAAAAGATAATACCGCCTACGTGCGCTTAGTTAGAAATCGTTAAGGTGATTATTATGAAATTAATTAAAGTCTCTATGTTATTAGCCTTAGGATTGAGCCAGTCACTTGCAGCGCAGCAGTGTTATGAAGAGGTTGCGACTAGCGATGATACCGACCGATTTGTGATTAATATTGATGGCACAGTGTCAGATACTAAAACGGGGCTGATGTGGCAACGCTGTAATTATGGCCAAGTTTATAATAGCGAAACAACTAGCTGCGATGGTGATACTCAGCCACTAAATTGGCAAGCTTCACTTAAAGGCGCAGTTAATGACAGCACCGCAGATTATAGCGATTGGCAAGTACCAAGTATTAAAGAGTTAGCCAGTATCGTTGATCACCGTTGTACCGACCCAAGTATTGATGCGGATATTTTTTTAGCAACGCAGTCGCAAAATTATTGGTCTAATACTTCGGGTATTAGTAATATAAATTCGGCATGGGTTTATCAATTTTCCAGTGGTTTAAATAGCTTACATGCTAAAACAAGTAATGTATATTTACGCCTAGTACGCTATGAGAAGTAGTTAATTAATGTATTAGCGAATCTAAAAATGCGCTTTTATTTAGTTTAGCCTTTTTATTTACACTATTTTAATAATAAAGCCTGGTTGTAGTTGTCACCCAGGCTATTTTTTTGCCATTATAGGCCGTGAATTAACGACCAAGGACTATAAAGGTGTATTTAAGCTATTTTGGTTTACAAGAAAAGCCATTCTCAATTTCGCCTAACCCCCATTACTTATTTTTAAGTGAACGCCACAAAGAAGCATTAGCACACCTTACTTATGGGTTAGGTGAAGACGGTGGTTTTGTGCTGTTAACAGGTGAAGTGGGTACGGGTAAAACCACCATAACGCGTAGTATGTTAGAGCGACTGCCTGAAAATACCCAAGTAGCAATGATCCATAATCCTGCGTTATCAGAACTTGAACTGTTAGCCAGTATTTGCGATGAATTACAAATAACTTACGACGCCAAAAATGCAACCCTGAAAAGTTTAACGGATGTCATTAAAAAGCACCTTGAGTTTAATAATAAAGCGGGGGGGCATACTATTTTGATTATTGATGAAGCACAATTGCTTGCCCCTGATGTGCTAGAGCAACTTCGCTTATTAACCAATATTGAAACGGATCATAAAAAGTTATTACAAATAGTATTAGTAGGGCAGCCTGAGTTACAGGTACTTCTGAAGCGAAATGAGTTAAGGCAGCTGGCACAGCGTATTACTGCCAGATATCACTTGTTAGCACTAACACCAGGGCAAACCATTGCTTATATTCAACATCGGCTGCATATTGCAGGTTGTGACAAGAAAATATTTTCAATGGAAGCAATGCAAATGGTGCATCAGCTCACAGGCGGTGTGCCACGATTAATGAATCTGGTGTGTGAACGCGCATTAGTAGGGGCATTTTCGAAACAACAAGAAATTGTTGGCAGTGATATTGTTAAACAAGCGGCGAGTGAATCTTTACCTATCGACTTTATTGTTACAAATAATAAGGTGAGTAAAACAGGTTCGATTTGGCCTTATAGCGCTGCTGCGTTAATGCTTTTTGGTGCAGGAATTGGCCTGTCTTTTATTTTTTAGTTAGGTGATTCATGTCTTATTTATTAGATGCGTTAAAGCAGTCAAAGCACGATACCATGAGCGCTGAGCAATATGACTTGCAAGCGCAACAATTAAAACAACAACGCCAGTTGATGACCTATCGTCGAATTAGTTTTTTACTCGCAGGAAGTTTATTGGCAACGGGTATATTGGCCAGTGGCTTCTTTGTCGGCAAGTGGGCGCAACAAGAAAATGTAACCGTTAAAAATGAGCTTGTTCAAAATGACCTTAGTCAAAAAGAGTCAGGGGTTGTAGAAAAATCAACAACAAATGCAGAGGAAGTACAAAGAACGGTTGCTCAAACAGTAACAACTCCTCAAGCGCCCATTGTAACAGCTGCGCCTAACAATTCTGTGCCGCTGGCAGGGCAGTTGGTTTATGTACAAACCCCAACGGGTGTACAGCAAATGTTGCTGACGCCACAAGGACAATATTTACCTATGAGCGTTAATCAAGCGTCTCAAGGGCAAACGCAAAATTTCTCGACGCAGAATAACGCTTCATCTAGTTTTCAATTACCGAGCAGCCAACCGCAAAGTGTCCCAACTCAATCAGCGAAAAGAACACTTACTGCAGATGAGTTGAGTAAATATAAGGTGTTAGGTAAACCACTTAATCAAAATGTGCCTGCGCAGCCAGAGTCAAATGATGAACTTGATACGGTTCCCGACACACTGAAAAATGCGTTTGCGCAAGCCGTTAATAGCACAGAAACAACAGCCGACTATGAAGTAACTCAAGGCTCTCGCCTTTCATCACGAGTACAGCCTGTTGAGCTACTTCCTGATGGCTTACAAAGTATGTTACCAAGTATTAAGTATCAGGCGCACATTTATTCTTCAGCTGCGGATAAACGCTGGATAAAGCTCAATGGCAGAGAGCTATATGAAGGGGAGTCTATTGGTGCGTTGAAGGTGTTAGAAATAGCGCCAGATCAGAGCGTACTTGATTTCGATGGTTATGAATTTAGCTTAAAAGCCTTGCAAGATTGGCCACAATAGTGGCCAATTAACTAAAGATAGAGTGCTTATAAAAGCCTTCTAAATCTATATTATATTCTTTGGGTTTTATTGCTGATTCAAGCGTGTCTTGCGTTCTTTTGTTTGATAAGTCAACGTCTTGAACTTCAGTGTAACGCCCATGTTTTGCATTAAAAAACGTTTTTACTACTGGCTTTAATGGTGTGGCAGGATTGCTTTGAGTAACGAGTCCCACCTTTTGGCTTGAGAGTTTTACCAGTGTGCCCACAGGGTGAATACCAATGCACTGAATAAACTTATTAAGTAGCACCCCATCAAAGCTATCTGGGCAGCCTTGCTTTAAAATTTTAAATGCTCTAATTGGCTCCATGCCCGCTTTATAAACCCGTTCAGCGGTTAATGCATCATAAACATCAACAATAGACGCCATACGAACGTACTGGCTTATTTCATCGCCTTGTTTGCCAAAGGGATAGCCTTTGCCATCTAAACGCTCGTGATGCATACCTGCAATATCTACGGCAATCCCCGTTAATCCTGCGTCTTCTAGTATCTCTTTGCTAAAGAGCGCATGATTTTGCATCACTTTGAATTCTTCGTCCGTGTAACGACCTGGTTTGTTGAGAATAGCATCAGGGATTTTTATTTTTCCCATGTCATGTAAAAGAGCGCCAGTGGCAAGTTCTTCAATAATTGCTTTTTCAATACCGAGATGTTTGGCAAAAATACTCATTAAAATAGACACATTTATCGAGTGCTCTAACAAATAGGCATCTTTTTGGCGCATTTGTGTAATGCACGCTAGAGCATCTTGATTTCTAAATACGGAGTCAATAAACCCACTAGCCAGTTCTTTAAAAGGCGCAACATCAACAGTACGCCCAGACTCTATATCGCCAAAAGCTTTGGTTTGCAGGTTTTTTGCTTCATCGTAAAGCTTTTTAGCTTTACTCATTTCTTGCTCAGCACTGTGGGTAATTAACCAAGGATCGCGCTTTTTGATTTCGTGCTGAGTAGGTGAGGTTGCTTGTGTTTCAGGTGCTTCAGATTCGAGCATTTTATCAGGGTCGATTTCAACCTCTAAAATTCCTGATTTTATTAATTTATCAATTCCACTTTGAGTTTTAACCCAGCCTTGGTTTTTTATTCTAATGCTACCAGTTTGTTTAACAACTTTTTGTACAAACATACCAGGCTTTAGCTGTGAAGTAGGAATGATTTTCAAAGTGAACTCTAATTAACAGTTATTATTTTTTAAATTAACAAATAAATGCGTAGATAGGAATACAAAAGGCATCAAATAGATGCCTTTATTTAGATTAATGCATTAATTGCTATTCATCATCTTCAACAAGGGTCATCAACGAGGTGTTACCGCCTGATGCCGTCGTGTCTATACTGATTGTTTTTTCAGTAATTAAGCGCTTAATTAGCGTGTCGTAATACTCAGAGCTGATCACTGGTAGTATTGCGCCTTTACGTTGTGCAAGCTGTTGGCTGAAGTAGCCTAAGCGAGAAGAACGTGCAGCAACTACCGCACCGGCTAGGTGAGGATGCGCCAATATCGCTTGTAATTGATTTGGTTTAGCTACTTGGAAAACACCTTCAGCAACGCCAGTCGCAATAAACTTATCTCTAAAAGCAACCGCTTCATCATAAAATATTTCAGATGCTACCGTTATTACCGTGTTACCAGCAGCAAGCGCGGTAATAATCGATAGTGCCCAAAAGTTAAATGAGGTGCTTTTATCTGCGTAACATACTACACAGCCGCGTGCTTCAAGGTGAAGAGTGTTTGACTCACCCGTTGGCCCCGGTAAGGTTGTATATTTGCGCATGTGCTTTTCTAAGCGGTTTAACTGAGCACGTGCATCGGCAAGCGTTAACGCTAAATCGTCTGCAAGATCATCAATAATTTCAACGGTTGCTACTTTCGCTAATAACTGACGCACCGCAGAAACACGATCATTCAGTGGTGTTGCACGCCAAATTTTTTCATCGCGCATAGAGTTAACCATTAGCTTTTCTACTTGCTCATTTGCGCCACTGTAGTGGTGTAAATCAAGCTCGTCTGGCGTTAGGTTAGTCATTTGTACGTTATCTGGTGATGCTTTTTCTTTGATTAAGCGTTGTAGGTAGTTTGGTCCACCGGCTTTAGGGCCAGTACCTGATAGTCCACGGCCACCAAATGGTTGCACGCCAACAATCGCACCAATCATATTACGGTTTACGTAAACATTACCTGCGCGCGACATTTTAGCTAGGTGTTCACAGCGCTCTTCAATACGAGAATGAATACCCATTGTTAAGCCGTAACCGGTGTTGTTAATTTGGTCGACAACACTATCAAGCTCACTCGCTTTAAAGCGGATCACATGTACACACGGGCCAAATACTTCACGCTTTAATACCGATAAGTCTTTGATTTCGTATAAACGTGGTGCAAAGAAAAATGCGCCATTTTCGCTGTTATCAGGAATTTTACACTCGTAGTGAAGTGTTGCATTACCTTTTAGGTATTCAACATGATCATTAAGTGTTTTCAGCGCTTTTTCATCAATTACAGGGCCTACGTCTGTAGAGAGTAATGATGGGTCGCCAATATGTAACTCAGTAAGTGCGCCTTTGATCATATCGATAATGCCATCAGCAACATCTTCTTGAATAAAGAGCACGCGTAATGCCGAACAACGTTGACCGGCACTTTGGAAACCAGAACTGATAACATCATCAACAACTTGCTCAGGAAGCGCTGTTGAGTCAACAATCATACAGTTTTGACCACCAGTTTCTGCAATTAAAGGTACTTGAATATCGTTACGTGCAGCTAATGTTTGCGAAATAAGCGTGCCCGTTTCAGTTGAACCTGTAAACATAACAGCTTGAATGCGCTCATCTGGCACAATGGTTTTACCTACTTCGCTACCGCGAGCAATCACAGGCTGTACAACGTGCTCAGGTAAACCAACAGAAAGCATTAATTCAATAGCGCGTAGGGCAATTAAGCTCGTCTGTTCTGCAGGTTTTGCAATTACAGTGTTACCTGTAACGATAGCAGCTGCAACTTGACCTAAGAAAATAGCGAGTGGGAAGTTCCATGGGCTAATACATAAAATCACACCACGAGCTTCAAAGCGCTCATCTTGAGCAAGCTCTTCAGCACGGGCAGCGTAGTAACGACAAAAATCAACCGCTTCGCGTACTTCATCAATACCATCTTGTGCCACTTTACCTGCTTCTTTGATACAGATAGCAACAAGTTCATCATGATGACGCTCTAAAATATCAGCAACGCGACGCAATAAATTAGCGCGCTCTTTTACTGGCGTTTGTGACCATGATTCAAAAGCGGTTTCAGCGTTGGCTAGCAACACTTTCATTTCATCGCTATTTTGTAATTTCACATGGCCAATAATTTCTTTATGATTTGCTGGGTTTTTAACTGCCAGCGCGCCCTCTGGTACTTGGCTTTCTTCAATTAAGTGCTCTTCAAACCAAGTGTCTAAATTTTCTTTAAACGGGGTTATCACGTTAATATCAGTTAAATCCATACCCTTTGAGTTGGCACGTTCTTCACCGTATAAATCAATTGGCATTTTTATTTGCGTGTTGTACTTATTACGTAATCCTTGCAGTGTTTCAACAGGATCTGGTAATAATGCTTCAACCGGTTGGGTGGTATCTACAATGGCATTTACAAAAGATGAGTTAGCACCATTTTCTAGTAAACGACGAACAAGGTAAGCAAGTAGGTCTTCGTGCTGGCCTACTGGTGCGTATACACGACACTGGATTTTTTCTTCATTAACGATTTGGTCAAATAAAGATTCACCCATACCGTGCAGACGTTGGAATTCAAAACCTTGGTTATCACCTTTCGCTACTTCTAAAATAGTCGCTGCAGTGTAGGCGTTGTGTGTTGCAAATTGCGGGTAAAGCACATCTCGTGCTTCAAGCATTTTAATCGCACATGCTTTGTATGATACATCTGTGGTTGCTTTACGGGTAAATACCGGGAAGAAGTCTAAACCATCTTGTTGCGTGGTTTTGATTTCGGTATCCCAGTATGCGCCTTTTACTAAACGCACCATCATTTTACGACCCACACGGGTTGCTAGGTCTGTTAGCCATTCAATAACAAAAATAGCGCGTTTTTGATACGCCTGAACCGCTAAACCAAAACCTTGCCAATCGCCAAGGTCGTCATCGCTAAATACCGCTTCAATAACATCGAGAGAAATATCCAAACGGTCTGCTTCTTCAGCATCAACAGTAAAACCGATGTCGTATTTTTTAGCGGCAAGAGCAAGTTCTTTTAGTTTTGGAACGATTTCTTCCATCACGCGCTCTTTATGAGTAAATTCATAACGCGGATGAATAGCCGATAACTTTACAGAAATACCTGGGCTTTTAATCGGGCCACGACCATTCGCCGCTTTACCGATAGCATGAATCGCATTCATGTAGCTGTCGAAATAACGCTTAGCGTCTTTCATTGTGCGAGCGCCTTCACCTAGCATATCGTATGAATATACATAGCCTTTTTGCTCTTTTTCAGCCGCGCGCTCAATTGCTTCGTTAATGGTACGACCCATTACGAATTGCTTACCCATTATCTTCATCGCAAAGTTCACAGACTTACGAATAACTGGCTCGCCTAAACGACCAATTGTTTTTTTAAGTATGCCAAACTGCTGCTCTTTCGTTTTGTCGTTATAGTTAACCATTTTACCGGTTACTAGTAATCCCCAAGACGAGGCATTAACGAATAAAGAATCACTACTACCTAAGTGAGAGCTCCAATCGCCATTTGCTAATTTATCACGTATTAATGTTTCTTGAGTTGCTTTATCAGGAACGCGAAGCAATGCTTCGGCTAAACACATTAATACCACACCTTCTTCACTCGATAGTGAAAATTCATTTAATAGCGCATCAACACCGCTTTGACCATCTTGGTCTTTACGAATGTTTAAAACTATTTGGCGAGCTCTTTCCCATGCACGGCTTCGTGCTTTAACACCGACTTCTGCAAGTGGTAAAATGTGATCAATAACCGCATTTTCATCAATACGGTAAAAGTCACGGATCTTCTGTCTGATCGGACAAGTCGTTGTTAAATCGCCATTGAATAACATAAGCAACCCTCAGGAGTGTTAATACTTAGGATAATTGTTAATTACCGCTAAATGTTGTTGGTGTAAAGCGTGCATTCTAATTAAAATCCAGCAGAATATGCTGGTTAATTTCGCCGTTTTACGATAATTTACAGGGCATATTATTAACTTATCCATATAAAATACTGATATGACTAATCCGAATAGATTACGCCTGCTTGATCGTATCGATATATCAATTTTAGACGTTTTGCAGCGCAATGGTAGAATTTCAAATGTTAACCTCGCAAAGCAGGTGAATTTAAGCCCCAGTCCCTGTTTAGATAGGGTCAAACGTTTAGAGCAAGAGGGCTATATTGAAGGGTATTTCGCTAAATTAAGTGAGGAAAAACTTAATCAAAGCTTATTGGCCCATGTGCAGGTATCATTAGTTACCTCAAATACAGCCGTATTTAAAGTATTTCGTGAACACATTCTTAAAATTAAGCAGGTTGTTGAGTGTGATATGGTAGCGGGTGGTTATGACTATTTATTAAAAATTCGCGTTTCCAACATGGACGAATACAGAGAAGTATTAGGTGATTTGGTTGATATTCCGGGAGTGGGCACACACCACACTTACATGGTAATAGAAAAAATCAAACAAGACCCTGGGCTTCGTTTAGATATATAACGCAGGTATTTTTAAAGATAAAATATAGCAGGCATAAAAAAAGCATCATATGATGCTTTTTTTATGCCTGCTATATTAAGTTAAGCTTATGCCCAACCTTCATAGCGTTTTCTTCGTGATAACACGATAGTTAAGATAATCCCTAAGAACAAACCTAAAAATGCAATGGCTCCACCGTAAGTAAGTAACTGGCGTTTTTCTTTAGCACTGGTTGCTTGTTTTAGTTGTTGTTCTTGAGAAAGCTCACCTTGTAACTGACTAATTTGTGCTAATAGTTGCGCGTTTTGTTCGGTTAACTGTGTGTTTTGCTCTTGCAGCTCAGGTAACTCAACTTGCGCTTGGCGAAGTCTATTTTGCATAGTGCTTATTTCATTATTGAGGGCTTGGTATTGTTGTTTTAAACCCGCTGATTCACTAATGAATTTAGCTTCTACCCAGCCTTCACGATCTTTATCATCTTTAACTTTTATAAAGCCATTTTGTTCATCAGATAATAAAGTGAGTTGTGTACCTGCATCTATTGAACCAAGTAAGCGATAGTCTTTACTGGCACCTGAGCGCATGAAAGTATACAAATTATCGATTATATAAGCTGTTTTAGCATTAGTCGGCGACGTTGATTGAGCTTCCTCTGCTTGGCTCATAAACGGGGCGGCTGTTAAAAGCAGCCATAGTAAACAGTGTTTTAGCATTTATCTACCTTGTTAATCTAGCAGTGTCCGTTGTGAACGTGATTTTTATTTCGCATAAGTATATAGATAGTATGGATTTAATAGTTTAATAGCAAGACAGATATTGTAACCAGAGCATTTTGCTTGCGTGTTTATGACTAAAAAATTTGCAATATAGGGCTGCTTTGTTTATTTTGAGCACTTATTAATTTTAAGGGTAATCCGCAAGCCTAATGGATACTGAGATAGAACTGAAATTTTTGGTATCAGATGACGTCATTCCACTGATCCCCTCACTAATTACTCAATTTGCAAAAACAGTCACAAACAAACCTTCTAAAAGTTTGCAAAATGCTTATTATGATACACCAAGCAGAGAGTTAAGAGCACTCGATATTGGCTTTAGAACGCGTTGTACAGACGAGCGCTGTGAGCAGACAATTAAGCTAGCTGGAGAAGTGGTCGGGGGCTTACATCAGCGCCCAGAATACAATCTTCCAATAGAAACAAACCGACCAAATCTAATGGCGTTTGATTCATCAATTTGGCCTCACGGTATGCAAATTGATGCCATATCACAAAATCTATACCCTATTTTTAGTACTAATTTTATTCGCCGTAAGTGGTTAATAGAAACCCCAAATGGTGCCAAAATTGAAGTGGTATTAGATAAAGGTGAAATTGCTGCGTCAGGTAAGGTAGAAATCATCAGCGAGCTTGAAATCGAGCTGGTTGAAGGTAGTCGTGAGGAGCTATTTGCTTTTGCAGATATATTAGTGAGCCAAAACAGCATTCGTTTAGGGCTCTATTCAAAAGCAGCAAGAGGCTATCGCCTTGCGGATGAAACACCGCTACAACCAAGTAAATCAATCGGCTTTGTTAAACTTAATAAGCAAGTCACTCAAGAGCAAGCTCTTATTGAAGCTATGGGGTTTGGAATTCGCTTTGTGCAAAAACACGAGCAATGCTACTTCGATAAGCCGAGCTTAAAAACATTAAAGCGGGTAACCGATGGCATTAGTTTAATTAGACACAATTTTTGGTTGTTTGACGATATTGTTAGTAAAGAAAGTACCGATCACCTCAGAACAGAGCTAAAGTGGTTATTAAGTGAATTAGCATGGGTTGAAAATGCGATTCAGTTAAAAACTTATACCTCTAAGCGCCATGCTTTTTATAAAAAAATAAATAGTGCTCCTGCGTTAACGCAAGTTATAAACGATTTAAAAGAGTTACAGCCGAGCATTGACGATATTTTTTCGCTTTTTCATAGTGCCCGCTACAACCGTTTATTGCTGAGCTTAACAACGTGGCTGATAAATAAGCAGTGGCGTAAAGATTGGAGCCAAGCAGAGCTTCAAAATGCAGAGCAACCTATTGTAGATATTGCTCATCGCTTATTTGATAAAGATTGGAAAAACTTACATCGCTTATTGCCTAAAGAGCAAAGCTTAGCAGGCAATGATTACTTAAACTTCCGCACTCAATTAGAAAATAGTTTACTCAGTGGTAACTGTTTAGGGGCACTGTTTAATAAAGATGAGCGATTAGAATTTAGGCTCCCTTGGCTGGATATTTCTCATGGGATGTATGAGTTAAGCACGCTTGATTATTTAAAACAGCTGTGTGGCGGGCAAGAAGATGCTCAACTGGCAAAAATACAACTATGGTTAGAACAAAAATCTGACTTTTTAGTTAGTGCCATGGAGCAAAGTCGACATGCCTCATTTGATACAGAACCCTATTGGCTTTAATGGCTAAGCACTTTTGTAGCCGGACTTTGCTACAAAAGTGTATGATTTTTTCACTTTTGTGTTTTGCTACCAATGTGTGTTCACAGCCATCTTGGCAACTTTACGAAAGTAAACAAGGGGTAAGTGTTTATTTTCAGCGTTTAACTGATGATACCTTGAAAATGAAAGCTGAAACGGTGGTTAAAAATGTCACCGCAGAGGATTTAGTTGCTTTACTTAGTGATACCGATACAGCTCCTAGCTGGATAGAAAATATTACTAAGGTCACGTTACTCAAAAGTTTAAGCCCTTCAGAAAATCTTGTTTATAGTTATATTGACTCCCCGTGGCCTGTTAGCAATAGAGATGTGATTACTTATTCGTGCTATACAAGGGTGAGTTCGTTGCAAACGCAGCTTAGTATTCACGCGCGCCCAGATTTTTTACCTAAAACTAAAGGTGTAATAAGAATAAGCACCTTAGATGCAATGTGGCTGTTAACTCAGCAGGCGAAAAAT
The DNA here is from genome assembly GCF_903995135.1 of Pseudoalteromonas sp. 3J6. GTDB lineage: Bacteria > Pseudomonadota > Gammaproteobacteria > Enterobacterales > Alteromonadaceae > Pseudoalteromonas. Next base: position 994,475 of record NZ_LR877185.1, on the reverse strand, counting down.
TTGCACATTAGTTATCAGGTATATGCGTTACCAAGCGGTAAGATACCCACGTGGTTAAATAATCGGATCGCCCTAAAAAGCACCCTTAAGACGCTAATAAATCTTGCTGAAATACTCACTACTAAGCAGTACATAGCAAAGCCAACCGTTATTCGCACCGGTAATTGCAAACATACCGAACCGCCGCAGTTATAAGTAAAAAAGTGACCTAAGTGATCACTTTTTTAAGTGGATATAAGCTAATCAGTATTTAGCGGATTCACCGTCTTTGGGTAAAGACTGATTTATAAACTCGCGTAAATCGTTATTAGAACTTTCTAAATCTGCATGACGTAGATACATCATGTGGCCACTGCGGTAGCCTTTAAAGCTTAATCTATCTTGCATTTTACCACTTGGATCTAATTGCCACATGGTGTACTTGGCATCAAAGTAATTGGTTGCACCGTCAAAATAGCCCGCCTGAACCATTACATTTAAATAAGGGTTTTGAGCCATGGCTAAGCGTAAATTTTCACCGGTATTATTTCCGCTTCTGTCCCATGGGTGAACGTTACCAAATAAGTTATATTTGATATCGGTTTTGTAATTAAGCTCTTCACGAAGATAGTAGTTAATTGCAGGGGTAAAAGAGTGCAGCCATGATGTAAGCTCTGCCCAGTAATCTGGAGACTCACCGGCATCGCGTTTATCTATGCCTAAATAGCGCGAATCCAGTCGACCAACCATTTGTCCGCGTTCACGTAATAACTCTTTCCAAAAAAACTGTGTTGGAATATCTAAATTGTTTTGACTAACAAATGTTTCAGATAAACCTGCATATTTAGCCATTTTTTTAATAATGCGACGTTTTTCGTCTGGCGCAATAAAACCGCCTTTTGCAAGCGCAGGGATGAGCTCATTAACAGTAAACTGTTCAACTTCTGGTAATAGCTCGTCTAAATCTTTTGCTTGTAAATCGGCGTTTAATGCTTTGTGGTACCATGCAGTAGCTGCAAAGTAAGGTAGGCGGTTAGCTGCTTTTACTGGTCCGTCGCGTTTAATACCGATATCGGTAGGAGAAACGAGTACAACACCGTTAATGTACATCCACTGACTATTTTGCAGCTCATGCGCTAAACCCGATACACGAGTAGTACCATAGCTTTCACCAATTAAAAACTTTGGAGAGCGCCAACGTTCATTTCGAGATACAAAAGTATTAAGCCATTCTGCGAGGTACTTTATATCGGCATTAACGCCAAAAAATAGCTCTTTTTGTTTATCTTTGGGTAAAAGGTTACCGTCTTTATCTTCTACAACACGTGAATAACCTGTATTTACAGGATTTACATAAACGATATCCGCTACATCTAAAACCGAATAAGGGTTATCTTTTACACCATAAGGTTGAATTGGGTAGCCTTCGTCGTCAATTTTTAAAACACGAGGGCCGGTGTAAGCTAAATGCATCCAAACCGATGCTGAGCCTGGGCCACCATTAAATGAAATAAGTAATGGACGTTTTGTTCTGTCATCTACTTTATCGCGGGTGTAGTAAGTGTATTGAAGGGTTGCTATGGCATCTCCCTTGTTATCCCATACCGGTTGTGTGCCTGTAGCTACCGTATAAGAAAATCGTTCGTTATTTATTTTTGCTTTGTGCTGAGTAACTACTTTACTGTCGATATCAATACGGCGTTGATTATCGGCAAACGTTGCACTTGTAAATGTAAGTGCAATTGCGGCAATGGGTAAAAATAGACTTCGACTAAATTTCATAACTAACCCTTTTTATTTTATGTACTGCAGTTATAGCGATATTTGAGTAAAAAACAAAAGTATTGAGACTAGCTGCCGATAATAATCGTTGAGTTTATGTAATTAAGATTAATCTCAACATAACAAACAGGCGAAATATACTTGATGTGTATGCCATACTGTAAGTTTAAGGCGATTAAAAAATTTAATTATTAATTAAGTTTTTTAAGTTATTGGTCGCTTTAATTGTTTTTAAATGGATGCTTGAGAGTGATTTATTTTTAGGTTTATTACCATAAAGGGTGAACGTAAATGAAAGGGAGTTTATGCAACGGGTTTTAATTGTTGAAGATAATATAAGGGTAAAACAGGTACTCAAACATATTGCTGCTCATTACCTTGATGTGCGGGTTGATTTCGCTCAGTCACTTACTCAATGTAAAAAGTTACTAAATCAAACTAGTTATTCGCTCGCGTTAGTTGATTTATCTGTTGGTGGTCAAATCGATACTGATATAACTCGCTTTACACTGTCGCAAGGTATCCCTACGTTGGTGATGACAACGCAAACAGATGAACATACACGTTTAAAAATGCTGGAATTAGGTATTATCGATTACGTCATTAAAGATAATCGCGACTCTTATCTTTACGCCATAAAATTTGTAGCACAGTTATTGCGTAACCAGGGGCGCAAAGCGCTGGTTGTAGATAATTCCTTATTGAGTAGTAGCTTGGTTAAGCAAATGCTTGAAAAACAATTGTTTGACGTTATTACTGTTGATAATAGTGCGCAAGCTCTTCATATACTTGAGCATGATCAGGCAATCAACTTAGTGATCACTGACCATAACTTATCAGGTATGAATGGTTTTGAATTAATTAGAGCAATTCGAAATATTAAAAGCCGTGAGCAATTGGCCATTATTGGTTTAGCTGATGTATATAGTTATGGCGTTGCTGCACGATTTATTAAATCAGGTGCGAATGACTTTTTAACTAAACCCTTCACCCATGAAGAGTTTCACTTTCGAGTGGTGCAAACTATGGAGTCAATATGGCTAAGTGATGCTAAAAAACCGGCTTTGTCTTTCGATGCGACAGAGTAACTTTAATCTTAAATACGTTATCAATGTGTATTTGGGAGTGTAACGGTTAGTTAAAGACGACTATTTGCGTATTTATCGACTCGCACCAATTCTGTATTTTGCTTAAAAAAAGCGCACCTAAATGGTGCGCTTTTTTGTTTTTTATATTATTTAATTTAATAACCCTCTGTTTTTATTTGTAATTTAAAGGTGGCACAAAGGTTGGATTGTATAGAGCAAATACAATAACAAGCTAGTGTCCTAAGGGGGCCTTTGTGAAAATGATCAGTGCAATAATAAAGCCATTCAAACTAGATGATGTGCGTGAAGCACTCGCTGATTTAGGCATCGAAGGAATGACAGTGGTTGACGTTAAGGGGTTTGGACGTCAAAGAGGTCATACAGAGTTATACCGTGGTGCAGAGTACCAAGTTGACTTTATACCTAAAATTAAACTTGAAATTGCCACTCGAAGTGAAAATTGCCAACGCGTTGTAGAAACCATTACCAAAGTTGCTGGAACGGGCAAAATTGGTGACGGCAAAATTTTTGTTTACGACCTAGATCAAATCGTCCGTATTCGTACAGGCGAACTTGATGATGACGCAATTTAAGGGGGCAACATGGAAAATACAATTATAGAGCTGAAGTTTTCGCTCGATACGTTTTACTTTTTAATTTCTGGCATCTTAGTTATGTGGATGGCAGCTGGTTTTGCAATGTTAGAAGCTGGTTTAGTGCGCTCAAAAAATACTACAGAAATCCTAACTAAAAATATCGCACTTTATTCTATCGCTTGTACTATGTTTTTGTTGGTCGGTTACAACATTATGTATGTAGACAACGTTGAAGGCGGAATAATTCCTTCATTTGGTGGCCTAATAGGTAGTCAAGCGGCAGACGCCGATCATTCACTAGAGTCTGATTTTTTCTTCCAAGTAGTATTTGTTGCAACGGCTATGTCTATTGTATCTGGCGCCGTAGCGGAGCGTATGAAGTTATGGGCTTTCTTAGTGTTTACAGTAGTACTTACAGGATTAATTTACCCAATTGAAGGTTACTGGACATGGGGTGGCGGCTTCCTATCTGAATTAGGCTTTGTTGATTTTGCAGGTTCTGCCATTGTCCATGCAACCGGTGCAGCTGCAGCGCTTGCGGGTGTAATTCTACTGGGTGCACGTAAAGGTAAATATGGTAAAAATGGTGAAATTTACCCAATTCCAGGTTCAAACTTGCCACTTGCTACATTGGGTACATTTATTTTATGGATGGGTTGGTTTGGCTTTAACGGTGGATCACAGTTATTAATTTCAGATAAAGAAAATGCAACTGCAGTAGGTCAAATACTACTTAACACCAATGCTGCTGCAGCTATGGGTGCAATTTCAGCCTTGTTCTTATGTAAATTATTATGGGGTAAGGCAGATTTAACCATGGTACTTAATGGCGCACTTGCAGGCTTAGTGGTTATTACTGCAGATCCATTATCACCATCACCATTAATGGCGTGTTTATATGGCCTACTAGGTGGGTCTTTGGTTGTACTAAGCATTGTGGCACTTGATAAAGTGAAAATTGACGACCCTGTAGGTGCCATCTCTGTGCATGGTGTATGTGGCATATTAGGTGTGGTATTAGTGCCGGTTACTAATGCCGAGGCTAACCTTGTGGCACAGTTAATTGGTTTACTATGTATCATTGGCTTTGTGTTTATCGCATCATTCATTGTTTGGGCAGTCTTAAAACAAACTATGGGTATTCGTGTTACCGAAGAGGAAGAGCTAAACGGTATGGATCAACATGATTGTGGTATTGATGCTTACCCAGAATTTGTTTCAGTAAGAAGTAATTAAAAGTATTGTGTGTTCAATCAAAGCCCTACTCAGTTAGGGCTTTTTTGATTTCAGGAAGGGTTAATTTTTCAGGTGTTAGAGTAATGTGATAAGCTCCTCGCGTTAAATCAACCTTTGGAATGTATTACACTTAAATGGCTGAAAAAAAGAAAACACCGACCAGTAAACCCTCGACTAAGCGCGCTACTAAGTCATCTAAAACATCAGCGCGAAAAAGTGCTGCAAAAAAAACCGCAAGTTCGGCTAAACGGCCATTTTTAAAAACGTTGTTTTCTATTTTTTGGAAACTGAGTCTGGCGACTTTCATCGCTGTAGCACTTTACTTTATTTATCTTGATGCAAAAATCACCCGCCAATTTGAAGGTAATAAATGGCAACTTCCAGCCCAAGTGTATGCGCGTTCAATGACGTTTTTTCCTGGGCAGTTTTTATCTGAGCAAGAAGTTTTATGGGAGCTTAAACGTTTAAATTACACGGCAGTTAATCGCTTAAGCCGCACAGGGCAATATATTAAAACAGCTAATAGTATTAAGATTTTTCGTCGTGATTTTGAATTTTATGATGGTTTAGAAAATGCTCACGTAATTGAACTACGTTTCTCTGGAGAAAAGGTTGCCAGTATTAAAGATAAATTCGGTCGTCGCTTAAACACTGCCAGATTAGAGCCTGTACAAATAGCCCGTATAGGTAATGACTCAAAACAAGACCGCGAATTTGTGCCATTAGATAAATTTCCTGACATGCTTAAAAATGCTTTGTTAGTGGTCGAAGACCGCGATTTTTATGATCACCATGGGGTATCGGTATTTTCTATTTTACGGGCTTTATATACCAATATTCGCGCAGGAAGAACCGTGCAAGGGGGCAGCACACTGACGCAACAGCTAGCTAAAAATATTTATCTTACCCGTGAACGTTCATTAGTACGTAAAATCAATGAAGCTTTTATTGCGCTTATTCTTGATTATCGTTATTCAAAAGATCAGATTCTTGAAGCCTATTTAAACGAAGTCTACCTAGGTCAGTCTTATAACCAAGGAGTACATGGGATGGGGCTGGCTGCTGAGTTTTACTTTGCAAAACCCGTTGATGAACTTGAGTACGACCAAATTGCTCTGCTGGTGGCCATGGTTAAAGGCCCTTCTTATTATAACCCTAGACGTTATAAAGAACGTGCTATGGAGCGTCGTGACTTAGTGCTGCGTTTAATGGTCGATAACAAACTTATTTCCACTAAAGAGTATCGAGCCTCATTAAAGCGCGCAATTGATATTGCGCCAATGAAAGCCAGCTTACAAAAGTCTTACCCAGGTTACTTAGAGTTGGTTAATCGCGAGTTGAAACAGCTGCTACCTGATCAAGAAGTATTAGATGCAGGAGTGCGCGTATTTACCTACTTTGACTTGCAAAAACAAACCGCAATGGAAGAATCGATTAAGGCCAGTTTACCTTATTTGGAAAGGCGTCCAAATACCAAAGAATTAGAAGCGGCAATGATCTCCGTTAATGTTGAAAAAGCTGGTGTATCAGCGTTAGTGTCTGGACGTGATGTGCGCTATTCAGGGTTTAACCGGGTGCTTGATACCAAGCGCAATATTGGCTCATTAGTTAAACCGGCAGTGTATTTAAGTGCACTGCAGCTTCCTCATTATAATTTAGCGACATTGCTTGATGATTCACCCGTGCAAGTCACCAACGAAGAGGGAAAAGTATGGCAGCCAGAAAACTTTGATCATCAATACCGAGGCGCCGTGCCTCTTTATAAAGCATTCAGCCACAGCATTAATATTCCGGCAGTTAACTTAGGGCTTGATGTTGGGGTTGATAAAGTTGCTAATACACTCAGAGGACTAGGTGCTAAAGGCCATATTAATGAATACCCGTCGCTGCTATTAGGGGCTATTGAAATGTCGAGTTTTGAAGTGGCCCAGCTTTATACCACTATTGCTGCTGATGGCGAATACAGAGAGCTGACGTCTATCTCGGCATTAACTGACTCTGTTGGTAAAGTACTTTATAAGCATAAAGTGAGTAACGAACAACGCTTTGATAAAGATGCCATGTACATGACCAAATACGCTATGAAGCGAGTAACTAAAGATGGCACCGCTAAGCGCTTAAATTTACATTTTCCGTCGATTCAGTTAGCAGGTAAAACAGGTACCAGTAACGAATTACGCGATAGCTGGTTTGCCGGGTTTGATCAAAATACAGTGACTGTTGCTTGGCTAGGTCGTGACGATAATAAAAGCACTGGTTTGACTGGTAGTGTCGGGGCGCTTGAAACCTATATTCGTTATTTAAAACCGCTAAACCCCCAAGCCATTGCCGATACTCGTCCACCTTCAATTCGGTGGGCATTTGTAAACGAGCAAACGGGGAAGCAAGCACCACCAGGGTGTGGCAAAGTGATTCAATTACCACTTAGGGCCAGTGAGTTTAAACCAAGACCCCAGTGTATTCGCTAGGTAATAAAAATAAAAATAAAAAAGCCCGAAAGGGCTTTTTTTTATGGATTTCTTTAATAAAGGACTAGTGAAATGTTTTTATTTATTTTTATAGTATAAATATTGTTCACCTGTTGTTAGTTTAAAGGAATGGGTGTTTGTTTGTTTTTTGTTAACTTTGTTGTTTTTTTGTTTGCATTTTTGTTTCATAAGCATATTATAAATATGCCTTTAAGGCATATAATTATAATTTCAAACAGGGATAAATAATGAAATCAATATTTAGGAAAAGTATAACGGCAATTGCCGTATCAGCATCCTTAGGCCTAGCATTACCTGCTGTTGCATCTGATGTAATAGGAACTGTAAATAATATTAATGATAATAGTTCTTACACTGTAAAAGTTAAAAACCCTGCAACTGGTTTAGAGCGAACTCTAAGTATTTCTAGTGAAGGTACCTTTCGCTTTGCCTCTCTGCCTACAGGTAGTTACGAGATACAAATATTAAAAGGCGATGCTGTAGTTGCTGAAGACCGCGTTAGAGTCTCTTTAGGTGCCAATTCAAAAGCTAACTTTGACCTAAACAGTTTCGATTCTTCTGGCCCAGAGGTAATTCAAGTTGTTGGTGCTCGTATTTCATCAATAGATCTTTCAACAGCTGATTCGGGCCTAGTTATTACAGATGCTGAAATTGACAGAATGCCAATTAATCGTGATTTAACATCAGTTGCATTATTAGCACCTGGGGCTGTAAAAGGTGATAGCGCATTTGGAAATACAGCGTCATTTGGTGGTTCTTCTGTTGCTGAAAATGCATGTTATATTAACGGGTTAGAAGTTACTAATACTCGCCAAGGCTTAGGGTGTGGCGAAGTCCCGTTTGAATTCTATGACCAATTTCAAGTTAAAACCGGTGGTTATTCAGCCAAGTTTGGCCGAGCTACTGGTGGTACTATTAATACAACTACAAAAGGCGGTACTAACGAGTGGGAATTTTCTGCTGTAGTTCAGTACCAACCTGATTCTTTGCAAGAAGAGGGCAGCATTTCTCGTGGCAATAATGGAGCAGGTCAAATTTTCAGAGATGAAAGCTATGACTCTGATAACAAGACTGACGTTACACTTGCTGTTGGTGGCCCACTTATTGAAGACACACTTTTTTTCTATGGTTTAATAAACCCGCGTGATACTGAGTCGTCTTATACTTGGGGTGGAGATGAATTTTCACCGAACGATCAGTACCGAGAAGAATCTGCATCTGGCGGAGATAATTTATTCTGGGGTGGTAAACTCGATTGGGATATTAATGAAAACCATCGCTTAAGCTATTTTGCTTATTCAAATCGTCGTGATATTGAGCGTTCTGTTTATGATTACAACAACGGTGTTATAGGCGACCGCAAAGATGGTGCATTACTTAAGCGTGGTGGCGAAGCGCAAAGCTTGAGTTACACAGGTGTACTAACTGAAGATTTAGTTGTCACAGCAATGGCTGGTACAATTGAGACTGAGTATGAAACGCAATCAGAAAACTTAATTTGCCCAAGTATTACAGATTCTCGTGGTACTTCTAATCCAATCACTGGTTGTGGTGCTGGTGGTAGCTTTGGTGCAAATAATGATGAAAATACTCAGTACCGCCTTGATATTGAGTATGTTTGGCAAGACCATCAGATTAGCTTTGGTATCGATTATCAAGAGCGTGAATCTGAGCGTGTGAGTCGTCCTATCGGTGGCCACAGTTATGATTACCGTACACTAGCGGCTAACGGCAGTTTTCAAGCTGATAATGGCGCATTAACAAACAATACTGGTAATGTATTGCAATACGTTGAAGATCGAGTATTTGATGGTGGCGGTAGCTTTAAGTCAGAGCTTACGGCTTATTACATAGAAGATAATTGGCAAGTAACAGATGATTTTGCGGTAACTGTTGGCTTACGTATAGATGAGTTTGATAGTTGGGGCACAACAGATAAGCTACTTACAAGCTTCAAAACGGATGTTGCTCCTCGTTTAGGTTTCACGTGGGATCCAACGAGCACTGGCGACACTAAAGTATATGGTACTTATGGACGTTATTACTTACCTGTTGCAAATAACACTATTTTCCGTGCAGCTTCTGGGGTAAGTGATATTACTACTGCTTACACGTATACGGGTGTTGATGCAACGACAGGAGCACCTACAGGTTTGGCTCCTTTGGCAGATACTCTTGGCTCAGGCGGTTTAGCAAACTCACAACAAGTAAGTGGTGTTCCGGTTATCCCAGAAAAAGATATTTTCCAAGCGCAAGAAGCCGAACCATTTTCAAAAGATGAATATATTTTAGGTGTACAGCAAGCACTAAATGATGAGTACACTGTTGGTATTAAAGGTGTTTATCGTGAAGTTGCTACTGCATTAGATGATTACTGTGGTCGTTATGCTTACCCATATTGTGTGATGATTAATCCTGGTTCATCTTCTAGCTGGTATAGTGATGGTTACTATTGGAATGGTACTGATTGGGGTGATTCAAGCTTTGATAACGACGGTGTTCCAGATGAAGGTTCACTAACGACTTACTCTGCTGACACTATTGGTTTACCTAAGGCTAATAATGAATATACCGCCGTAGAGTTTAACCTAAATTATCAGGCTGATACGATTCGTTACCAGTTTGGTTATACATGGGCACGAAGTGTTGGTAACTTTGAAGGTGCTGTTAAATCCGATATTGGCCAAGCTGATGCGGGTATTACACAAGACTTCGACTTCCCAGCTGTAATGGATGGCTCTCAGGGTTATCAACCTAATGATCGTCGTCATACATTTAAATTCTTTGGTAGTTGGGAGCCAGTTGAAAACTTGACTGTAGGTTGGAATGCAACATTACAAAGTGGTCGTCCTAAAAGTTTATTCGGCCAAGGTTACCCGTCAAAAGATCCAAATCTAAATGGTGGTTGGGGTGATACTTTCTACATTTACACAAATGAGTGTCCTGATACCAATGGTAATGGTGAATGTGAGCAAGAAGAAAAAATCTATGAGAAGCATGACCGTGGTACAAATGGTCGTACACCATGGACATTTAACTTAGATTTATCTGCTGCATATGACTTTACTGTTTCAGATATTGATATGAGAGCATCAATCAATGTGTTCAACATATTAAATAGTCAGTCAGAGGCTTCTTTGAATGAGCATTACGAGCAAAATGAAGGCGAAGTTAATGCTTACCATGACGCTGCTTACTCTTGGCAGACTCCACGTTATGTTCGTATAGGGTTTGAAGCTCGATTCTAAACTTTATATAGCATCACAATAATATAAATAATAAAAAAGCCCGAAAGGGCTTTTTTTATGCGAAAGCTTTTTTTGTCCTGAAATGCATTTACACATTTAGGATCTATTTATGAAGACCATTGAAATTAAGGGCGCTAAGCGTACCCAACGAGATTGTACATTAGGCTTTAAACTATCCGTTGTTAAGTAAGTAGAAAAAGGTGACTTCACACACAAGCAAGCGCAAAGCATATATTAACGGTCATTAGTAACTGATAGTTATAGTCGGAGAATAATGGATTATGAGCAGAGTGATGAAATGAAAGCGCTATATATGACGATTAAGCATAGCGTTTTTAAATGTGACGCGATTCATCATTCAGATAGAGGTTTACAGTGTTGCTCTGAAGTATATCAAGATGAGTTATTTAAAGAGAGAATTAAGCCATCGATGACGGATATAACTGTTATCAAAACACCTGAGTAGAGCGTAGAAACGGGATATTAAAGTAATATTCCTACTGTATAAATGTTATACATGGTAGAGTTAAGCTGCTTGTTGAGGAGTTGATATTCATATAAAATGAAATGCGTTCGTACTTAAGTTTGGGTATGAAAATACCAAATCAAGTGTATAAAAAAACTTGGTACTGACACACCAAGCCTCTCATTAAAACCGTCAAATTATTTCAGGACGGGGCAATTATTAATTTTTTAAGATTTAAAAAATTGCATTGATTTAGTCAGATCATCCGATAGTTGCTGTAATCGCTGAGCATCCTGTAAGGAAGACTGTGCCGAACTAAGCGTATGATTAGCTAGGTTACTCACCTCCTCTGAGTCGCCTAGAGCTTGTGCCGTAGCTTGTGATTGCTCTTTTACTCGCAGGGCTATTTCTTCTCCTTGTTGTTTAATCATATTCATACTGTATTCTGCATCTTGTAACACTTGATTTGTTTGTGTTGCGGCATCAACAGATTGCTCCATTTTTTCTACACTAGAATGCATTTTTTGCTGTGTATCTTCAGATGCTTGTTGCAACGAGCTAATAATTTGATGTATTTCTTGGGTTTGCGTTTGTGTGCGTTTAGCGAGTGTCCTTACTTCATCTGCAACAACTGCAAAACCACGGCCATGCTCTCCTGCGCGAGCGGCTTCAATAGCGGCATTAAGTGCTAGCAAGTTGGTTTGCTCGGCTATTTCACTTATCCCTTTGCTTACTTTGCTTATTTCTTGGCTATCTTGGGCAAGCTTATTAAGCGATTGCTGGCTGTGTGTAAATTCAACTTTTAAGTCCTGCATGTATTTAGCCAGCTCCATCGTGTTATCTGCGCCTTGTTTAACATGTTTTGTTGCTTTTTGAGCTGTGAGCATTGCCTTATTAGCTGAGTCCTCAACGCTGTGTGCGCTATGGCTCATATTACTTAGAGCTGAGTTAATAGCATTAACGCGGTTTTGCTGCTTTTCTACATCCTGACTCGTTTGGCTACTTACATGAGATAAGGAGTAGGTTGCATCAGATAGTGAATGTGTGCTGCTTTTAACCTTCTCTAATAGCTGTGTAAAAGCACGTAATAAAGCATTGTACCTTTGGGCAATGATGTCCATTTCATCGTGAGTACTTGAATTGATTTTCGAGCTTAAATCGCCATTGGCTGCTTGCTCTGCACAAAGAGCAAATTGGGTAATAGTATCAACTACAACAAAGTAAAAGCCGACCATAAGATATAAAGCAAATAGCAAACTGATCACAGAGGCCGCTAATACTAAGTTGCGTATCCACAATTGTGAGGCGTATTTTTTTTCAATAAGACTCTCAAGAGTTGGGATACTTTTTTCAACTAGCGTATTAATACTCGTGTTTACATTGTTAGTGAGCTTCGCAAATTCTGCTTTTGTTAAGGCTATGTTGTCAGGTTCGAGTAATTTTTTTTCTATGGCGTTTTTAAATGTATTGATTGCGCTGTGTAATTGTTTTAGTGGCGCAGATAAGGCTTCGCTCACGGTGCTATCAGCATCGGTTGCTACTTTAAGTGTTTTATATAATTGATTTTCATAAAGGGGTAACGATTTATTTAAGTTAGATAGCGCAATAAAGGTTTCAGGGGTAAATCGATTATTATCGATCACAGTGTTTGCACTTCGTGTTAGTAAGTTAATTTGGACAATTAGCGAGGGTAAAGGCAGTACTAATGAGCGGTTAAGGTAGGAGCTTGCAAGCTGGTTATCTAACGCTAAGTTAGATTCAATAGAAATAAACTCGAGTATATCCTGAGTTTTAGTGCTATTGATTTGATAGCCTAACGCACGCGCAACTTGTGGATTTTTATCTGTGTTGCCATCTATTTGGTTACTTAAGATGCGATGGTAACCTTTTAAGCCCTGTTGCTGCATTTGCGAAACACTAATACTGTTACCTAGCAAAGACACTAAAAAAAATAAGCTCAGCGCTAATGGTAATAATAAAATTCCAAACACAACACTAATTTTTGTTTTATATTTTAAATTTGCCATGAGTGTGATGGCGGGGGCTGCTAAGTGTCTTAATCCTGACATAGTTTTCTCTTATAATTGATTTAGGCTACATAGACCGTATAAAGTCTAATTATTATTCAAATATAAGCGTTTACAAATAAAAAAAGCCCTTTCGGGCTCTTTTTCAATTTTTTATTATTAATTTGTGTTTTATACGTAATTAATAACGTTATAAAGTGTACTTATAGCTTAGCAAAAGCGCGCTCTGCCGCTTCAATTGTTGCTTGAACTTCTTGCTCTGTGTGCGCAGCACAAACAAAACCAGCTTCAAACGCTGAAGGTGCTAAATAAACTCCTTCTTCAAGCATTAAGTGGAAGAACTTTTTAAAGCGCTCTAAATCACATTCAGTGGCTTGTTGGTAAGTAGTTACTTTTTCTGCATCAGTAAAGAAAAAGCCATACATGCCGCCAGCGTAGTTAGTCGTTAAGGCAATGCCTGCTTTCTTAGCTGCAGCTTCAAAGCCTTCACAAATCGCTTTACTAATAGCTTCTAATTTTTCGTGAACGCCAGGTGCACTTAGTAACTCAAGTGATTTTAAGCCTGCAGCCATAGCAATTGGGTTTCCTGAAAGTGTACCCGCTTGATAAACTGGGCCTACAGGTGCGATGTAATCCATAATTTCTGTTTTACCACCAAACGCGCCTACTGGCATGCCACCACCAATTACTTTACCTAAACAGGTTAAGTCTGGTTTGATGTTGTAGTAAGCTTGAGCACCACCAAGGGCTACACGAAAACCTGTCATTACTTCGTCAAAAATAAGCACAGATTGGTACTGATCACAGACTTCACGCAGTCCTTCTAAAAAGCCAGGTACTGGTGGGATACAGTTCATGTTACCTGCAACTGGCTCAACAATAATACACGCGATTTCATCGGCATATTTAGCAAAAATCGCTTTCACTTCTTCAATATTGTTAAACGAAACCGTAAGGGTGTGCTTAGCTAGATCTTCAGGAATGCCTGGAGAGTTAGGTACACCCATAGTTAATGCACCAGAGCCGGCTTTTACTAGCAGTGAATCTGCATGACCGTGGTAACAACCCTCAAACTTTAAAATTTTGTCACGACCAGTAAAACCACGAGCTAAGCGAATTGCGCTCATTGTTGCTTCAGTACCTGAGCTTACCATACGTACTTTTTCGATAGATGGGACTAGCTCTTTAACTTTTTCAGCCATTAAAATTTCAGCTTCGGTAGGTGCACCGTAGCTTAAACCATTTTCTACCGCATCATGTACTGCTTGTTTTATTTCAGGGTGATTGTGGCCCATAATCATTGGACCCCAAGAGCCCACATAATCAATGTAACGGTTGCCATCAGCATCAAATGTAAACGCGCCCTGTGCTTTAGTAATAAACAGCGGAGTACCACCTACACCATTAAAAGCACGCACTGGTGAATTTACGCCACCAGGAATAGAGTCTTGAGCTCGTTTAAATAAGTCTTGGCTAATTGTCATGAAAAATCCTATTGTTTTATCACTTTAAAATTAAAAGCTTAGCTATCGCGTTTGCGGCTAAACCAAGGAACGTCTACTTCATACTGCTCGACTTTGTTTTCTACGCCGAGGGTTAAAGCAAACAGCGCCATACGAATAAGTACGCCATTTTGTACTTGGCGGAATATTGCTAGATTGTCGTTAGCATTTAAGTCATTATCAAGTTCGTTTGCCTCTAAACGGCTATCGCGAGGAAGCGGGTGCATTAACACCGAGTTCGGTTTGCAATGGGAATTGTAAATAGACTGGCTAATTCTAAATCCACCACGGTACTTGTTGGCTTCCTCTTGCGACGGAAAACGCTCTTCTTGAATGCGTGTTTGATAAACAATATCGGCCGCTAAGTTACCTTCCATTTTATCAACCAGTTCAATTTTATGCCCTGCATTTTCAACGACAGATAAAATTGAGTCAGGCATTTGCAAGCCATTAGGGGCAACCATTGAAAAGCGAATGTTTTTGTAATGACATAGTAGCTTTGATAGCGAGTGAACGGTTCGGCCATATTTTAAATCGCCGACTAGCGCAATGTGCATACCATCAATATTTTGATCGAAGCGGTTAAGCTCTCGCTCAATAGTTAATAAATCAAGCAGCGCTTGAGTAGGGTGCTCATTGGGTCCATCGCCACCATTTATTACTGGTACGCTGCAACCTGTTGCAAATTCAGCTACCGAGCCTGAGTCTGGATGGCGCATTGCAACCGCATCAGCATAGGCTGAAATAACACGTGCGGTATCATATAGTGACTCGCCCTTAGCAAGCGCAGAGCTTTGCATACCGGTGGTTTCACGAACCAGTCCACCGAGTAAGTTAAACGCAGTGCCAAAACTAACACGAGTACGCGTACTAGGTTCAAAAAATAGATTCGCTAAAATAGCGCCTTCAAGCACATTGGTACGCTTTTGTTTTTTTGCGTATGGCTCCATTTTTTTTGCTACAGCAAATATGCGTTCAATACAGTCTCGATCGAGTTGATTAACAGAGAGTATATTTTCACCTTGGAAACTGAACATGGGGTTATTCCTAGTTATTCAAAAAGGCGCGATAATCCATAAAGGAGCACGCAATCGCGCGTATTATACAAACTTAGTTTGCGACTTGGCAGTGTAATTTATAATCCTGTATTTAAAAGCTTGGCTTAATAATGGCTAAAGCAACTATAACGAGTAACGCTAAAACAGGTAGCTCGTTGAAAATTCGGTAAAACCGATCGCTTTTTGTATTTCTATCGTGTTTAAAATCAGCTAATAATTTGAAACAGTAGCCATGATAAATATATAAAATGATTACCAGCACTAGTTTATAATGCAGCCACATACTGTAACGAAACCATTCGCGGCCGTATTCAACAATAGTTAATACGCCAAACACTGCGGTAAGCACAGCAAAGGGGGTAACAAAATAAAGCAGCCGACGTTCCATTACTTTTAGCATTGAGTTACACGATTTTTCTTCACTCATAGCGTGATAAACAAAAAGTCGAGGAAGGTAAAAAATACCGGCAAACCAAGCAATCATAAAAAATACGTGCAAGGTTTTGTAAATTAATAATGCACTCATACTGTTCTCATTATTGTTAAAGTAAACTGTTACGTATGGTTAGAATATGATGGATTTGATCCCACCTTAGTAATCCCATAATTTGTTGATTATCTAATAAGTTATATACATAAAGTGCACCACTGCGTTTATCATTTAAAATTTCAAAGGCATCTGCAAGAGTGGCCTGGCTGCTGATACCTTGTAAGCTAATGTACTTTATATTGACCGCCTGATCAGACATTAAACTTAAGTCATATTCGGCTAGGCGATAACCATTTTCCTCGTCAAACACAATTAACGGTGTTTGGCTGTCCATGGCATCTAGACTGTTTTTTATTTGCTCTTTATCGTCAGAGTAGAGCAATTTAAAGTCTTCATCCATGTCATCCATCACCCCTACTTTTTGTAATGCCTCAGTGGCCGGAGATACATGGTAAGGTAATCCCTGAAAGTCTAATTGCTGTAAAAATATAGAGCGGTTACCAAATACCTGCAAAGCTGTAACGTAGGCGGTGGTAATGACGATCATCGCCGGTACAATAATTTCCGGTGAAGAGGTCAGCTCCATCACGGTAGTTAGTGCCGCTAAGGGAGAGTGCAATGTGGCAGCTAGTAAGCCTGCCATGCCGAGCACCCCATAAGTACCAGCTATGTCAGTTCCTGGGCTAATAAACTGGGCAAAAAATGCCATTAAAGTGCCGGTTAAAACGCCAAGTCCAATAACCGGACCAATTAACCCACCAGGAATACCTAAGCCAATAGCAAACAAGGTGGCTAATAACTTAGCAATTAAAATAGTGGTAAGTAGTTGCATGTTTTCAGGTGACTCTACAGCAATGGTTATCGCACTCATCCCTGAGCCCATAGCTTGTGGAACTGCATAGGCAATTAAGCTGGCAATACACCCTGCAATTATTAAACGAGGAAACATACTTAGTGGTTTAAAGGTTTTAATAATCAGCATTAAGTTTTGATTAAAAGCATAAGCCACCGCGCCCAGCCCCATGCCGCACAAAATTAAATAGGGGTAATGCCAACCACTTAGTGGCGCAATGCTTATTAGCGCAAGTTCTGAGCCCTCACCAAATACAAATTGAGTGGCTAATGCGCCGGTAACGGCTGCGAGCATTATCGGCACAAAAATATGTACTTTGTATTCTCTGAGCACCACTTCCATTACAAAAATAACCGCAGCAAGCGGGGTATTGAACGACGCAGCAATTCCCGCGGCAACGCCACAACCACTGAGGGTACGCATAGCGTTGTGAGGTAAGTGTAATTTATTTGCTAATATGCTTGCCCCTGCTGCTCCCATGTGAACTGATGGGCCTTCGCGGCCAACAGAAAAACCACTGATCAGTGCCAGCGCACCACCAACAAACTGATTAACCGTGTTATACAGTGGCATTTGCCCGTAATGGCGCTTGATTCTGTGTATTACAAAAGGAATACCTAAGCGGTAATGTTTAAAGCCAGTGAAAGCCGCAAATGTAGCTATTAATAACGCTGCAACTAAAGGCATTAATACCCGTTCTAAAGTGGGTAGGGTGGTAAAATCGTCAGGGGTTTCTAGAAATAAACTTTGGAAAAATAAAATGGTTAAGCGGAACAGTATAATAAAAAATGCAGCAATTAATCCGGCACTTACGCCTAATAAGCATAATTGTACGGATGTTTTTGGTTTTGCTAATCGACGTCTCAGTCGCTCAAGCCACATGCTTTATTTCCCCGTAGCATTTTTAGGCGTCAAGTTTATCAAAATAGTCTAGGGAAGTCCTTGAGATTTTTAACAACAGATTAATTTAAATTTAATTTATACTGCACCTATTCACAGAGTGAGCTAAACAAGCGATGTTAGCATTGGAGCGTAGAAGCAGGATTAACTATACTTGATTAAAACACTCAGGTATTAGATAATCTCGCGCATTAGTATTAAGGTATTGAGGGTTATAAGATGTCTGAAGAATTACCCATTAAGTTTAGCGACGCAGCCGCTGTGCGTGTTAAACAGTTAATCGACGAAGAAGAAAACCCAGATCTAAAACTGCGTGTTTATGTCACAGGCGGTGGGTGTTCAGGTTTTCAATACGGTTTTACTTTTGATGAAAAAGCGAATCCTGGCGATTTAGAAATTGTTAAAAACGGGGTTACCTTAGTCATTGACCCTATGAGTATCCAATATTTAGTTGATGGCGAAGTTGACTACACCGAAGGATTAGAGGGGGCGCGTTTTTTTGTCTCAAACCCTAATGCGACCACTACATGTGGTTGTGGTGCTAGTTTTAGCGTATAAAAATATCGTTATCCAAAAAAACCGCTTAATAAGCGGTTTTTTTATATGTTCAAAAAAATTATAACTCAGTTGGGCTGTATTCTGTTATTTGCATCATTAACACAAAAAAACCAAGTACAAACGTTGAGAAAACTAAAATATAGATAAATCCTTTTTTACCCTGTTTTATTGGAATTGCATAATGGCGTAAAAAAAAGTACCAACCTAAGCACAAAATAATAGGCAGTAAAAAGAGTAGTCTAAACATGATTTAACCTCTTTAAGTTAGGGTCAATAGACCTTAATAATAAACAGCTTATATTTAAATGAAACAAAAAAGTTATAAAATATTTAACCTTATTCAGACTTAGTAAATATTTGTTGTTAGACTTTAATCGCAGAATTACTAATTAATCATTCAGATCAACGGTGAATGGTATATAATGTATCCAAGAATGAGACGGGCAAGGTTTCATTTTTACAATAATAAAGAGTTAATACATATTTGAGAATCTTTTTTGTTTAAATTGTAAGCGTTTACACTGTGTCTTAGTTAGTCTCAGTGGGCTTACAATGTTGACGGCATTGAGCACTTTGCAATATGTATAGTTAAACAACGAGTAGGAGTTGTATATGATGGGTAAAACCGTATCTTCGGAAGAAAATGCAAAGCTAACAAAGTGGCTTAAAGCTAAGCGCCATGAAAAAGGCTACACAATGCGCAGCTTAGCGCAAATATTGGGTACGCCACATTCTTTTATAGGCAAAATAGAAAACCAAGAACGTCGCTTAGATGTGATTGAGTTTGTTCGCTATTGCAATGCATTAGAAGTTGACCCGTATGAAGCATTAAGCTTAATTAAAGCTGATTAACGCTTTTAGGCTGTAATCGTAAAGTTAAACCTAACGTCTACAGCTAATACTAATGCAGGGATGCATTAGGTATTACCTATTATGATAATTTTGCTCTAATAAATATAGTTTGTGCCTAATTAGATATAAAAATATCAATGAAGGTAAAACCATAAGCGCTGTTAATACAAAAAATAATGACCAATTCCCCATCAGCCAATCATCGATAACTACGCCACTATAACTCGATAATAACGTACGTCCTAAATTACCCAATGATGCTAATAGCGCATAATGGGTGGCGCTAAATGCTCTGTCACACAGCATAGATATAAAAGCAACCATCGCCACTAAAGACCAAGCTTGGGTAAAACCATCAACTACAATCGCCATTGCATATAAGTGTTCTTGTGGCCCTGCTAAGGCAATCCAAGAAAACATTAAGTTAGATGCAGCCATGGCTACGCCACTAATAAATAAGCCTTTTACTATGCCATATTTGTGGTTAAAAATACTGCCCAAAAAGGCAAATACAATGGTGATTAAACCCGTGCCCAGCTTGGAGTAATTTGCTATTTGGGTATTACTAAAGCCCACTTCCTTATAAAATACAATCGACATTCGTGCTAAAAATGCTTCACCAATTTTAAATAAGAAAATAAATGCCAGCAGTGCTAGTGCAGTTTTAACCCCATTTTTAGCAAAAAAGGTTTTAAATGGGTCAACCACGGTGACACCCAGCCATGCGAGTATTTTCGTTAGTGGTGTTTGTTTGCTTGCCGCAAGCTTTTCAAGATAAACACGCTCTAGCTCGGCATGAACAGCTTCACGGTTTGATTTTGGTTCTTTAGCCCAAAACACACAGCTAATTAATAACAGCATAATCGCAGATAAAAAATAATAGACCTGCGGCCAGTCTATGTTTGGCATATCAGCCATATAAAAGGGCACAGCCCCTAATAAAGCATAACCTGTCCACCAACCTGATGTAGCCATTGCGGCGGCTGCGGTGGCTTTGTGAGATTCATTTTCACTAAGAGTGTCTATTCGAAAAGCATCTATAGCAATATCTTGCGTTGCAGAGGCTATGGCGATCAGCAAGCAAAGTGCGGCGGCAATCGCTAGGTTTGCTTTTAGATCAAGCCCTGCAAGTAGTAACGTGCCAAGCAAAATAAAGCTTTGGCAAAACAAGATCCAACTGCGGCGCTGACCAAGCCAGTTGTACAAAAAGGGCAGTTTAGTGCGGTCTATTAAAGGCGACCATAAAAAATTGATACTGTAGGCACCAAACACAATGCCAAATAAGCCTATCATGCTGCGACTCAAACCTTCATCTTTAAGCCAAGCCGACATTACCGAGCCAATTAACACCCACGGAAAGCCACTGCTCATTCCAAATATAAAAACATTAATCAAACGTTTATCTTTAAAATAAGAAAAGTATTCGCGAACAGAAAGTGTGCTATTCATAGGGGCTCATTGGCTCATAGAAAGAGCAGCCAAAGCTGCTCTGATAAAAAGTTATAAAGGGACTTGCTCAAGCACCTTGATATTTAATATAACAACCGGTTTTTCAGGGACAAAGTTGTAGCCAATTTTGTCATTAAAACCCGTTTTTACAGCCATGATTTTATCGAGCGTCTCATAACCTTCCATAACACTGCCAAACACGGCAAATCCCCAATCTCGCCCTGGATTTAAATGGTCATTGTCATCCATGTTAAAAAAGAACTGACGCGTTCCTGAGTGTGGTTCTCGATCTTGATAGGCCATAGCAATGCTATACATATCGTTAGTTAAGCCGTTACCGCTTTCATTAAAAATAGGGTCGTTTTCATGCAGGCCATCGTAATCTTTATCATAACCACCGCCTTGAATTACAAAATCACGATCATTTTCTACATCGCGTTCTACACGATGAAACACACTGCCTTGATAGCTTTTATCAGACACGTAAGTCAAAAAGTTATTGACTGTAATAGGGGCTCTTGAACGGTCTAGCTCAACCACAATACTGCCCAACGATGTCACAATTTCTACTCGAGGGAAAATATTATCTTTTTGCACAAAGCGGCCTTCTTGAGCCGCTAAACTATTTACGCTAAAAAATAAGCTTACGCAGATTAAAAAAAGTTGCTTCATTATTAACCTTCTAAAAATGCAATTAATTCAGGGTCAGATACAATGCGGGTAATTAACTGCTCAGTCAACTTATTGAGCTGACCTTCAATTTTTGCCCTATC
Source organism: Pseudoalteromonas sp. 3J6 (assembly GCF_903995135.1). Classification (GTDB taxonomy): domain Bacteria; phylum Pseudomonadota; class Gammaproteobacteria; order Enterobacterales; family Alteromonadaceae; genus Pseudoalteromonas. The sequence continues at coordinate 973,129 of NZ_LR877185.1, read as the reverse complement.
ATGACCAAGTGGTCCAGATAAATTAGCATTACCGCTATAACGCTTACTGAAATTACTTGTAGGGCGAATCACTCGTACTTCAAATTCAATCTTGGCATCACTGGTATGGCTCATTAGCTTTTCTGTAACCACAGCTTGCAGTGCATGAATATCTAACTCAAAGCGCAATTGCGCTAAATTAGAAATGCTAGCGCCATTGCGACTAAGCGCACTGTCTAGCGCACTTTTAACTGACTCAGTAATACCCGTGCTGGCAATGGTTTTTGTTTTGCTTGATTCAATAAGCTTTAAGGTTGCACTGTCACCACGTAAATCAATCACGCTGGTGTTTAAGCTGTTATTGATTGAGCTTATTTGTCCACTTTTATACACAGGGTTGAGAATAAGCTGATTAGGCTGATTGGCACATCCCGAAAAAACCACTAAAGTACAACAGCTCAATAATATCTTTATGAGTTTCATTTATAACGTTCCACTATTTTTAGTTGCGCTGAGTACCACAAACTTTTTATTAGAGCCTAATAAAGTACAGTTACCAAACATACGGTTTAGTTTGTCATGATAATCTAAATGACGATTGCCAATAATACGCAGCTCGCCACCTTCTTTTAATGTGTCTTTTGCTTGTTTAAACATTTGCCACGCGATGTGGTCGGTAACCGCTTGTGCTTGGTGAAATGGCGGATTACACAATACAATATCGGCACTTTCACGTTCAAAGTCGGTTAAACAATCATTCTCTATAAAGGTACATTGTTCAAACTTGTCTTCCATGTTTAATTCAATGTTGAGTCGAGCTGATTCAACCGCCATATACGACTCATCAACAAAGCTAATACTAGCATTAGGGCAGCGCGCTAATGTCATTAAGCCAACCACGCCATTACCACAGCCTAAATCTATAATATTTTTGGCTTTATTTGTTTGTGGCAAATAATTAAAAAAGAAGCGCGCACCTATATCAAGTGAATCACGCGAAAACACATTGGCATGATTGCTTATTGTAAAATCAGTGCCTTCAAGTGGCCAGCTGACTGGGAAATCTGCGCCTTTATAACCGCCTGCGGCTTGGCTAATAATTAAACGTGATTTTTTTACTGCAAGACTTGTTTTCGTCTCACCAATAAAGTTTTCAAATGCTTTAATAGTAGAGTTATGCACGTCTTTAGTTTTTGCAGCACCAATAACTGGCGTATCTGGCGCGAGCACCTCGCTTAATTCAGATAGCTGATATTGTAAAAAAGCCAACGTGCGTGGTACTTTTACCAACACTAGGTCTACTTGCTCAGGCAGAGCCGATAAACTATCAAGCTGGCTAAACGCAGTCGTCGCGATTTTGTTTTCCGCTAAGTTATAAGCAGCTGCCTGATGGCTAATATATGAGTCGTTTACTGAACAAACTGTTAATTGTTGCTTGCTAAAGTAACAGCTAAGTGCACCAAAACTGTCGTTTAAGATAAGTAACGAGCGACAATCAGGGTAGTGTTCATTAACATAGTCAATAAGGTATTCGTCTGCTGAATCCCACGCTTGTAAGCTGCGGTTTTTTTGATCCAAAGGAAAGCGTTCAAGAGTAAAAGTGTTATCGCCGAGCGTAGCTTGCGTAGTCATAATAGTTTAATGATCGGTAATCAAATGATAGGTAAATTCTAACATGCAACCGCCAAACGCCAACCCCCAACTGTTACCAAATGGCTTTTCTTATCAAAGTAAGGTACTTAGCGCACAAAAAAGCCTCGATTTATTTTATTATTTGCAGCAAAACCTAAATTGGCAACAGCCAAACATTACAGTGTTTGGTAAAACGGGGCCAATACCTAGGCTACAATGTTTTATCAGCGAAGAAAATCTTGAGTACGGTTATTCTGGGCATAAACTCGACTTAGAGCCTTGGCCAGACGTATTACTTGCCATGCGAACACGTTTAGAAAATCACCTACAGCAACCATTTAACTCAATTTTGGTTAATTATTATCGGGATGGCCACGATTGTATGGGTTGGCATAGTGATGACGAGGCTGAGCTAGGGCCTGAGCCTACCATAGCGTGTGTGTCGCTTGGTGCAGAACGGTTATTTAAACTTAAACACAAAGTAAGCAACAGCATTACTAACATCAAATTACAAAGTGGTAGTTGTTTAATAATGAGCGGACAGAGCCAACAAAATTATCAACATGCGTTGCCTAAACAAACAACACTTAAACACCCGCGGATCAGTTTAACGTTTCGCTATATTAATAATGGTTTCAGTTAAATAGCATTAGCCATGGTGTAGCCGCAGTTGTTATAGTAACCATATAACTGAATTTTGAGGATGGTTTTTATGTCAATGCAACAACAAATACGTGACAAGCTAGCAAATGCTATTGCGTGTAAGCATTTAAATGTTATTAACGAAAGCCATATGCACAGTGCGGGGACTGAATCTCACTTTAAAGTGATTGTAGTCAGTGAAGAATTCGCTGGTAAGCGATTATTGCAGCGTCATCGTGAAATTAATGAAATTTTAAAAGATGAGCTGGCAAATCATATTCATGCGCTTGCTATGCACACTTATACTCCTGAGGAATTTACAGAGCACGACGGTGAAGCCCCGCAGTCACCTAATTGCATGGGCGGCTCAAAAGTTGGATAACAGGTAGCTAGAAGGTGGTTTGAGCAGTGCGTAACTGATCAGATCAGTTTTTTTTGTTTTAGCCTTTAAACTAGCGCTAATTTTTATTGTAAAAGATATAGGATGATCAATGGTCATTAAGCCTAAAATTCGCGGATTTATCTGCACCAATGCACACCCAGTTGGCTGTGCAGAGCATGTTCAAGAACAAATTAATTACGTAAAGCAACAAGGGGCATTAAAAAATACGCCTAAAAATGTATTAGTTATTGGTGCGTCTACAGGTTATGGCCTTGCATCTCGTATTACCGCTGCATTTGGTGGTGGCGCTAAAACATTAGGTGTGTTCTTTGAAAAAGAAGGCACTGAACGTAAAACAGGCTCTGCGGGGTGGTATAACACGGCGGCATTTCAAGCAGCCGCTGAAGCTGAAGGCTTATGGTCTAAAAATATTAATGGTGATGCGTTTTCTAACGAAATCAAACAAAAAACAATCGACACCATTAAAGCTGAATTAGGTAAAGTTGACTGTATTATTTACAGCTTAGCATCACCTCGTCGTACTGATCCAAATACAGGGGAAGTGTTTTCTTCAACACTTAAGCCAATTGGTAATGCGGTAACGACTAAAAACTTGAATACGTCAAAGCGTGAAATTGATGAAGTAACTGTTGAAGCAGCAAACCAAGACGATATCGACAACACCATTAAAGTAATGGGTGGCGAAGACTGGGAAATGTGGATTGACGCCCTTAAAGACGCTGATGTACTAGCAGATAACTTTAAAACAACGGCTTACACATACATTGGTAAAGAACTAACTTGGCCAATATATGGACATGCAACCATAGGTAAGGCAAAAGAAGACCTAGACCGTGCCACTGCAGCTATTAAAGCCGCTACCCAAGATTTAAATGGCGAAGCTTACGTTTCTTCACTTAATGCGGTTGTTACCCAAGCAAGCTCGGCAATCCCAATAATGCCGCTTTACATTTCGGCACTATTTAAAGTGATGAAGGCTGATGGCACTTACGAGGGCACAATTGAGCAAATTCATGCGTTATTTAATGAAAACCTATACGGTGATTCACCACGTTTTGATGAGGGCGGACATTTATTCCAAAACTACAAAGAGCTGGAAGATGACGTTCAAGCACGTGTTCAAACTATTTGGGATAGTGTAGACACAAGTTCAATTGATGAGTTAACGGATTACGTGGGCTACCATAATGAGTTCTTACGCCTATTTGGTTTTGGCATTGATACGGTTGATTACGAGCAAGATGTTAATCCTGTTGCGCCAATTGCAAATATGATTGATTAATCTGTAGCTAGTAATCCAATTTTGGAAAAGTCGCCTAGTGCGACTTTTTTGTTTTTTAGCCTTGATTTGAAAAAAATTTTGCTATTTGTTGGTTTATTTACCACTTTGGTCTAGCTTGTATTTTATTAATTATGAATTACAAAACTAAATAAACGTTTCTCTCGTATAATTTTCATAAATACACTCGCATAGTCAGTCACAATAATGTTAAAATCAAAGCAATATGTGAGGAGTTTTACTGCGCTGCTTGTTTGGTATCTATAGCGAGTCATTTTATAGCTTGCAATAATACAAATAGCGGCGTGGTTGGTACGATTTTTCAGTTTCTTTCCGTTAATGTAGTGCAAGTGCGTATGATCAATATAAAAAAAGGTCTGGATTTACCCTTAGAGGGCGCACCTCAGCAAGTTATTCATGATGGTTCTGCCGTCAAACGTGTAGCTGTGCTAGGTGAAGAGTTTATCGGTATGCGTCCAACCATGCATGTTCGTGTGGATGACCAAGTCAAAAAAGGCCAGGTACTTTTTGAAGATAAAAAGAACCCAGGCGTATTATTTACTGCACCAGCTTCTGGTACAGTAAAAGAAATTAATCGCGGTGCTAAACGTGTTCTGCAATCTGTTGTTATTGAAGTAAACGGCAGTGAGCAAATCACCTTTGGTTCTTTCTCGGAAACTGAGCTTAACAGCTTAGACCGTGAAAAAGCTAAAGAAGTACTAGTTCAATCGGGTCAATGGACAGCACTTCGTGCTCGCCCATTTAGTAAAATAGCGGCGTTGGATGCAAATCCTAGCTCTATTTTTGTGACAGCTATCGATACCAATCCACTTGCTGCAGATCCTGCAGTAGTTATTGCTGAAAATGCGAAAGCGTTTGAAGCAGGTTTGGCTGTTGTGTCACGTTTAACCGATGGCAAAGTATTTGTTTGTAAGCAAGCAGGCAGTCAAGTTCCTAGTTCACCTATTGCTCAAGTAGAAGTACATGAGTTTGGTGGCGTGCACCCAGCTGGCCTTGTTGGCACTCATATCCATCACCTTGACCCAGTATCTGCTAGCAAGCAAGTTTGGCACATTGGTTACCAAGACGTTATTGCGTATGGTCACCTTTTCCTTACTGGTGAAATTTACACAGACCGTGTGATTTCGCTTGCAGGTCCGCGTGTTAAGAATCCTCGTTTAGTGAAAACACAATTAGGTGCTTCATTAGATGACTTAGTAGCAGGTGAATTAGAAGACGGTGATAACCGTGTTATTTCTGGTTCTGTACTTGCAGGTGCTACGTCGTCTGGTGTTCATGCATTCTTAGGCCGTTACCACGTTCAAGTATCTGTATTACTTGAAGGTCGCGAAAAAGAATTGTTTGGCTGGATTGCACCAGGTAGTGATAAATTCTCTGTAACGCGTACATTCTTGTCTCACCTTACACCGAGTCGTTTATTTAAAATGACAACGTCTACGGGCGGTTCAAAACGTGCCATGGTTCCACTTGGAAGCTATGAGCGTGTTATGCCACTTGATATTTTGCCAACGCTTTTATTACGTGACTTATTGTCTCGTGATTTAGACAGTGCAATTTCATTAGGTGCGCTTGAATTAGATGAAGAAGATTTAGCGTTATGCACCTTCGTTTGTCCTGGCAAATACGAGTACGGCGCAGCCCTACGCGATTGCTTAACTACGATCGAGAAGGAAGGCTAAAATGGGCTTAAAAACTTTCTTAGAAGATATAGAACCACATTTTGAACCAGGTGGTAAGCATGAGAAATGGTACGCGCTGTATGAAGCTGCTGCGACTATTTTTTACACGCCAGGTTACGTAAACAAAGGTTCAACTCACGTTCGTGATAACATCGACCTAAAACGTATGATGATTTTAGTGTGGATGGCGACGTTCCCTGCCATGTTCTTTGGTATGTTCAACATTGGCCATCAAGCTGCAATTGCACTTGGTAATGGCTTTGAGCTAGCTAATATTTGGCAAGTAGGTTTATTCCAGTTACTTGGCGGTGAATTAACCGTTGATGCAGGCTGGGGTGCGAAAATGTTCTACGGAGCCTGTTTCTTCCTACCTATTTATGCAACTACCTTTATTGTCGGTGGTTTCTGGGAAGTGTTATTTGCTTCTGTGCGTAAGCATGAAGTTAATGAAGGTTTCTTTGTAACTTCTGTATTGTTTGCATTAATTCTGCCTGCAACGATTCCTTTATGGCAAGTTGCACTAGGTATTACTTTTGGTGTAGTTATCGCAAAAGAAATATTTGGTGGTACAGGCCGTAACTTCTTAAACCCTGCGCTTGCTGGTCGTGCGTTTTTATTCTTCGCATACCCTGCACAAATTTCAGGTGACACAGTATGGACTGCCGTAGATTCATTCTCTGGCGCGACTATGCTTGGTCAAGCGTTTGCTGGTACGTTAAATTACGCGACTGATATTGAGCTTTGGTGGAATGCGTTTTACGGATTCATTCAAGGTTCTATGGGCGAAACGTCTACACTAGCTGTACTTATTGGTGGTTTATTCCTAATTTACGTGCGCATCGCGTCTTGGCGTATCGTGCTAGGTGTATTCCTAGGTATGGTAGTAACCTCATCAATACTGAACACCATTGGTTCTGAAACTAATGCAATGTTTGCTATGCCTTGGTACTGGCACATGGTATTGGGTGGTTTTGCATTCGGTATGTTCTTTATGGCAACTGACCCTGTATCTGCTGCATTTACTGATAAAGGTAAATTAGCATACGGTGCGCTTATTGGCTTTATGGTTATCATGATCCGTGTTGTTAACCCTGCATACCCAGAGGGCATCATGCTAGCAATCTTATTTGCTAACTTGTTTGCACCTTTATTCGATCACTTTGTAGTGCAAGCTAATATCAAGCGGAGGTTGGCACGTAATGTCTAGTAATAACGAATCAATTGGCAAAACGCTAGCTGTTGTTGTCTCATTATGTTTAGTGTGTGCAGTTATTGTATCGCTAACATCTGTACAACTACGCCCTCTGCAAAAAGCAAATAAAGCAAAAGATATTCAAAGCAATATCTTAGCTGCTGCTGGTATTGGCAAAGTTGATAACGTTGCCGAAACGTTTGATGCTAAAATCGAAACTCGCTTTGTTGATATGCAAAGTGGTGAGTTTGCTGAGCCGGTAGAAGATTTTGACTTTGAAAAAAGTAAATACGATGCTGATTTAAGTAAATCTTTAAAAGAGAATGGTATTAAAGACATCGCCGGTATTCAACGTATTACCAAGCGTGCGCCTGTTTATATCTCTAAAAAAGACGATGGCTCTACTGATGCAATCATCCTTCCTATTCAGGGTTATGGTTTATGGGGTTTAATGTACGGTTTTATCTCGCTTGAAAGCGATGGCGAAACTATTAAAGACATCATTTTCTACAAACATAACGAAACACCTGGTCTAGGTGGTGAAATTCAAAACCCACAGTGGACTGCAACGTGGGAAGGTAAAGAGTTACCAATCCAAATCGTTAAAGGGACTGCAGCCGGTGATGAGCATAAGATCGATGGTCTTTCAGGTGCTACATTAACGTCTAATGGTGTTGACCATGCAGTTGATTTTTGGACTGGCGAAAATGGCTTTGGCCCTTTCCTTGCGAAAGTACGTAAAGGAGCATTGAACTAATGGCTGATACTAAAGAAATGAAGGCGGTCCTATTTGGTCCAGTTTTCGCTAACAACCCAATCGCATTACAAGTACTTGGTATTTGTTCTGCGCTAGCGGTAACGTCTAGCTTAAAAAATGCATTAATCATGTCAATTGCATTGACCTTGGTAACTGCATTCTCTAGCCTTTTTATCTCGACTATTCGTAATCATATCCCTTCATCAGTACGTATCATCGTACAGATGACGATTATTGCATCATTAGTAATCGTGGTTGACCAAGTACTACAAGCTTTCTCTTACGCTACGGCAAAAGAGTTATCAGTATTCGTTGGTCTAATCATTACTAACTGTATCGTAATGGGTCGTGCTGAAGCTTATGCAATGAAGTCGCCGCCATTAATGTCTTTCCTTGATGGTATTGGTAATGGCTTAGGTTACTCTGTAGTGCTGCTTACTGTTGGCTTTATTCGTGAGTTATTCGGTAAAGGTTCACTATTCGGTGTTGATATTATTCCATTAGTACAAAATGGTGGTTGGTACCAACCTATGGGTCTATTGATCTTACCACCGAGTGCATTCTTCATCATTGGTTTATTCATTTGGGTACTTCGTACTTATAAGAAAGACCAAGTAGAAGCTAAAGCGTAAGGGGCGATAAGTGGAACATTATATTAGTTTATTTGTAAAAGCCGTTTTTATTGAAAACTTAGCGTTAGCATTCTTCCTAGGTATGTGTACTTTCTTAGCCGTGTCTAAAAAAGTAACTACATCAATTGGCCTAGGTGTAGCGGTTATTGTTGTATTAGGTATTTCAGTACCGGTTAACAACTTGGTTTACCATGCGGTATTAGCACCAGGTTCACTAGAGTGGCTTGGTTACCCAGAAGCAGATCTTAGCTTTTTACGTTTCTTAACTTTCATTGGTGTTATTGCAGCACTAGTGCAAATTCTTGAAATGGCATTAGATAAGTTCTTCCCACCGCTTTACAACGCATTAGGTATTTTCTTACCACTAATCACAGTTAACTGTGCAATTTTTGGTGCGGTAGCCTTCATGGTTGAGCGTAACTATAACTTCGGCGAGTCTGTTGTTTATGGTATTGGCGCTGGTGTGGGTTGGGCGCTTGCAATTACATTACTTGCAGGTATCCGTGAGAAAATGAAGTATTCAGACGTACCAGATGGTTTACGTGGTTTAGGTATTACCTTCATCACTGTTGGCTTGATGGGTCTTGGCTTTATGTCATTCTCTGGTATTTCACTGTAATAATAGCGAGGTCAATCATGGATATTTTCTTAGGCGTTGGTGTTTTTATCGCTATCGTTGTAATACTAGTTTTAATCATCATTGGTGCTAAATCTAAGCTAGTTGCAAGCGGTGATATCATCATCGGCATTAATGGCGATGCAGACAAAGCCATTAAAACATCAGCAGGTAGTAAGCTATTAGGTGCACTATCTGAGTCAGGTATTTTCGTATCTTCTGCATGTGGTGGCGGTGGCTCTTGTGGCCAGTGTCGCGTACACATTAAAGAAGGCGGCGGTGATATTCTGCCAACTGAACTTGACCACATCTCTAAAGGTGAAGCACGTGAAGGTTGTCGCCTAGCGTGTCAGGTTAATGTTAAAAACGACATGGAAATTGAACTTGAAGAGTCAATTTTCGGTGTTAAAAAATGGGATTGTGAAGTTATCTCTAACGATAACAAAGCGACGTTCATTAAAGAACTTAAGCTACAAATTCCTGATGGCGAGTCAGTGCCGTTTCGTGCGGGTGGTTACATCCAGATCGAAGCGCCAGCTCACCATGTTAAATATGCAGATTTCGATATTCCTGAAGAGTATCGTGGCGATTGGAACCATTTTGGTTTCTTCGATCTGGAGTCAAAAGTAGACGAAGAAACAATTCGTGCTTACTCAATGGCTAACTATCCAGAAGAAGAAGGCATCATCATGCTTAACGTGCGTATCGCTACGCCGCCGCCAAGAAACCTAAGCCTACCATGTGGTAAAATGTCTTCGTACATTTGGTCACTTAAAGAAGGCGATAAAGTAACTATTTCTGGTCCATTTGGTGAGTTCTTCGCTAAAGACACAGACGCTGAAATGGTATTCGTAGGTGGTGGTGCAGGTATGGCACCAATGCGCTCACATATCTTTGACCAACTTAAGCGTTTAAACTCTAAACGTAAAATTAGTTTCTGGTATGGTGCGCGTTCTAAACGTGAAATGTTCTATGTTGAAGATTTTGACGGCCTAGCTGAGCAAAACGAAAACTTCGTTTGGCACACAGCGCTTTCAGATCCGCAACCAGAAGATAACTGGGAAGGCTACACAGGCTTTATCCATAACGTGTTATTTGAGAACTATCTTAAAGATCACGAAGCGCCTGAAGATTGTGAGTTCTACATGTGTGGTCCTCCAATGATGAATGCGGCTGTTATCACTATGCTTAAAGACTTAGGTGTTGAAGAAGAAAACATCTTACTAGATGATTTCGGTGGCTAATACCCAAACTGATTAAATTTAGTTAAAATACCAGCCTCGTCGCATTTTATGTGACGAGGCTTTTTTATATTAATTTTTAACCTATTAAGTAGGGTTGTTATGAACAAAGTAAATACTCCCCAGGGCATAATCGCCTTATTTATAATCACGCTGACTTTACTATTATCTGGATGTGGAAAATCAGTCCCAGAGGAAACCTACTTAGAAGGTAAAACGATGGGTACAACTTACCACATTAAGTTTTACGCTGAGCAAGTTGACCCTCAAGCAGTACAAGCAGAAATCGATGCGGTTTTAGTTGATATCAACCAGTCTATGTCGACCTATATCGAAGAGTCAGAAATAAACACCTTTAACCGTTTAGATGCCAACGAAGTAATGCCAATCAGTGATGACTTCAGGGCAGTTATTAGTGAATCTATGCGTATAGGTAATTCAACTAAGACCCTAGATGTGACTATGGGGCCGTTGATAGATTTATGGGGGTTTGGCCCAGATAAAAAACCAACAAAGCGCCCAACGAATGAAGCTCTGGCAAATATGATCAATAACATTGGTATAGATAAGTTGGTCCTTAACGAGCAAGGCTTAGCAAAAACGATGGCTGATTTAGAATTGTCGTTTTCAGCTACAGCAAAAGGCTATGGTATTGATAAAGTGGCTGAGCTATTACAAAGCAAAGGCATTATAGATTACATGGTTGAGATTGGCGGGGAGTTACGTATTGCTGGTACAAAACCAGACAATCAAGCATGGCGAATAGCAATTGAACAACCTGATGCTAACCCCGGTGAGCGAAAAGTACACCGTGTACTTGCACCAGGTAATAACGGTATTGCCACTTCAGGTGATTATCGAATCTTTTATACTATGGATGGCGAAACCTATACTCATCTTATTGATCCTATGACAGGGATGCCAATTAAGCATGACTTAGTTTCTGTTACAGTTTTACACCCTAGCGCTATGACGGCCGACGGTTTAGCGACTGCTTTAACGGTTATGGGTATGGAAAAAGCACAACAGTATGCGCAGCAGCATGATTTGCCAGTGTATTTAATTGCTAAATCGCCTGATGGTTTAGTCACTTATTCAAGTCCTGCGTTTAAGCCTTATTTATAGTCTTTAGGTTTATATCCTTAGCATGAGGGTATATAATGTAACGAGCTCATATAGCGTATTTGAGCTCATTTTATTGCTGAACAATAGGGGCTAAGCAATGTCACTTTTTTTTCTAACCTTTGGCTTACTTATTTTAATTGTCGCTGCGATGGCGATAGGCATGATAGTTCAAAGAAAATCGATGGCGAGTAGCTGCGGAGGCTTAGGCTCTGTAGGTATTGATAAAGCATGTGATTGCGATGATCCATGCGATAAACGCAAAAAGCGTCTAGCCAAAGAGCAAGTATGGAAAGAAAACCAAATTCTTTAAATAGATTTATTTCTGTTTAAACAAAAAACCTCTCGTAGCTCTCTACGGGAGGTTTTTTATTTATATCGCCATAAATAAATCACCAGCTGATAAAATAATCGTGTTTTTATCTTGAACAGAAAACTCTCTTTGTTATACTCATGCCCGAACTTTCAGTAAGTTTTGAAAGTTCTATTGATGCGGATCAATTCTAGCTTAGCAAAATAGTGCTAATGCGTTGAGACTGTATTTCATGTCACTGTATAAGGCTTTACGGCTGCAACTTGTTTTTGTTGCCACGGTGTATACCTAATTTTGTTATTAGTCATTTTAATAGGTTAATGTTTTTGAACTCATTTTCTTTGTTTCATACCAGCGCTTTGCTTACCTTAGGTAAGTCAGTGTTGCATGAGCGCTTTAATAAAGCGAAAAGAGGCGTGAGTGTGGCTGTAACATTATTAGTTTTTAATGCCGTTATGTTGCTTAGTGGCGCTATCGAGGATGCCTTTAGGCTTGAAGCATTGATCAGTGATGGCTTTTTTATAGAGCCATTATTACTGACTATTGCCGAATTTTTAGCTCATCCTATCTTATCGTGTCAGTTACTTATTGGCCTTTGTTGGCTATTGTTCCACATGTTTCCAGCGCGTCGTGCTGGAATAATCCTCCGTAAAGCAGCCTTTGCTTTTAGCGAGGCTAAAGTTCAGCAACCCGTGCAAGCTGCACATGGTTGTCGTGCTCCACCTAGCTTTACAGGTTGTCTGTTTACTCATTAATTTTTATGGGTATAGGTTACACCTGTGGTATCTAATTATTTATTCTTGCTGTAAATAACGATTACTTTCATTGTAGCTTAGTGTTTTTACACACTCTCAGCCAACCACACCTCACCCAAGTTAATTTTTATTGCGTTATATTAATGTGTTTAAAAAAAGCTGGGTTGGTTCTGCTAGGTGTTTTTTATTAAGCCAGTGGTCAATACTTCATGCTTGCATTCGCTCTGCATTATTTGTAATTCAATCTTAATTAACTTGGGTTTTTATCAAATATCGTTGCTAAATATTTTTGGCAGCTAATAAAAACTCTTTAGGTTTTAGGATAGTCCCTTGTTAATTCGTAACCTTTTTAATATTGCTTTAGCTAGTATGGCGCTGATTTTATCAGGCTGTAATGGCGGGGTACTCGACCCAAAAGGGCAGATAGGTATTGATGAGAAAAATCTGATCATCATCGCCACTGTGCTTATGTTGTTAGTTGTGATCCCCGTTATTGTGATGACTTTATATTTTGCTTGGAAATACAGAGACACACAAAACCATGAAATTTACGAACCAAAATGGGCTCACTCTAATAAGATTGAGGCTGTTGTATGGGCGGTTCCTATTGTTATTGTTGTTATTTTAGGTGTGATCACCTGGCAGTCAACTCAAGAGCTTGACCCTTATAAACCGATAGAGGGTAAAGGTGAACACTTAACTGTTGAAGTGGTGTCACTTAATTGGAAGTGGTTATTTATTTACCCTGAGCAAGGTATTGCTACGGTAAACGAATTGGTATTTCCTGCTAATGTTCCGGTTGAATACAAAATCACCTCAGAAAGTACCATGAACTCGTTTTTCATTCCCCAGTTAGGTAGTCAAATTTACTCAATGGCGGGCATGGAAACTAAGCTGCATTTAATCGCTAATGAGCCAGGCACGTTTAAAGGCTTTTCGGCTAATTACAGTGGTGCGGGTTTTACTGGTATGAAATTTAATGCCATCGCAACACCAACAAAAGCTGACTTTAACCAGTGGGTTGAACAGGTTAAAACCAACGCTAATAGCCTTACTCATGCCAATTATGTTGAGCTTGCCAAAGCGAGTGAAAACAATCCCGTTGCTTATTATGGCAAGGTTGATGACGGTTTATTTCATACCATAGTGATGAAATACATGCAGGCGCATGGCGATATGAACAAAAAACACCACTCGATGGGTAAACATCAGCAGATGAGTAATGAGCATCAGGCAATGGGTAATCATTCAATGCCATCATCACACAGCCAGGGCGAGGAATAATCATGTCGTTTTTAGGTAAATTATCTATAGATGCAATTCCGTTTCATGAACCTATTATTATGGTTACCATGGCGGTGATTGCTATAGTCGGGCTTATTATAGCAGGGCTAATAACAAAATATAAAAAATGGGGTGTGCTTTGGCGCGACTGGATCACCTCGGTTGATCATAAACGCTTAGGCGTTATGTACATTTTATTAGCGCTAATCATGCTGTTTCGTGGTTTTTCTGATGCCATTATGATGCGTGCGCAGTTAGCGCTTGCTACCAGTGGCGCCCCAGGTTATCTGCCACCAGAACATTACGACCAAATATTCACCGCCCATGGCGTTATTATGATCATCTTTATGGCGATGCCATTTATGATTGGTTTAATGAATATTGTTGTACCACTGCAAATTGGTGCTCGCGATGTGGCTTTTCCATTTTTAAATAATTTAAGTTTTTGGTTTACTGCCAGTGGCGCCATTTTAATAAATTTATCGCTGATTTTTGGTGAGTTTGCTAAAACAGGCTGGGTTGCTTACCCACCGTTGTCGGAGTTGACCTTTAGCCCTGGGGTGGGGGTCGATTATTATATTTGGGCCTTGCAAATATCGGGGCTCGGTACGCTATTAACCGCTGTTAACTTCCTAGTGACAGTATTTAAAATGCGTGCCCCTGGTATGACACTGATGAAAATGCCAATTTTCACATGGGCATGTACCTGGGCAAATATCTTAATTGCGGCATCATTTCCAATTTTAACCGCAGTGCTGGCCATGCTAACGCTAGACCGTTATTTAGATTTCCACTTCTTCACTAATGAAGCCGGCGGTAACGCCATGATGTATATCAACCTGTTTTGGGCATGGGGTCACCCAGAGGTATACATTTTAGTATTACCAGCTTTTGGTATTTTTTCTGAAATAGTGTCGACCTTCACTGGTAAACGTTTATTTGGTTATAAATCGATGGTATATGCCAGCGGTGCCATTTCTATTCTTGGTTTTATTGTATGGTTACATCACTTCTTTACTATGGGCTCAAGCGCTAATGTAAATGCTTTCTTTGGGGTGATGACCATGGTCATAGCTGTGCCTACTGGGGTTAAGTTATTTAGTTGGTTGTTTACTATTTACCGTGGCCGTTTGCGCATTACTGTTCCCGTACTGTGGACGCTTGGTTTTATGGTTACCTTTAGTATTGGTGGTATGACGGGAGTATTACTGGCAATCCCTGGTGCCGATTATGTATTGCATAACAGCTTATTTTTAATCGCTCATTTCCATAACACCATCATTGGTGGCGCAGTATTTGGCTACTTAGCCGGGTTTGTTTTTTGGTTTCCAAAAGCAATGGGCTTTAAGCTTGATGAGCGTTGGGGTAAAGCGTCATTTTGGTGTTGGTTAATCGGTTTCTTCGTAGCCTTTATGCCATTGTACGTACTCGGCTTTTTAGGCATGACGCGTCGCTTAAACCACTCTAATAATCCTGATTGGAATATCTGGCTTTATATTGCTGCGGTGGGTGCCGTGATTATTATGTTCGGTATTATTTGCCAAGTTATTCAGCTATATGTGAGCTTTAAAAACCGCGAAGCGCTTGATGATACCACTGGCGATCCTTGGAACGGTCACACCCTTGAATGGTCAACGTCATCACCACCGCAATACTATAACTTTGCTGAAATCCCGCATGTTGATGATATTGATACATGGACTGATATGAAAGAAAAAGGCCTAGCTTATCAAGGTAAATCTAGCTATAGCCCAATTCATATGCCAAAAAATACCGCATCGGGTGTGTTTATTGCTGCGAGTTTAACGGCGTTTTGTTTTGCCATGATCTGGCATATTTGGTGGCTAGCAGGGCTTGGTTTTATTGGCGCGATTGCGCTGTTTATTAACCGTGCTTACACCAGTGATGTAGATTACTACGTGCAAAACGATGAAATATTACAAATTGAAGGCGCGCATATTGCCAGTAACACGAAGGAGGTAAGCGCATGAGTACGTTATCTGCAACTCAAGGCCATGTAAATTTAGAGCCTCATAGCGTAAGTCATACGCATGAACATCACGATACCTCAGGCGATACAATCTTTGGCTTTTGGCTTTATTTAATGACCGATTGCCTTTTATTTGCCTCATTTTTTGCAACCTACGCAGTGCTTTATATGAACACCGCAGGCGGTGTATCGGGCAAAGATATTTTTGAGCTTGATTTTGTTGCCGTTGAAACTGCGGCGCTACTTATAAGTAGTATTACTTTTGGTTTTGCCATGATTGCCGCTCAAGGGCAAAAAAAGGCGCTGACGCTTGGTTGGCTCGCGGTCACTTTTTGTTTAGGAGCGGTGTTTATTGGTATGGAAATTTATGAGTTTCATCATTTAATTGTTCATGGCAATGGTCCACAGCAAAGTGCTTTTTTAACATCGTTTTTCTCATTAGTGGGTTTGCATGGTTTACATGTAACTGCAGGCCTTATCTGGATGAGCATAATGATGATAGAAGTGATCAAGCGCGGTTTAGGTAAAAAAACCGTCACGCGCTTAAGTTGCTTAAGCTTATTTTGGCACTTTTTAGATATTGTGTGGATTTGTGTATTTACCGTTGTTTATTTAATGGGGGCAATGTAATGAGCCATAGTGAAACGCATGCTTTAGCGCAAATGCAAAGCCAACATCATGATCAGTCACACGGTAGTGTTAAAACATACCTGATTGGCTTTGTATTGTCAGTGATTTTAACGGCCATTCCATTTTGGATGGTGATGGAGGGTGACTTTTCAAAGGTCACCACGCTTTGGAGTATTGTTACTTTAGCAATCGTGCAAATTTGGGTGCATTTAAAATACTTTTTACACCTTAATTTCACCACTGATGAAGGTAAAGCGAATACCTTTACCTTCTTGTTTAGCGCGTTGATCATCGTCATGGTGGTTGGACTGTCTGTTTGGATCATTTATGAATCAAACGCAATGATGATGTATTAGAGGTTTCAGATGTTTCGTCGTTATTTAGCTGTTACTAAGCCAGGTATTATTATGGGGAATTTGATCAGCGTTGCCGGTGGTTTTTTACTCGCCGCCCGCGGTGATATAGACCCATGGTTAATGTTGGTTACCTTGGTTGGTTTATCGCTTGTTGTTGCATCGGGATGTGCCATAAACAATGTTATTGATAGAGACATTGATGTTGCTATGGCGCGTACTCGCTCACGTGTAACTGTAACGGGCGAAATGTCTGCAAAAGCCGCTTTAAGCCATGGCGTGTTATTAGGGCTAATTGGCTTTGGCTTATTAATCGCCTTTACCACTCAAGCGGCGGTATTTTTTGCCGCCTTTGGCTATGTCATTTATGTAGGGGTGTACAGCCTCTACATGAAACGCAACTCTGTTTACGGCACCTTTATTGGTAGTCTATCGGGCGCAGTTCCACCTGTTGTTGGCTATTGCGCTGTTACGGGTGTGTTCGATATGGGTGCATCAATACTGCTGGTGATGTTTAGTTTGTGGCAAATGCCGCACTCATATGCGATTGCTATTTTTCGCTTTAAAGATTACCAAGCCGCTAATATTCCAGTATTGCCCGTGGCGCAAGGTGTTAATAAAGCTAAGCGCCATATTGTGCTTTATATTGCCGTATATGCTTTAGTGGTGATGCTATTGCCAATTAGTGGTTATACCGGTGCTGCCTTTATGGCCGTTGCCTGTATTACGAGTTTTTGGTGGTTACTCATGGCACTTAGAGGATATCGCTACAACATAGACACCACCCGTTGGGCACGCCAAGTGTTTGCGTTTTCTATTATTAATATTACCGCTTTGAGTATTGCCATGGCGGTAGATTATCAAACAATTGCGCCACAGTTAGTGGCGCTAAACTGATCATCATCTGATCAATGAACCGAGTTAATTCCCAAAGTTAACCAAAGGCTCTGAGCATTGCGAGGAGCCTTTTTTCATTCCTAAAACAAGGCCGCTATTGAGTGCTTATTGGCATCTACCAGACTTTGTTTTATTTTATTTCTTATAGCGGCTGATTTATTTTGACTGAGTTTGAAGTTACCTTGCCAGTGAATTGGCGTAAGCTCTATAAAACTCAGGTGTTGATACATTGTATTGCGATGCTGCTCAGGCACTTCATCAATTTTCCACTCAGGCTCAAATGTTTTCTCAAAATGACTAGTAAGGGTTCGCATTACGAGATCTTTTTTTAGCTCATCTTTAATAATATGTACTTTTGCAGTCACTAACACCGATGCGTAAAGCCAGCTAGGCAATGTTTGATTATCCGCATAGGAGGGTGATAAATAGCAATTGTCACTATTAAAGAGTAAATTCACCTGTTTATTATCAAGCTTTGATAGTGGATTATGCTTTGCTACATGTGCAATAAACATATTTTCTAAAGAGTTGAATAACATAGGTACATGACAAATGTTATTTAATTGACTATTTGAGCAGGGCATAAAAATTGTTGCTAATGGAAAATTATTAATAAGCGCATGCAATTGCTCGGTATTTTTTTGCATAAAGTGCTCGGGTGGGTACATTATAATAACTCCTCAAGTCGTAACTTTATAGCTGGCCATTGCTCGTCAATAATGCTGAATTTTGCGGTGTTGCGATATGAACCATCTTCTAGACGTCGGTCTTTTTGGGCTATTCCTTCATACTTAGCGCCTAAACGGGCAATGGCATTGCGTGATTGTTGATTGTGCTCATGGGTATTAAAACTAATCCGTACTAAATTAAGTTGATTAAATGCATATCTCAGAAGTAAATATTTTGCATGCGTATTTACGTATGTTCGCTGTGCAGTGAAGCTAATAAAAGTATGGCCAATTTCAGCGCTTAAGTTGTTACTGTCTAACCTAAATAAACGGGTTGTGCCAACAACTTGCTGTGAATGTTTATCAATAATGGCAAAAACCACTTGCTCGTTTTGATTAAACTGCGCGCTATGTGTAAACCATTGCTCCAACTTAACTTGGGTTTGTGTGTAATTACTTAATACCCACTGCCAAACTTGTGGGTGTTTACCTGCTTGATATAGACCCTCGAGATGTTTGAGTTTAAGTGGCTCTAAGGCAACCTTGTTGGTTTGATGAATTTGCGTTGTGAACATTATAAGCCCCATATTTTGCTATTTATTCATAACAAATGTACGCTTTATTGGTTTGTTAAAAACAACCAAAATTTAATTTTTACCTATACCAGTTTGGAAGGTGTTTATGCAGCCACTTAATATAAAGCTCACTAGCCAGAGTAAAGCTAAATACCTGCAAATAGCAGATGCACTTAGGGAGTCGATTATAAAAGGGGACATTCTCGCTGGCAGCAAACTCAGCTCTGCACGCGATATGGCACAAGCGTACGGATTAAACCGTCATACAATAATGAATGCCCTACAACTTCTTGTCGCAGAAGGATGGTTGGAATCCTATGAACGATCAGGCTACAGCGTTACCAATACATTGCCTATTCAAAACAGTATAAACACTGCCCAGTCTCAAGCATTGGCTCCTAAGCCGTATCGATTTGCTACCACGCTTACGGTGTCAGAACCTACAATGGACTTAAATCACTATGCTTATAACTTTGCTGGAGGCTTACCCGATTTAACACGCTTTCCCTATAAAGAATTTAAACGCTCTGTAAGTCATGTGTTTAATCATTTAGATACCAGCCAATTTCACTATGGCAATGTGGCTGGGGAGCCTAATTTAAAATTGCAAATTAGTCATTATTTACACAAAGCACGAAACCTAAAAACAGCCGACATTCTTATGTGTAATGGCTCTCAAGAAGCGCTTTTTTTAGTATCAAAAGCCTTTATTAATAAAGGCGATTATGTTGCAACCGAAACCTTAGGTTACCCGCCTGCTCGTAAAGCATTTGCAGCATGTCGCGCGCAGCTTATAGATATAAAACAAGATGATGAAGGGTTGTGTGTTGATGATTTTAAAACTCAGCTTGAACGCTATCCCATTAAACTTCTGTATTTAACGCCACTGCATCAATACCCAACGACTGTGACCTTATCACCCACCCGGCGCTTACAAATTTATCAGCTGTGTTATGCCCATAATGTGATGATTATTGAAGATGACTACGACCATGAATTTCACTACCGTTGCCAGCCTTTGCAACCCATGGCTGCCGATGACCCCGCAGGCATTGTGATATATCTATCAACGTTTTCAAAAATTATGTTTTCAGCAGCAAGGATTGGCTATATCTGTGCAGCGCCTGGGGTAATCGCACAATTAACCGCATGGAAGCAGCTAATGAACCATAAAAATGATGTGATTATGCAATTAGCTGTCGCACACTGGATGAAAGAAGGTGGTTTTGAACGCCATTTAAAGCGTATGACAAAGCTCTATAAGCAGCGCTATGAAGCGATGGGTGATTATCTAACGCAGCTGCAATTATCAGGCTATCCAATTGAATATATAAAACCCGACGGTGGCATGGCGATGTGGGTTAATTTAAATAAACCGGTGGACCAGTTAAAGCAAGTACTGCAAAGTAAAGGTGTGTATGTACAGGTTGAGCCTGAATTTTACTTTAAAGACTCAGAACGTAGCTTAATACCTAAGCAACACAGTTATGTACGTTTAGGATTTGCTGGGCAATCAACTTTGGCGATGCAAGCTGGGCTTGAATTGATTGCTGAACACGTTTTCAAATAAAGCTTATTTACTTAAGCTTTCAGCATCATAAAACATCGGTTTCAATGTGCCACAATTTATAAACTTATAATTGAGCTCACCAGCAGAGGGCACTTCAGTTGAGGTGCGAAACTTTTGTAAACAGGCACCACTTAAATCAACAAACATAATATGATGATAGCTTGGTGGCTGAGTTATTTGGTGAATGTAAATGCGCTCGTTATTTTTTAGCGTAACCATGTCGTACTGTTGCCATTTTGAGGCTGGACTTAAATCAGTTAGCTCACGAGTAAATAACTGCTCGCTAAGCTCTATTAATTTATCACTGTAAACTAAGCTACCTCCTTGTCTAAAATCTCCAAGATACACATCTGCGGTAATCGCGACTTCTTCGCCTCGCATTAAGCGTTGAATATTAAACGGCTTTGATTTTACGGTAACTAACTCAGCATCACGTACTAAATCTAAAAATGGAATATCAGATACATCTACCTTGTACATAACATGCATATCAAAGGGAAGCTCAAAGCTTGGAATGTTAATGGCGTATACACTTGAACCTTTATTAACCAATACCATGGCATGCTCTGCTTCATATTTGGGGTTTAATGGCGGAAGTTCTGGTGGTTCTTCGGCATTAGCAAGCGAGCTGGTACAAAATACAATGCTGATAAATAAAGATGCGAAATAAGGTAGCCGCATAATAACCCCAATTAATTTATAGATATAAAGTGTAGTATACATTTATAAAAAATTATCTTTAGTTAAATTTTAGTAAGGCTTAAACGTGATACACACTTAAGTTTTAGTGTGTATCAGTATATTTAGAGTTAGCTATTATCTAATTGCTTTTTTCACTTCGCGCCAGTCAATAATCTTAAAGTTTTGTGGTTGTAATGGCATGCGGTTATAGCCGTCTTGCACTATAAGCATGCCTTCAGGATAACCTGGTAAAGCCGTTGCTGTAACGGTTAAGCCATCCGTTTCACCTGCGCCATCAATGCCTTTATCTAGGTTCGCGATGACATTAAACTTACCCGCAAAGCTCAAGCTTGGCTGAGTATCATCTGAGATTTTGTAAAGCACATAACTATTATCGCCTTGGCTTGATACCACTAAATAGCGCTCATCATCGCCATGGTAAATTTCCATACCTTCAACATCTGCCACCAGCTGCTCATTAACACTTTGTAACTTTACTGCTTTGTTACCAGCGGTAGGCTCTGCACCTATATACCAAATTCCTGCATCTTCTTCGCCTGCAAATAATTGGCCTAGTTTATCATCAGCACTACAGCCTTCAGGTTGGCTTGGTAGGGTAAACTCTCTAACCAGTTCACCGCTTAGATTATCTTGCTCACCGATGAGCTTATATTGCTGGAATAAACCTGATTTATCATTAACAAACACGTAATGGCCAGAATCAGACGAATACATACACATGCCGTAAATCTCAGGTAGGTTAGTCTCGACTTCTGTTACATGGTTTAGTTTGTTATCGCCATCAACAGTAAATACGCTAATACTGTTAAGCGTACGGTTGCTGGCAGTGATCCACGTATGGGTTTCGTTGTTTATACCTTGATGTTGGCGCACATCAACGTTATTTAAACGGCCTATATTGAGCGACTGTACTTTGTTGCCAGCAAGGTCATAAACCATCAAGCCGCGGCGTTTATCTGTGCCTAAAATTAAGCTATTTTTAGCATCTTGCTCATTTATCCAAATTGCTGGGTCATCTGCTGCATCACCAAACGCTGCAACCGGTGTGGTTTGTGCGCTGGCATGAAGATGAGTCATAGCAACTTTGCTATTTGAGACAGAAGTTTGCGCTGCGTAGTTAACGTTTGCTTGAATGTAAGCGCCGGTTTCATCATCAATCAAAACTAGCTGCGCTTGATTGTCATTAATAAAGCTCGCTGCAACAGACTCAATAGTGTGCCCACCTGCCAGTGACCATTGGCTTAGCTTGTCTGTTTGAGCTTGGTAAGCATAAACCATATTACCATCAGTGGCACTCAGCCATAAAGTACCGTCTTGTGATACTGATAGAGCCCCAATTTCACTGTTTAATTCGCCGTATGGCTGTACTAAAGCCACAGGTTGCTTATTGGCATCTGATTCTGCATCAGCATTAATGGCCCACACTCCGAGCTCTGCCTCACTCACATACAGGGTTTTTGTGTCGTCATTTACTGCACAACCTGAAGCCTCAGTGACCGCAGAGAATTCACGTACTGCGATATTTTTAGCTTGGTTTGTTGCTAAATCATATATAACCGTTTCGCTGATCAAGCCGCGAACATCTGGCACAAACGCTGATACAGTCTCGGTATTGGTGTTTTTAAATAAACACACAGCATCAGGTTGAGCTTGAGGCGGGGTAATACGAGTGAGTTCATTAAGCTGCCAAGTTTGGCCATTTTTTATAAGTTTAAAAATAGCTACGTTGTCTTGGCTCTTATCCAGGCTGGCGAGTAAAAACTGCTGCGCTGATAATTGCTTTAGTGAAATTGACTCAAAGCTACCGGCTAACAGCACACTGCTTTTCTCGTTATCGGTAAGTAATAAGCCCTGGCTTTCGCTCGCCATTAGCCATTGATTATTACCTAGCGCTGCTGCTTGTGAGCCTTGCATGTTTTGTTGTGGGCCAAATAACTTAGCCTCAACAGCCGGCTTTGCTATTTCTGTCGTGTTTTGGGTATCGTCATTACTTGTACAACCGCCAAGCGCAGTTACAAGCACAGCACTTGTTAGTACCGCTGAAATTGTATTTAGTTTAAAGTTCATTATTTTATCCTTTACTTCTCTAGGTGCTTTTCAGTGCTAAAACGTACTTCACCAAGGTGATTAATCGCGCTTACTTTGAGTGTTTCACCATTGATAGAGATATTTAAAAAGCCCGGTGTTGCTTCTGCGTAGCGGGTAAACTCACGTTGTTTTACAAACCGTGCTTCACTGCCACCACCAGAGACAAAGTGAGCCACCTTGCTATTTTTTGGTTGATTGTATTGCAAGTCGTGCTCGTGCCCTGCGATATAAGCGTGCACATTATGACGCTCCAAAATAGGTTCTAAAATGTCGCGAAGCCCTTGGTTACGGCCAAAGCGTTTGCCACTGGAGTAAAGTGGGTGATGACCTACCACAATTTTCCATTTTGCTTTACTGCCGGCTAGTTGGGTTTCAAGCCAATCCAATTGTGTTTGATAACTTTGCCCTTGAGTTGAGCGGTATTTTTCACGGGTTTTATATTCAGGTTGAATCGGGTTGGTATCTAAAAACACCATTAACACGTGCTCGTTGTTTTCAAGCGCAAATGTTTTACTGTAGTACCTTGCAGGTAACTGCCAGCGCTGACTTTTTGCGGTGTAGTCAATTTGTGCTTGGGCATTACCCAAGTAATCGTGATTACCTAAAACAACATACCAATCTTCAAATGTGTGCGGGCCATGGTATATGTTCTCAAAGGCTGATTGCCAAAGAGGATCGTTCACACTTGCCACGCCATTTGGGTAAAAGTTATCGCCGGTCGAGACAATAAAATCGGCATCGGTTTGATACATAGCAATTTCTAGCTGATGAGCCACTTCTTTTTGGTAAAAGTGGCCGTTGTGCCCCCAATCACCAATAACCATAAAGTTAAGGCTATTAGGCAACGTAGTTAACTTGGCTATTTTTTGTTGTTGGTATAGCGCATCTTTATAAACAACAGGCTCGTCTGCACTAAGCGCTGATGAGCACAGTATCGCGGCCATTATGAAAGACAATTTAAACATGTTTTAACTCCAAAAAAGCACGCGATGGTTTGCCATTACGTGCTTAAAATGACAATACGTGTGATTAGAATGCGTAACGCAGCATTACTTGAATCACAGGGCCTGCTTCTTCCGATTCAAGCTCGTACTCATCAAATTCACGATTGTTTTGATCATCAAGTGAGTCAAACTTATTGAAAACTTCGTCTTTACTGGCATCCAGTAAGTTTGAACCAACTAGGCGAAGGGTGATGTCATCCCAGCGCTTTTCAACGAAAAGCTCTAAATCTGCACCGTAAGAGGTTGTTACTTCTTCACCCACAAAGCGTCCGTATGCATCACCTTGGTTACGATACGTTGCACCAAATGATGCGCGTAGTGTTGGTAAATCTTGGATAAAGCCAACGTTATAAACATAATCAGACTGGTCGTTAAATTTACGCTTACCAAAACTGTCTTCAACTTCACTGTCGAGCCAAGAGTAATTTAAGAAGATACCTGTATTAGGCATGTTCAAGGCGCTAAGTGGGGTTGATAAATCAAACTCAATACCTTGAACTGTGCCATCACCAGTATTTTGTGGTTGCAGTACAAATGTGCCTTCGCCTTCTGAGCCTTCAACACCGGTACTGGCAATTTCAATAAGGTCGCTAACGTCACGGTAAAATACGTTTACACCGACAACGCCACTTTTACCTAAACGGTATTCGTAACCTAAATCGATACCCCAAGATGATTCTGGTTTAAGACTTGGGTTGCCTAAAAAGTCATTATCAGCAAGCTCTTCTTCAAGTAGGGCGGGTGTCATGTAGTCAAAGTCAGGGCGACGTAAGCTGCGAGCAACAGAGGCGCTGACTCGTCCGTTATCACTGACGCTGTAACGAAAGTGAGCCGACGGTAAGAAAAAGTCATAATCATTTTCGGCAGTAACGCCTTCATTGGTATCGGTAATGCTTGAGTCAGTTGACTCCCACCGCACCCCCATCTCCCACGAGAACACATCCGCTTCGTGCTTGATTAGCGCAAATAAATCAAAACGATCTTCTTCAAGTTTATTAACACCGCCGTCTACTGGTTCAAATTCGTTGTTAAATTGTGCTAATGACATTGGCGTCTCGCTAAATTGAGCCCATCCAGTCAGTGTTTGCTCACTTTCATCTTCAGCGACAAAAATGGCGGTATCGCGCTCTTTGCCTTGTACAAAAGCACCAAACTGAACTTCTTTCGAGTCACCTACCAGTAAGCTGTGCTGCCATTGTAATGACCACTCTTTATCATCGATATCAACGGTTTCTTCAGCTTCTTCAAACACCATTGGGAGCTCTGACGTATCAAGTTCAACCTCTTGCTCATACACTGATTCTTCAAAGCTGGCATAACCTAACTTAAATTTGCTGGTACCGCCAAGTAGTGGTAATTCATAGCCAGAATTAATGTTGTAGTTGGTTTGATCAATAAACGAAACGTTTGCGTTATCTGAGATTAAATTACCACCCTCAACGACAGAGCCTGAGGTTGCAGATGCGTCGTCGTATTCAAAAGAGCGCTCATCTTCGGTACGGTCGGTATCAACCCACATGGCGCTAATATCAAACTTGCCACCGTTATCAAACACCTTTTCAAAGCTGGCATTTAAAGAGGTATCATCACCATCACGGATATCAGATTGATCTTCACGGTTATCAAAATCGTCTGTTGCGTAATTAGGGTTATTTTCAGGGCTATCGCCATAACGTCTGCTTGATTTTTGTTTTGGGTTATAACGACCTTGTAAATTGGCACCTACTAGTAAACGGCCACCTGCAAACTCAGTACCGTAAACGCCCGCAAAGCTTTCTTTTAGTTCGCCGTCATCGTAACGTAAGCCACCAGCGCGAATATAACCGCCGTCTAAGCTATAGCCATCGCGTAGTACAATATTAAGTGTGCCTGCTATAGCATCGGCAGAGCGGTTGGCACTTGATGAACGAATAATTTCTACACGCTCAATTAATTCTGCTGGAATACGGTCCACAAAGAATGAACGGTCAGCACCGGCACCCGGTACTTCTTCGCCATTGATCAGTACTTTTGTGTAAGCAGGGCTTAAGCCGCGCATACGAGCGCCGTCAGACTCAAGTACGTCAGATAAAAAAGTCACACTAGGAACACGCTTTAGTGCATCACCGGCGGTGAGTGGTTCAAAACGTTGAAAGTATTCTTGTGAATATTCCAGCGTCGGTGCTAGTTCTTGCGAGCGGTTGCGATAACCAATCTCGCCATAGACCACAAGCTCTTCAGAAACCTTTACTTCAGGTTCTCTTGGCGATGTTTGTTCTTGTGCATTTACGCTAACACTAAATTGGCTCAGTGCTAATGCCGCTACAACAGCATTTAACTTAAATTGTTTCATTGATTTGCTCCGGTTGTCCTTGGTTTGGTGAGCAAACTAAAAAAAGTTAATGACGCTAATGTGACAGTTTTACAGTTAATTCCTGACAAAACGCCAACTTAGCGCTTTTCAAACAGACAGTTGAGCTGTTTAAACACGGCTCCAGCGCACTAAAAATGGTTATTACTAGGTTAAATACCTAAAAATTTTAATCTCAATGTCATATCAATGAGCCAAAATGACTCTGCCTAATAAATCAGTACCGCGCTAGCATACGTAATAGTGTAAATCTTAGAAGACTTAAACAATGCGATATAACCCATTTACTAGCCATGCAAAATTAACTAATACCATCATTTTATTATTAGTTATTGCTGTAGCAATATGTGCTTACTTTGGCGAACTTAAGCAATGGCAAGACATTGCGTGGCTCGATATTGTTGGTGAGGGCGGTATTGTGTTGATGACCCTCAGCTGGATAGTTGCGTTACTTATTTCACGTCCGCCAGGCAAAGTAACTACCTTATTAGTATTAGGTTTAGGTTTGTTTATGTTCTCATCCACACTCGATTTACTTGATGAGTGGTTAAAACAACCTTCACAATTATGGCTCACCTGGTTTGAGTCACTACCAGCGCCGTTTGGTATGTCGCTTACCAGCGCAGGGCTTTATTATTGGCATCAAGAGCAATTTGTTTTAAATCGTCAATTGCGTCGTCGTGAAGCGCATCTTCGCGAACATGAAAAGGTCTGTCCGGTAACAGGGTTATACCGAGTTAACTACTTACATTCACTCATGCAGCAACAACAAACAGAGCAGCAAGGCGGCACTTTAGGTGTTATTGATATTCGTGATTTTGCAAAGTTTAATGCGCAGTTTGGTTTTAGTGAAGGTGATAGGTTACTAAGAGAAATTAGTGATTTATTAGTAATGAATTGCCGTTTGAATGATGTGCTTTGTCGCTATGCCGGAGATTGCTTTATTGTGCTTATGCCGAATACCAGCCAAAGCCAAGCCAAAGAATTACTAGCGCAAATGAAAGCGGCGCTTAACCATTGTGCGTTTAAAGTCGCAAAAAGCAAAGGCGCACAGTTTCAGCATATTTTAACCGCCACCATGGCAATGGATTTAGCGCAAGATCCAGTGCAGCAAACCAGCCTGTTACATCAACAATTACAACAAGAAAAGGCGCTTGTAGGTGCAGCAGTATATTAGTCTAGATGATAAATACCTCAGCGCGGAGGGAATGATCACTGCGCTGGTGGAGCTTGCTCAAGGACGAGGGATCCCGCTGCATAAATTGCTGCGTGGTACGGGTATTTTTGAGCAAGATTTATATGATCTATCACAGCGCTTTAGTTTATCGCAGTTATTGGCTTTAATTAGCCAGTTTAAAGCCTTAATGAAGAGTAATGATAGTGGCTTTTTACTGGGTCATCAATTGGTTAATGACGTTAGCCCAGCAGTGCAAAGTGTGCGTTTAAGCCCCAGTTTAGGTATGGCTTTGAAGCAATTACAACAAATTAGTACCGTTATTGCCCCTTTATTATTTACCCGTAGGCATATATTTAAAGACGATTTATATCTGTACTTGCAACCGAGTATCGGTATGGACGAGTCATTAAAAAATTATTTTTTTGAAATATACAGCGCTGCGTTAATGAGCTTACTAAAACGAGTATGTAATGTGTATCCACATTGTTATTTTGACTTTACTTGTAAACGCCCTCGGCATATTCAAGAATATGAGCAGCACTTAGGCTTACGAATACGGTTTGAACAACCCTATACCCGTTGGCACTTTAATAAACAACTACTTAAGTGCACAAACCCAGAGGCTAGTCAGCTTAGGTGGCAGCAGTGCATAGCGCAAAGTGAGTTACATAAGAATGTATCACAGTCTTTTGTTGAGGCTGTGTGCCAGCGCATTTACCGTGATAAAAACAACAGCCTTGCTAACAGTGCTGAGCATTTTGCCATGAGCTCTGCTACGTTTAAACGTAAGTTAAAACAACACGGTGTCAGTTACTCTCAACTACAAGATGAGCAAAATAAACTTAAAGCTCTGCATTTACTGGGGGTGTGCCAACAAGGTAATGAACGAGTGGCTGATCGGCTTGCATTTTATGATATTCCTAACTTTCGCCGAGCATTTAAGCGTTGGACCGGCATTACGCCAAGTCAGTTAAAAATATAATTAAAAACTAGCCGCTTGCTCTATAACAATGCCATGGCGCTTTGCTAGGCGCTGATGATCTCTGTCATAGCCTCCACCAATCACAGTGGCAACAGGAGTATTATTTGCAAGGCAGCGTTTAAGCACTAAGTGATCGCGTTTTTCTATCCCTTGCCAACTAATATCCAGTTTGCCTAAGCCATCCTCTTGCCAAATATCAACGCCAGCATCGTATAAAACAAGATCCGGGTTAAGCTCGTTTAATAAAAATTGCAGCGTATCGTCAACAATACCTAAATATTCAGCGTCTTGCATATTATTAGCTAAACCAATATCTAAATCGCTAGGGGACTTTCTAAATGGGAAGTTTTTTTCACAGTGTATTGAACAGGTAAACGCATATGGTTGATGAGCCAGCATAGCTGCCGTGCCATCGCCTTGGTGAACATCTAAATCAAAAATCAGTACGTTGGTCACTTCACGATTTTGAATTAACGTTTGTGCGGTAAAAGCTAAATCGTTCACCATACAAAAACCTGAGCCAAAATCACTATGAGCATGGTGAGTGCCGCCCGCTAAATGGCACGCAAGTCCAGTTTCAAGTGCTAAACGTGCAGTTTGCAGTGTTCCCAGCGGAGCGGTAAAAGTGCGGTTCATTAGTGCTTGTGACCAAGGCAAGCCAATACGGCGCATGGCTTTTTCATCTAGGCGGTTATGCCATAAATCGTGAATGTAGTTTTCACAATGTACTATTTCTAGCTCTTCTACACTACCATGTGGTGGTTCTGTGATATTACTGCCAGCAAGGCCAAGGGTTTTAACATGCTGGTGTAGCTGAGCAAATTTACTCATTACAAAGCGATGCTTGGGATCAAAACTAAACGAGTAGTTAGGATGATAAACTAAAGGTAGATTGGGGTTTAAACTCATATCTGCGTCGTTTAATTATTTTTGGTTATGGTAATCAACTTCACGCAGTGCGTCTATTTATGTTTGGTGAATAAGCGTTTCAAGCTCGCGGTGTAATAATGTTTCATCAGCAAGGTTTAGCTCAACTAAACGCTTTAAATGCGTGATACTGTCTATATCAATACTATGGCATTTAAGACCAATATGATTTTCTTCTATGTGACGAATAACCACCGGCATTTTTATTTCAATATCGCTTTGTGGCAAAGTAAAACGTAGTACTGCTTCGTCATTTTTGTTCCCAGTAAATGCATCGCTTTTAGTAATAAGCGCACCATGTAAAGAGATATCTAATAGAGTGCATTCATACTGGCTGCTAGCCATAACTAATTGCGCTGCAGTAGAGAACATAATACGAGAAAATTGCCGACGGTTTTGCATAATAATCTTATAAAGCTGTTATTTATAATAAGCATAGCTGGTAATGCCCAACACGCCAATTTGCTTAAAGATAAAAATAGCTCGCAAAAAAAGCCCCGCATTAAATGCAGGGCTTTTAACTTATTCACTGTGGCTGTTAGCCAATTTTTTTATACTTTATGCGCTTAGGCTGTGCAGCTTCTGCGCCAAGAGTCTTTTTAAGCCACTCTTCGTATTCAGTGTAGTTACCATCAAAGAAGTTAATTTGGCCTTCGTCGCGGTAATCTAAAATGTGTGTAGCAATACGGTCAAGGAACCAACGGTCATGCGAGATACACATTACACAACCTGGGAATTCTAAAATAGCATTCTCAAGAGCACGTAATGTTTCAACGTCCAAGTCATTAGTTGGCTCATCCAGAAGCACCACGTTGCCGCCTGCTTTTAACAGTTTAGCTAGGTGTAAACGGTTGCGCTCACCGCCAGATAAGTCTTTAACAAACTTTTGCTGATCGTTGCCTTTAAAGTTAAAACGGCTAACGTAAGCACGGCTTGGGAACTCAAAGTTACCAATTTTTAGTACATCTTGGCCGTCAGAGATTTCTTGGAATACCGTTTTGCTTTCGTCCATGTTGCCACGGAACTGATCAACAGTTGCCAGTTCTACTGTTTCACCAATGCTGATATTACCGCTATCTGGCTGCTCTTCACCGCTTAACATTTTGAATAGCGTTGATTTACCTGCACCATTGGCACCAATAATACCCACAATAGCGCCCTTAGGCATGCTAAAGCTTAAATCATCAATTAAAACGCGGTCGCCAAAGCTTTTACGTAAGTTGTTTACTTCTAATACTTGGTCACCTAAACGTGGGCCAGGTGGAATAAACAATTCGTTGGTTTCGTTACGTTTTTGGTAATCAGACTGTTGTAGCTCGCTAAACTGCGCCATACGTGCTTTTGACTTAGCTTGACGACCTTTAGGGTTTGAACGCACCCACTCAAGTTCTTGTGCAATTGATTTTTGACGTGCTTTTTCAGATTTTTGCTCTTGTTGTAAGCGGGCGTCTTTTTGCTCAAGCCAAGAAGAATAGTTACCTTCCCACGGAATACCTTCACCACGGTCAAGCTCTAAAATCCAACCTGCTACATTATCAAGGAAGTAACGGTCATGCGTTACTGCCACAACAGTGCCTTCGTAGTCATGTAAGAAGCGCTCTAACCAGGCAACCGACTCAGCATCTAAGTGGTTAGTTGGTTCATCGAGAATCAGCATGTCTGGTTTTTCAAGTAACAAACGACAAATAGCAACACGACGGCGCTCACCACCCGATAGGTGCTCAATTTTAGCATCCCACTCAGGTAAACGAAGTGCATCGGCAGCACGCTCTAATACGTTATCGATATTATGACCATCGTGGGCTTGAATAACCGCTTCTAATTCACCTTGCTCTTTAGCCAGTGCGTCAAAGTCAGCACCTTCCATTGCGTATTCGTTATACACTTCGTCAAGGCGGTTAAGGGCATGTTTTACTTCACCTACAGCTTCTTCAACAATTTCACGAACTGTTTTGCTTTCGTCCAAAACAGGCTCTTGCGGTAAGTAACCAATTTTAGTGCCTGGTTGAGGGCGAGCTTCACCTTCAAACTCTTCATCAACACCCGCCATAATGCGAAGTAGTGATGATTTACCAGAACCATTTAAACCTAGCACACCAATTTTTGCGCCTGGGAAAAAATGCAACGAAATATCTTTTAAGATAGTGCGTTTTGGTGGCACAACCTTAGATACTCGACTCATCGAGAATATAAACTTATCAGGTAAAACCATGGAAGAAGCCTTCAAATAATAATAAAAATTTCAATGCTGTATTGTAGTGGCTCACAGGTGAAACAGTCAACGAATGGCGTAGCTTTTCAAAAATAAGTAGGCTGTAAGAAAGTGTAGTAAATTGTTTTATCTTGTATTGATCAATTGTATGGGTATTTAAATAACTGCATAGTGTTAACAGTTGTTTAGAAGAAAAATATAATGAATAAGTTTAAGTCTAACTTGATTTGCGTTTTCTTGAAAGCGCACATCTTAATTTTAGAGCTGTAATTTGGTTTCACTTTTGCCGTAACACAACTTGAATTTTTATATTGAGCGTTTAGGCGTTTATAAAAGGTATTTAAAACATCACCAGATACTAAACTAAAGGAATAATTATGAAATTAAAATGGCTTGTATCCCTAAGCGCAATAATTTTGGGAGGGTACTCAGTTGCGAGTAACGCAGAGATAATGCGAGTGAATGGACCTTATCAAGGGTTCGGCTTAGGCTCTACCGAATTCGATGTTTACGAAGGGGATAGCCTGCAGTTTACAACGTTTTATACTCAAGTAGGTTATCAGTTTTCACCATATTTTGCACTAGAAGGGCGTTTGGGTATTGGTTTAAATGAGGAGCCAACGCCATTAAATGGGGATGTTTATACTCAAGAACCATTGACAGGAAAAATTACTTCCGAGCCTGTACATACTCAAGTTGGTTCCGGCTTACAATTACAAACAAGCATATTTTTAAAAGCTAATTACCCAGTTTCTTCCCGGGTTGGTGTATTTTTATTTGCAGGATACGCTAGAAATAAGTTGAGCTATAACGATGACTACAGCCGTTTTGCAAAAGAAGTTATTGGCTCAAACACAAATCAGTTTCTCATTACAGAGGAAAACTACGATAAGGATGGCAAAACATTTGGGGCGGGGGTTGATTACATGTTAAGCCAACGCTGGCAGGCAAGTGCAGAATACCAGTATTTTGATGCAATTCAAGGTAATATCTATGCTATTAACTTTTCTATAAATTATCGTTTTTGAAACCGCATGCGCTACTGACTCTGGTAGCGCAACTCAAAAAGTATTACTTAATAATTCTAAGTGCTTCTATAAATTTCGTTTACTATCCTAAACTTCATTTAGACATCTATACATCTAGAGGTTGATATTTTTGGCATTCTGTTCATAATGAGAGCGTATTAACTCTCGGTTTTTATGAGCAGGAGCTTTAAGAATGCCAATTACAGTAGAAGACGAATTGCCAGCTATTGCACGTTTACGTCATGAAAACGTGTTTGTAATGCCAAAAACGCGTGCAAAAACCCAAGAAATACGCCCTATGCGTTTGGCTATTCTTAATCTTATGCCTAATAAAGTAGAAACCGAGGTACAGTTTATTCGCTTGTTGGCTAACTCTCCGCTGCAAGTAAATGTTGAGCTATTGCGCCTAGACACGCATCGCAGTAGTAGCAACTCTGAGCAACACTTAGATACTTTTTATCGTTATTTCTCAGAAGTAAAAAACAACAACTACGATGCACTGTTAATTACCGGTGCGCCGCTCGCGCATTTAGAGTATGAAGAGGTGGCTTACTGGGAAGAGCTCAAAGTGATTATTGATTGGGCCGAGCAGCATGTAACTTCAACCTTGTTTTCGTGCTGGGCTGCTCACGCGGCTTTATACCACCGTTATAATTTAAAGCGCGATTTAAAAGACAATAAACTCTGTGGGGTGTTTACCCATCAATGCTACTTTGCCCATGGTGCACTTACCCGCGGCTTTGACGATACTTTTTTAGTACCCCACTCACGCTATGGCCACATAGATATTAATAAAATAAACGCCTGTGAAGAGCTGGTGGTATTAGCAGGCTCTGAACGAGTAGGGGCGTATTTACTTAAAAATAAATCGGGCAGCCAAGTGTTTATTACCGGCCACCCCGAATACGATGCCGACAGTTTAAAAGCCGAATATGAGCGCGATTTACAAAAAAGCCCCGATGCGCCAAAGCCTGAAAACTATTTTCCTGATGACGATGCCAGCAAACAACCGTCTAAAACATGGCAAAGCCACGCGTTTTTACTGTTTTCAAACTGGTTAAATTATTACGTTTACCAAACCACACCCTATGATATTAACTTAGTTAGCCAAGACGTAAGGACTAACAACTATGCCGAATAATCCTCAAAACAATAAGCATGAACAGCTGAGTGATGCGCTCAAACAGCGCATTTTAATTTTAGATGGTGCAATGGGAACCATGATCCAAGCGCATAAGCTTGAAGAGCAAGACTACCGTGGTGAACGTTTTAAAGATTGGCACGTGCTTATTAAAGGTAATAACGATTTATTAAGCCTAACCAAGCCTGAAATTATTACTGATATACACCGCAGCTTTTTAGCCGCCGGTGCCGATATTATCGAAACCAACACCTTTAACTCGACCACCATTTCGATGGAAGATTACGACATGGCGAGTATAAGCCGTGAAGTTAATTTAGAGTCAGCTAAGTTAGCCCGTGCTGTATGTGATGAATTTAGCGCTAAAACCCCAGAAAAACCGCGCTATGTAGCGGGTGTTTTAGGGCCAACATCTAAAACCTGTTCGTTATCTCCGGATGTAAACGACCCGGGCTATCGTAATATCACCTTTGGTAAGTTAGTGACTGCGTATGTGGAGTCTACTCTTGCATTAATGGAAGGCGGTGTAGATATTATTTTAATCGAAACAATATTCGACACGCTTAATGCAAAAGCCGCCTCATTCGCGGTAGAAGAAGCGTTTGAACAAGCAGGGCGTACATTACCAGTGATGATATCAGGCACTATCACCGACGCCTCAGGCCGCACGCTTTCAGGGCAAACCACCGAAGCATTTTATAACTCTATTCGCCATATTAAGCCGCTTTCAATTGGCTTAAATTGCGCTCTTGGGCCAGATTTACTGCGCCAATACGTTGAAGAGCTATCACGCGTGTGCGAAACCTTTGTCTCTGTTCACCCTAATGCGGGCTTACCCAATGAATTTGGAGAATACGACTTAGAAGCAGACGATATGGCAAAAGAGATCATAGATTGGGGTAAATCGGGCTTTATTAATATTGTTGGCGGTTGCTGCGGCACTACGCCTGCGCACATTCGTGCCTTTGCCAAAGGGCTTGAAGGCGCAGCACCACGAAAATTACCAGAGCTTGAAGTGCGTATGCGTTTATCAGGCCTAGAAGCCTGTAACTTAAATTAAGGAGCCGCCAATGACCCAACAAATTGCAGTATTTACCAATGTCGGCGAGCGTACTAACGTAACTGGCTCGGCCATGTTTAAACGTTTGATCATGGAAGAAGACTACGAGACCGCTCTTAATGTGGCCCGCGAACAAGTAGAAAATGGCGCCCAAGTTATTGATATCAACATGGACGAAGCCATGCTGGACTCAAAAGCCGCCATGGTTAAGTTTTTAAACTTAATTGCTTCAGAGCCTGATATTTCTAAAGTACCTATTATGGTCGACTCCTCAAAGTGGGAAGTCATCGAAGCAGGCTTAAAGTGTATTCAAGGCAAGGCCATTGTTAATTCCATTTCACTCAAAGAGGGTGAAGAGCCGTTTATTCGCCAAGCTAAAATTATAAAACGCTTTGGCGCCGCCGCTGTTGTAATGGCATTTGATACCGAAGGCCAAGCCGATACTGCCGATCGTAAGTTTGAAATTTGTGAGCGCAGCTACCGTATTTTAGTCGACGAAATTGGCTTTCCGCCAGAAGACATTATATTCGATCCCAATATATTTGCCGTTGCCACCGGCATAGAAGAGCACGACAACTACGCCGTAGAATTTATTGAAGGTACTCGTCGTATTAAGCAAAACTTACCCCATTGTAAAGTGTCGGGTGGGGTGTCAAACGTATCGTTCTCGTTTAGAGGTAATAACCCAGTACGTGAAGCGATTCACTCGGTGTTTTTATACCATGCTATAAAAGCGGGTATGGATATGGGCATAGTAAACGCAGGGCAACTTGCGGTTTACGACGACATCCCCGAGGAACTTCGTAAAGCCGTAGAAGATGTAATTCTTAACACCGACTCAGGTGCGGGCGAGCGCCTTGTTGAACTTGCGCCTAAATATTCAGGCATGGCACAAGCTGAGCGGGTAGAAGATCTAGAATGGCGCACTTGGCCGGTTGAAAAACGCCTAGAGCACGCGTTGGTTAAAGGCATAACCACCTTTATAGATGAAGATACAGAAGAGTGCCGTGCTGGCGCCGATAAACCTATTCACGTCATTGAAGGGCCACTTATGGATGGCATGAACGTGGTTGGGGATTTATTTGGTGCCGGTAAAATGTTTTTACCGCAAGTGGTTAAATCGGCTCGGGTAATGAAACGCGCGGTCGCCTACCTCGACCCATTCATTGAAGCCGAAAAAGAGGAAGGCGCCACCAATGGTAAAATTGTTATGGCTACCGTAAAAGGTGACGTGCATGACATAGGTAAAAACATTGTAGGCGTGGTACTGCAATGTAATAACTACGAAGTAATCGACCTTGGGGTAATGGTGCCAGCAGATAAAATACTGCAAACAGCAATTGACGAAAAAGCCGATATTATAGGCCTTTCGGGCTTAATTACCCCATCGCTTGATGAAATGGTACATGTTGCCAAAGAAATGAAGCGTCGTGGCTTTGAGCTACCACTCATGATTGGTGGGGCAACCACCTCAAAAGCGCATACCGCAGTTAAAATAGAGCCGCAGTACGACAAAGGCGTGGTGTATGTAAATAACGCCAGCCGCGCCGTGGGTGTGGTGTCTAATTTATTATCTAAAGAGCATAAAGCAGAGTTTTTAGCTAAAACCAGCGCCGAGTACGACAAAGTACGCGAACAACAAGCACGCAAAAAGCCGCGCTCAAAACCAGTTACCATACAGCGCGCCCGCGATAATGCTACAAAACTCGATTGGGATAACTACACACCACCCGTGCCTAAAAAGCTGGGCGTGACCGAGTTTAAAAATGTATCAATCGCGACTTTACGCAAATACATAGACTGGACGCCGTACTTTATGACCTGGTCAATCGCCGGTAAATATCCGCGCATATTGACCGACGAAGTAGTGGGCGAACAAGCACAAAGCTTGTTTAAAGACGCCAACGATATGCTCGACGACCTTGAAAAATCAGGCACTTTGCAACCACTAGGTGTAATTGGTTTATTCCCTGCAAACCGTGTAGGCGATGATATAGAAATTTACACCGACGAAACGCGAAAAGAGCTATTAACCACCTCGTGCCATTTACGCCAGCAAACTGAAAAAACCGACTTTGCAAATTACTGTTTAGCCGATTACATTGCACCAAAAGGCACGCCTGATTACTTTGGCGCGTTTGCGGTAACGGGCGGTTTAGAAGAAGACGACCTAGCCAATGCGTTCGACGTACAGCAAGATGACTATAATAAAATAATGGTAAAAGCCGTAGCCGACAGACTCGCTGAAGCGTTTGCTGAATACTTGCACGAACAAGTGCGTAAAGAGTATTGGGGTTATGCACCCGATGAAAATCTGCCTAACGATGAACTAATACGTGAAAACTACCAAGGCATTCGCCCAGCACCCGGTTACCCAGCGTGCCCAGAGCACACTGAGAAAAAGAAAATTTGGCAGTTACTCGATACCGAGAAACGCATTGGTATGCAGCTCACCAGCTCATACGCCATGTGGCCAGGTGCCGCGGTATCAGGTTGGTACTTCTCACACCCACAAGCGAAATACTACGCGGTAGCGGCAGTACAGAAGGATCAGGTAGAAGACTACGCCAAGCGAACGAGTATGACGCTCGCAGAAGCCGAAAGGTGGTTATCGCCTAACTTGGGGTATGAGCCGGAGTAAAGGGAAGTAGTTAAATAGCGAAGCGGTCAGTTATTAGCTGTCAGCTATCAGTAAAACAAAAACGAGCCGATTTAGGCTCGTTTTTTAAATTACACATAAAAAATCTTTAAGGATTATTAGCGAGTAGCTCATCTACTTTTTTTATAACATCTTCTGGTGTTGGCTCAGTCGTTTGTTGTTTTAACCAATCTGTTATTTCTTCGCTGACTCTATAACCTTTTTCAATGCAGTAGTGTTGAGAGGTAACCCAAATATCTGCCCCCCTAGAAGTGCTATACGAATTACAAACCGTATAGCCTTCACTTTTAATTTTACTTTCAATAAAGTAGGTATAAGTAGGAACTGAAATCAATAGCAAAATCAGAGTAACCCCACAGACCTTATACCATTGAGTTAAAAGCTCAGGCTCTATTTCAATATTTCTTACTTTTAATAATATTAGTCGAGTGAGCATTGCAAATGCTGGCGTATATAAAATTAAGCACGCACTAAAACTTTTCTCATTAAAAATCAGCGGGTGCTTATTTAACGCCTCAAAGACAAATACTAATTCATTATATGACGCAATCGGTAAAACTATGGTGATGATAAAGAATAAAACAAATAAAAATACACTCTTTATATTTTCACTTAACGTTATTCTTTCGTGTTTCATTAAATTCCCTTTAATCAACATTTAAATAAGGCATACAATTAAATTACGATTAAACTTTATACGGTTTTCGTCATATGCATTATTAGCAATTCTTAGACTAGCTATAATTTTTTAGTTATCCTATTGGTATAAATTAAACACATAGCTGTTCCTCTAACAAGAGTGCCTACAAGAATAAATAAACTAGACTCCACTTTAAATCTTTCACTGTGAAAAACGAAATAGCAGGCTTTGTTTAGGCTAAAAAAGTAAGGTGTCTTATGTCAATTTTACAAAAGCATAAAGCAGGTTTAGTTCATATAAAAATATTATCATCGTATCAATTTTTAAGAGTAGAAAAACTAAATGCAAGGATCGCGGACTATTAAAACTTATGAAGTTAGCTTCTTAAAACGTACTTTAAATTTAGTTTTACTATTTACCCATATAATTTTTTTATTTGCAGTAGCTGCCATAGCATTCGATCGTGAGAGTTTTGAGGCGATAAGTAACGCAAGATATGGCAATAGCGCTCCCTTAATGCAATCTAAATTAGCAGATATATTTGTATCCTCTTGGTTTGCTTATTTGTGCTTAGCTTTGATCCCCATAACTTTAATAAAAGAGCGCTTTATGAAAAGCTATAACGTTCGAATTTATTCAAATGTACTAGCTTCGTTTATATGCGGATTAATAATCTATATATTCATTAATAAACTGTATAGTTTATAAGGTTTATTTAATGTGACTTTTAGCTTCTTTAATCGGAAATTTATAACTTAAAAGGAAAAAATATCTAATGGAAAATATTTTTTGTGGGTATTATGATGAGGAAACGGAGCAGGATGTTCCATTACAACCAAACATTAGTGAAGCTATAACCTTTTTCAAAAGTTTTATTTGGGAGAATGAGAATTCAGAATCCGCCATGAAAATTTTATTTTTTCAAGCTTTAGGGGATAATGAGGCTTCATTACAAATAAGTTGCCTAGAAAAAAGTTTATGGTGCATTTCTACCAGTGTTTCCATCCGAAGGCGCTTTCTTGGACCTTTTTTTAAGCGTAACACCTTCAAAATCTTTATAGATAAAAATGAAGATGAAACAGAAAGTATAATACGTTTATTTTATGATAGTTCGCCTCACAAATTTGCTGCCTTTTTAAAAAATAGTAAAGGCTAAGCCTTAAGAGGAGTTACACATTTAATCTCTTTATAAATCTATTCTATTACTTTGAATAAAGGACTATCAATGAAGTATCTAAATTACATATTACTTTGCCTATCTCTATTTTTCACATCGAACACATTTGCGCTTGAGCAAAAGTATCACGAGAGTGTTTTACCTGTTATTGCTGCTTTTAAAACGCATGATAAAACTGCGATTGCTGCGCATATTCGCTACCCTCTAAAAAGGCAGTATCCACTTCCTGATATTAAAAATGAAGCTGAGTTTATTAACCGCTTTGATGAAGTGTTTGATGAGGAACTTGTTGCCGTTATTGGCAGCTCTAATATCAATACCGATTGGGATAACGTAGGTTGGCGCGGCATTATGCTAAATAACGGCGTAATGTGGGTAGACACAGACGGCAAAGTTATTGCTGTGAATACACAAAATACCACTGAGCAAGCACATGCAGAAAAGTTAATCGCTCAAGATAAACAATCACTCCATTCAAGTATTAAAACCTTTCAAAAACCAATACTTGATTGGAAAACAGCTAACTATCGTGTTCGCATTGATGATTTAGGCGATGGAAACTTCCGCTATGCGTCGTGGAGCATTGATAAAAGCCCAAGCGACAAGCCTGATATCGTTTTAATTAATGGTGATATTACCTTTGAGGGTAGTGGCGGCAATCATCACTATACGTTTAAAAATGGACGTTACAGTTACGTGTTACATGTCACTATTATTGGTTGCGATACATCTTCACTTGGTTGGCTTGAAGTATATAAAAACGATAAGCAATTGTTATTTGAAGGCGCTGTAAGTAAAGGTTAATACAGTAGCGAAAAGAGTACATAGTTACTAATGATTAAACAGAATTAGATATAAAATATGAAAATAGAAGATATAAAACTTAAAATTGAAAGATCTGAATTTTATAAAAACTATAATGTTAAACAGTTGATTAAACTGGTTATTGATTTATATGAAAGCTACCGAATTGAAAATACTAATTTAGAGTATGACGGCGATATGCTTCTTTTTCAGTGCGGGGAAGATAGCCTTAGTAAAGACTACTTTATTGTTGATATTACACGCCAAATTATTCCTGATTTAGACGACATAGATGAAGCTACAGATGCTATGCAGCAACTTAGTACGACTTTTAAATTTTTACCAAGCGAGGCTGCATTTGCGCTTTCAACAACGAGTCAGTGGTGTTCTGCGTTAAATGAGGTTGATAGTCTTAGGGCGTTTATTGAAAATAGTGAAGCTTTTCAATGGGCTATTAAAAATGATGTGGTAAAAGTAGATATTGAATTATCTTATATATAAATATTAAAACAATAACTGTAGTCGCATGAGTTGCATCTTACTTCTTTGCTTACTGTCAATGTAAAAAATTATTTAGCAATTTGCTGCTCTTAACCACTTTTAAAGAAGGCAATTTTATGAAAACGATTGGCATGCTCGGAGGTATGAGTTGGGAGTCTACAACCAGCTATTACAAAGCCTTAAACGAAGGCGTTAAAAACTCATTGGGTGGACTACATTCAGCCAAAATTTGTATGGTGAGCGTCGATTTTGCGGAAATTGAAGCGCTACAGCATCAAGGCGATTGGCAACAAACAGCTAAGTTACTTACCAAGGCAGCTAAATCGGTAGAGGCTGGTGGTGCTGACTTTTTACTTATTTGTACCAACACTATGCATAAAGTGGCCGATGAGATTGCCAGTAATATTACCATTCCTATTTTGCATATTGCCGATGCCACCGCCGAGCAACTAAAGCACGATAACATTACGCGAGTAGGGTTGTTGGGAACGCAATTTACAATGGAGCAAAACTTTTATAAAGAGCGTTTAATCGATAAGCATAACATTGAGGTATTAATACCTGAGCCTATTGAGCGAAAGCGAGTGCACAAGGTTATTTATTCGCAGTTATGCCAAGGGATTATTGATGAAGATTCGCGAGCTGATTATATACGCATTATAGAGCGCTTATTTGCACAAGGCGCGCAGGCCATTATTTTAGGCTGTACTGAAATCGCCTTGTTGGTAAAGCCACAACATACGCAGGTTCCGCTTTACGATACCACCAAAATACATGCCGAAGCAGCAGTGAAGTTAGCGCTGGCTAAATAAATAAGATTGAGCTTAATTCTGTAAATAATCACTTCGTTATGCTTGCATACAGTGATGCTAACAGTAAAGTAATTTGGGGGTAGAGGTGAAAAAGCTTAATATTTATTTGTTACTTTTATTATCTGTTGGATATTCTGCAGTTGCTTTATATTCGCTCATTAATAGTGATATTGAAGATGTTATTATTTGCAGCGCTGATGAGAATACTCATTACATCCCAAGTGACGCTTGTGAATATTACTTACTTAATTATAGAGCAGATAAGAGTGATATTGAATCACTTGAATCAGGCGCTGGTCTAGCATTTTTATTTGAAATTAAAGATATAGATAAGCGCGATGTTTATATCAAATACTTTATTTCTAAAGGAATCAAAGTAAATACGTTAAGTCACATAGATGGTTTATCACCTCTACACTCGGCTATTTTGCTTAATGACTTTGGTTTAGTGCAACTTTTAATGGATAAAGGCGCGAGTATTACCATTAAAGAAAAATCACATGGGCTTACACCTTT
Organism: Pseudoalteromonas sp. 3J6; assembly: GCF_903995135.1. GTDB lineage: Bacteria > Pseudomonadota > Gammaproteobacteria > Enterobacterales > Alteromonadaceae > Pseudoalteromonas. The sequence continues at coordinate 931,119 of NZ_LR877185.1, read as the reverse complement.
AGAGTTTATTCATAAACTGAGTGAAAAAAATGCTCAGATAGATAGGCAGCTGATATCTGAACTTTTGACGTCGATTTCAAATAATAAACAGGCTGGTTAATTCAAAGAATTACCGAATATGTTAAATCTAGTGATTCTATTATTTACCAACAAAAAAACCGCCAATTGGCGGTTTTTTATTAGCAAGTAAAGCTGTTAACACGCTTTATATTAATGACCTTTCTCAAAGTCATTTACTTCGCGCTCGGCCTCATCTTTGGATTTACCGTATTTTTGCTGAATTTTACCAACAAGCTCGGTACGGCTACCTTCAATTTTATCTAAATCATCGTTGGTAAGATCGCCCCATTTTTGTTGCGCTTTACCTTTAAGTTCTTTCCAATTTCCTTCGATACGATCGCTATTCATAATTAGCTCCTTATTAAGAGTGATGATTTTTCATTTTAAAAGCGTTACTAATAAAATGATTTTTAACGTTCACTCATAAAGGTGCAAAGCCTATACCAGAAAGTGAAATGTTAAGTTTTTAATATATATCAATTGGTTATGGTTTTTTGATGCGTAAGGTTTTTTTTCTGGTGGCGAGCTTTATAAAAATTCTGCAGGGTGGCTTGTAATTATTTCAGGGACTGTCACTTCAGGGGTTATTATTGCAGGAACACTGTGCTGGTTTTTTATAAGTACAATATAAAAGCGAGCTATTAAAGCTCGCTTTGCTGTTTAATAAAGGAATTAATGTCTAAAGCTTGGCATTAGCGCAGGAATGCCTGGCAGCATACCTACCAGTGCCATTACACCGGTTAATAACACAAACATAATAAGTGGGATGACCCAGCGGCTCATTCGCGATAAATCAGCACTTCTTTCTTTACAGCCAATAAGGCCCAAGTTATCAAGTAGCATAGTTAATGACCAACCAAATGCAGGGTTTACTAGGCTTGATGCAAACACCACAATGGCGGCTGATTGGGTGGTTTTACCTTCACGGGTCATTTCCATACCCGCTTCAAGTAGTGGAATAAACACCCCTACAATTAATGCAACACACAATACTGGCTGCCAAATAGCTAAGTCCATTGGATAGCCCCAAACACCCGCGATAATACAAAATAACGCAGTTAAAATTGCGCCTGCAGGAATAGGGCGTTTTGCAATAGCAGCAGGAACAATGTAAGTGCCCCAAGATGACGCAAAGTTAGCACCGCCTAAAAGCGAGCCAAAGGTTTGTCTTGTTGATGCGCTAAGCATGGTATCGTCAATATTCATTTGTACTTTTTCAGTACGCTCAGGGTAACTAATTTTTTGAAATACTTGATGGCCTAAAAAGTCAGGAGACCACATAGCAACCGCTAAAACTGCAAAAGGAAGTACAACTACAAAGCTTTCAGCTGTTGGTAAGCCAAGCATCCAGCCGGTGTTTTCGCCCCACCAGTACATAGGGTTCATGTTTGGTAAGCCCGGTGCAGTATGAAACTCAAACGGTGCACCCAATGCAAAAGCAGTAAAACCACCAATTAAACAGCTCAGTGGCACGGCTAACCAGCGTTTTTTGTAATGCTCCAATAAAGCATAAAGTAAAATTGTGGCTAAGATTACGATAAAGGCAATATGGGTCATTTGAATTTCTTCAGCCCATGCAAACAGCTTTTTAACTTGTGAAATGGTACCCACAAAGCCCAAATAAAGAAGTAGGCCACCACACACTCCTTTACTGGTGAGCTTGGCCATGAGACTGCCGCCTTTACTAAATGCTAATATCAATCCAAAGGCTCCTATGAGCAAACCAAAGGCCATAGGGTGTCCGCCTGCGGCAACCACAATAGGAATTAATGGAATGAGTGGGCCATGAGTACCCGCTAAGTTAGCGGTCGGTAAAATAAAGCCAGAAAATAGTAAAATAAATAGCGAAACAATTAAAAGTTCGTAGCGTACGTTTTCAAGTACAAAGCCATCACTTAAACCCAAAGGGCCTGCAAACGTGGCAGCAATGGCTGCTACCATTACTACTTTACCTATAGTAGCGGCCATTGCTGGAATGGTGTCTTCAAATTCAAAGCGATAATCTCTAAACGGTAAATTTGGACGCCAGCGTTTTGGCTGCATAATTTGCAGTTCGTGCTCTAGATAAGCGTCGCGGCTTTCAAACTCAGAGCTGGGTTTATGAAGATTTTCATAGCTATCGGACACGGTTTGAGTATCCGCTCCTGGTATAGCATCAGATGAATTATCATCTAGCGGCTTGGTGGTCATGACTTCTCCTGCAACTTTGTTGCTAACTCAAAATAAAAATACAGCTTTTACAAAGCAAATGAACGTTGAGTGCGCAGGGTAAAACAGCTTGCTACAGATTGTAATTAGGCAAAAGGTCGTGCATAGCCCAGTTTAACGCTTTGTAAGTGTTAACAAAAATAGCAAAGGGATGTGTTGTAACTGGCTTGTTAAATTTAAAAGATCTTTAAATTCAGTGGTTTATTGTTCTGTTTTTACAGTGTGATCTTGTCATGCAGAATAGCGAAAAGGTCATAAAATCAGCAGATTCAGCAGCAATCATTCTTTAGTCTAATAAAGGTGACGTTAGCCGCTATTTGCTTATTATAAATACAATTAGCCGCAAAGTTGCACAAAAGCTAATAATACTTAGTTTTAGCGGAATAACTATTTTTGGACTCAAGATAGGGTTTTAAAAGGTAATAATAGGAGTAAAGTAAAAACATAGCGCAAAGTGACTAAACAAGAAAATGCCTTTATGTAACGTATTTATAAAGGCATTTCTGGGTAAGCTTGTTTGTTTTCACCGCCAGTTAAACGCTGTAACAACCGACGCTGGCTTGAGAGTAATTGCCCTGAGCGTTCATTCATTATTTTGCAGGTTTTAGTTTTTAGCTCAAGCTGATGCAATAGCTTAGTAGTAAGGGTGTTTATATCAACAGGTAGAAGCGCGGTTAATTGTGCTAAACCTTCTTTGCCACCTTGTAAGCCTAAACTCACCAAAAAGCCATCGCGCTGGTTGTGCGATTCATTTAAGCTTTCTAAAAAGCCGAGCATTTTTTTATTATGTGTTTCTAGCTGCACATTACGTTGGCTTAGCAATTCGTATTGCGTTTCAAGTAATTCAATTAACGCGTCTAGCTTAGTAATGTCTTGTTGCAGACTTACAATATACTCTTTTACAGTTTTCATTTTTTATGAAGTTCAACCATAGCGTTAACGGTTTCATCAATATTAATTTTAAATTCACCACTGGCAATTGCCGCTTTCATCATGGCTACTTTATCCATATCAACGTCTGGCTTTGCAGCTAAATCTTGAAATGTTGAGTCTATTGATTTACTTAATGCACTCACTGAGTTTGCTTGCTCTTGTTTAGTCGCTACAGGTTGTTGTTCTGGTTTTGCATCCAGTGAAGAACGCTGGTTTGTTTTTTGGCTTTGATCAACCGCAGTGGTTGTTATTGCACTTATATTCATTGTTTATTACCTAATTCGTTTATCGAATTTATATTGCTTAGTTTATATCAGCGACCAAGTACAAGCATTACTTAACTTTTATTTCGACATTTTTTAAAATGTCGCCTCTGCCACGCCTTGCGCAATTACTCTACCTTGAACTACTTTTTTTGATGATAAATTTTTTACATTAATAACCTCACCAAGCTGGCCATCTTCAAGAGCAATGGCTTTAACATTGGCTGAGAAAGTTGCGGTATTTATTTGCAGTGAAATATGCTCATTTTTATTGATTAAATACTGCTTTTCTAGGTATCGGGTGGAGATCACCGTGCCTTTATCAATCTCGCGTTTAACGGTAAGTCCAACAATCTGGTCAATACCGGTTTCGCCTTGGTGGCGGTGCTTACCTAAATCCACGCTTTTATATTCTAAGTCTTGCTTATTAAGCACTTTACCTCGGTTTAAAGTGTGCTTGGCAGCTACTAGGTTTATCCACACACTTACTTTGGCACTGGCTCTAAAACGCCAAGCAGGCGATGGGCAAGATACAGAAATACTCACCCTGCCTGCAGGTGGCGTGTGATTTTGTGAGCGAGTGATTTGCAATTCATTACAGCTTAAATTTTCGCTGCCTTTAGGAATAAATAATTCTATATCTTGTCGCTGACTTTGCGTATTAACTGAGCGCAAATAGCTCTTAATTTCACTGTGCAAAAACTGCTGAATTTCTTTATCAAAATTAATGGGGGTGGCCATAGCATGAGCTGGCAGTAGTCCAATAGTTAAAAGTGAGCGGAAAAACCATCGCTTCCCTTGGGGAAGTTTAGCTTCCGTGTGCTGGGCTGTTTTTTGCTCTTTTTTTATATAAGTCATTGAAAGAATATACTTTTAAAAGTTGGCATAAAGGTTGTTATACACAAGGTAGAAAGTGTATGCGAAGCGCGAAAGCATACAAGAAACAAAAATTAGAGGCAACAATGGAACTATTTGATAAAGCGTTAGGTGTTCACCCTTTTTCAATGAAATTAAGGTTAGACAGAGCAGAAGTCATTGCCAGTAACTTGGCTAATGTTGACACGCCTGGGTTTAAATCTCGAGATGTAGATTACCGTCAAATTATGCAAAGTGTCTCATCCAGTTTTTCGCAAAACAGAGATGTTGATTTTGCTGGTGTACAAACGGATGAACTTAAATATCGCGTTCCTTATCAACCATCAAGTGATGGCAACACTGTTGAGTTAAATATTGAGCAAGCAAAATTTGCCAGCAACAGTATGGATTTTCAAACCAGTTTGACCTTTTTAAATATGAAAATAAATGGCTTACATAAAGTTATTTCAGGGAAATCATAATGTCTTTTAATTCAATTTATGACGCTAGCGGCAGCGCCATGCGCGCTCAAGTTATTCGCCTCGACACCATTGCATCTAACCTAGCCAATGCCGATACCGCAGCCGGTTCAGAAGCCGACGCTTACAAGGCACTTAAACCAGTATTTTCTGCTTTGTACAAACAAACACAAGACAGCCAATCAATTTCAGCCTCGGTTGATGTATTAGGGATCACTGAGTCAAACCGTGCGGTAGAGCAGCGCTACGAGCCAAATAACCCAATTGCTAACAACGATGGTTATGTATTTTACTCCAACGTGAATGCACTTGAAGAAATGGCAGATATGATGTCTGCAAGTCGCAGCTACCAAACATCTGTTGAAGTTATGGGGCGTGTAAATAGCATGCAGCAAAGCATTCTTAAGTTAGGACAATAATATTATGCAAGTTAATTCAGCCGTTCCAAGCGCAGCCGACGGGGCAAAAAGCACCACTAATATTGCCGGTAATAGCTCAGCAGATGAAATGTCGACCATGTTTTTAGAGTTACTTGTTGCGCAAATTAGTAATCAAAATCCATTACAACCTATGGACGGCACTCAGTATGTGAGCCAGCTTGCGGAGTTTTCTAATGTTGAGTCGTTACAAAGCATTCGCCAAAACACCGCCGACGGCTTGGATTATGTGAGCAGCTTAGCGGTGCTTGAAGCCACTAATATGGTTGGCCAAACGGTTGATGTACAAGCAAGCAGTATTGCCCTTGAACAAGATGGCAGTGTCTCTGGCATGGTTAATTTAGGGGAAGCCGCAGACTCTGTCACTGTGCAACTTTATAACCAAGATGGTGAATTAGTTGAAGAAAAACAACTGCCTTATTCTGGAGTCGGTTCATTGCGTTTTGAATTTGAAAACCAAGAAGCCGGTGCGTATGCAGTGAGAGCGTATGCCACTACAGCAGAGGTACCAAAGCAGCTTGATACTTGGCTAAGCGGTGAGGTTGAGCGTGTTTCTGTAGGTAAATCGTTAGAAGATATTTTATTGCAAGTCGATGGTTTGGGTAATTTTGGTATCACTGAAATTAATCAAGTGGCATAAATAAGAGGAATAAATAATATGTCTATGTTCAATATAGGATTAAGTGGTCTTAAAAGTACCCAAACAGGATTAGAAGTAACCAGTAATAATATTGCTAACTCAGGTACTGCTGGTTATAAAAATAACACCGCAGAATTTGCTGCAGTGTATAACGGCAGTCAACGCGGCGGTGTTAAAGTTGCCAATGTTAAAGAAGATTTTGTCACCGGTGGTGAAATTGTGCGCACCGGTAATGCGCTGGATATTGCTATTGATGGCCAAGGTTTTTTTGCCATATCAGAAAACGGCCGAACAGCTTACACCCAAGCAGGCCAGTTTCAGTTAGATAACGACTTAAATATTGTTAATGCCAACGGCGGCAAACTGCAAGGTTTTGGCGTGTCTCAGGTTGATGGTGGTGATCCGACAATTGTACCAGGTGTATTAACCGATTTAAAAATTGAAGCCTCAAACATAGAAGCACAAGCCAGTACCAATATTAACTTTAACGGTAACTTAAGTTCTTCTAGCGACGTGATTGCTTATCCAACAGCTCCTGCGGTATTTGATCCTAAAGATGGTAGTCAATATAACTTTTCTCAATCTACCGAAGTATTCGACTCCTTAGGTAACAGCCATGTAATGACCCAGTATTTTAACCATACGGGTAGCAACGAATGGCAAGCGATGTTTTTCTTAGATGGTAAACCCCTTACTCAAGCTCAATTAGCTGCAACGGGTGCAACAATAGGAACTCAACCGGTTGATGATGGAACAGGTACAGCTACTACAGTGGCCGCTGGTACTTTAACTATAAAGTTTGATACTGACGGTCAAATGATCCCTTATTCGACAACACCGGATGTAAGAGCTGTCAACTTATCTGTTGGTGTTGCGGGCGCTGCTGCAACAAAGAATGCTGAAATAAGTACTGGTGCTGCCGCTTTAGCTATAAACCTAAAATTCGATGGCACTACGCAGTTTGGTTCAAGTTTCAGTGTTAACGAAAACGATGCCAACGGCTATACCTCAGGGGCGTTTTCTGGTGTGAAGGTTGAAGACGACGGCCGTGTATTTGCAACATTTACTAACGGTGAATCTAAATTACAAGGTCAGGTTGTACTTGCCTCGTTTGCGAATGTTGATGGTCTAGAGCAAGGCAGTAATACCGTGTGGTATCAAACTGAAGAGTCAGGCTCTGCACTTTATGGCGAACCTGAAAGTGGCTCACTGGGTAAATTACTGTCGGGTTCATTTATGGGCTCAAATGTTGATATTAGTGAACAGCTGGTTGGCTTAATGTCATTTCAACAAAATTACCAAGCCAATGCTAAAACCATCAGCAGTGCTGATGAAATGATGCAAATTTTATTTAGTAACACCTAAGGAAGCTGAGCGTGGAAAAGTTAATTTATACCGCCGTTTCGGGTGCTGAACTTAATAATACCGCCTTACGCGTTGCTGCAAATAACTTAGCAAATGTTAGCACCGTAGGTTTTAAGGCCGACTTAGAGCAAGCGCAATCAATGATGGTACAAGGCGAGGGCTTTCGTACTCGTTACCACGCGCAACTAACACCAGTAACTACTGACTTATCGTCAGGGCCAATCATGGATACTGGCCGTAATCTTGATTTAGCACTGAGCAACGGCGGTTATTTAGAGGTGATGGATGACAACGGTGAACCTGCTTATACCCGTGCGGGTAACTTAGTGGTTGATGCCGATGGCTTTGTTACTGTTAACGGTCGCCGCGTGCAAGGTGACGGTGGCGATATTCAACTCCCTGAATTTGGTGATATTGAAATTGGCTCAAACGGCATGATCAACCTAACCCCCATTGGCGGCGGTGTAATTGCAGAAGATGCGCAAATTAAATTAGCCAGCACCGATGCAAATTTAATTAAAGGTGCTGATGGCTTACTCAGAGCTAACGATTTACAACCGCTTGAAGCCGATGAAACAATTACAGTAAGAACGGGTGCTTTAGAGGGTTCTAATGTGAATGCCGTGGCTGAAATGATCAAAACCATGAATATTAGTCGCCAATTTGAAATGAACGTAAAAATGATGAAGTCTGCTGACGAATTAGCGACTAGCGGCAACAAGCTTATCAGTGGACGTGGGTAAATAGGAAGGCAAACATGAATTCAGCATTATGGGTGAGTAAAACCGGTCTTGCAGCGCAAGATTTAAGAATGACAACAATATCGAATAACCTCGCGAACGTAAGCACTGCCGGTTTTAAAAAAGACAGAGCGGTATTTGAAGACTTATTTTACCAAGTACAAAAACAACCAGGCGCGCAAGTCGATGAACTTAACCAACTGCCATCTGGGATTCAGGTGGGAACCGGTGTTCGTATTAACGGTACGCAAAAGCAATTTACTGAAGGCAGTTTTGAAACAACCAGTAACCAGTTGGATGTGGCCATTGCTGGGCAAGGTTTCTTTCAAATTGAAAGCCCTGATGGCGAATTATTGTTCACTCGTAACGGCCAGTTTCAGCTTAACTCAGAGTCATTACTGGTAAACAGCAACGGCTTACCTTTGGCGCAAAATATTGCGCTGCCAGAGGGCACCACTAAAGTGAGTATTGGCACCGATGGCACCGTTACGGCAGTAGTGGGTAAAGATGCGCAAGCGGTTGAGTTAGGCCAAATGTTAACGGTTAACTTTGCAAATCCTGCAGGCTTACAAAGCTTAGGTGGTAACTTGTACCGCGAAACAGCGGCATCGGGTGAACCTGTCGAAGGCATCCCCGGTGAAGATGCTTTTGGTGGCTTGCAACAATTTACTATTGAAGGCTCAAACGTGAGCGTTGTTGATGAAATGGTAAGCATGATTGCCGTACAGCGCGCTTACGAGATGAACGCTAAAGTGGTCTCTGCGGCAGATGAAATGCTGCGCTTTATAAACCAAAACGTATGATTATGATGAATAAGTTAACATTATTTTTGCTGCTTTTGGGTGTTGCTGGTTGTAGCAATACCCCGTCAAAAACCCAAATGGTGGAATGCGAAGTGGTGTATGGGGAAGTTAAATGTCCACAAAACACCACTCAAAAATCAGTTCAAGACTATGAAATAAGCCAAGATGCCTATGCACAGGGTTTGAATCAGCAAGATGGTAGCTTATTTCAAGATAACTATATGTTTTCTTTGTATGCAGATAAACGTGCTTACCGAGTTGGCGATATTTTAACTGTGGTGCTTAACGAGCGCATGCAATCAAGTAAAAGCGCCGATTCGAGTTTAGATAAAAGCACCGACTTTGATGTTGCTGTGCCGGTTGCTGGTGCACTCAACGTAGCTGATTTTAATTTGGGTATAGGCTCGAGTGCCAAGTTTGACGGGGAAAGCAGCGCCAGCCAACAAAACTTCCTGAGTGGCGCTATTACCGTGCGGGTTAATCATGTTTTATCTAATGGGTCGCTGGTTATTAAAGGGCGTAAGCAAATTAAGCTCAACCAAGGTGACGAATACATTGAAATTGAGGGGCTAGTTCGCCCTGGCGATATTGATGTAAGTAACCGTGTTTCGTCGCTTCGTATTGCTGAAGCGCAAATAAGCTATACCGGCAAAGGCACATTGGCTGATGCGAATCGTCCGGGTTGGTTTACCACTTTATTTACCCGATTCTTAAACCCGTTCTAAGGGATTACTGAGGTTTTAATGAAATATTTACTATTAATGTTAGTGTGCTTTTTTAGCCTATTAGCGCCTGCAACTGTGACCGCCAAAGCACGTCCATTATTAGATATTGTTGATGTGCTAGGTGTGCGAGAAAACCAACTAGTGGGTTACGGTTTAGTCGTGGGCTTGCCAGGGTCGGGTGATAAAGCCCAAGTAAAATTTGCCGGCCAATCGCTAAGTAATATGCTAAAGCAATTTGGTGTCTCTGTAGATGAAGAGCGCTTGCCAAAATCAAAAAATATAGCGGCTGTTGCTGTCCATGCTACATTGCCGCCTATGGGAAGCCCAGGCCAAGCGATTGATGTAACTGTGAACTCATTAGGCGATGCAAAAAGCTTACATGGTGGCAGCTTAATGTTGACCCCATTAAAGGGAGTTGATGGCAAAGTGTATGCGCTAGCACAAGGTAATTTAGTGGTGGGTGGTATTAATGCCAGTGGTAAAAGTGGCTCCTCGGTGACTGTTAATGTGCCTACTTCAGGACTTATTCCTAATGGTGCAATTATTGAGCGCAGTGTTACGGCTATATATGAAAGTCAAAGCGATGTGATTCTTAATTTAAAAGATCCAAATTATCAAACTGCCCGCAATGTTGTGCGTGCTATTAATAAAGTATTTGGGCCTGATGTCGCTATTGCTGAAAACTGGGCACGTTTAGTGGTTAGTGCGCCAATTGATGCCAATAGTCGCAACACGTTTATGTCGATGCTACAAGATATTACGGTAGAGCAAGGCTCTGAGCGTCCTAAAATTGTATTTAATAGTCGCACCGGTACTGTCGTAATGAACAATACAGTGCGAGTTAATCAAGCGGCGGTTAACCATGGTAATTTAACCATTACCATCAGTGAGCAAGAGCAAGTGTCGCAACCTGGGCCGTTTTCAAATGGTCAAACTACGACCACGCAATCAAGTGATATCACAGTAGATCAACAACAAAAAAATATGCTGTTGTGGCCTGAAGGCACCTCATTAGATGAAATTGTAAAAGCGGTAAATGCACTTGGCGCAACGCCAGCCGAGCTTATGTCGATATTAATTGCACTTGATAATGCTGGGGCTCTAGAAGCCGAGCTATTAGTTATTTAAAGGAAATAGCCATGAAAATAGAGTCATCAACCCAATTATCTCAGTCATTAGCGATTGACCCGACCCATCTTGAAAACATTACTGGCAACAGTGAGGCAGGCGTTAAACAGGCAGCAGAGCAGTTTGAAGCTATTTTTTTACAGCTGGTATTAAAAAGTATGGATAGCACCACCAAAACTATGGCCGGTGACAATGGTTTTTTTAATAGTAACGAGCAAGCGCAATTTAGAGATATGCATAATGCTCAAACAGCGCAGCATTTAGCGTCAACTCATCAACTGGGTTTAGCCGAAGCGATTATTAAGCAGTTTGATGAGAAAATTGCTCCCATAGAAAATACATTTAAGAATAGCCAAAGCTTGGTCGCTAATGATCAACATAAAGGTGCTGAAAGCGTTGAGCCAACCCAAAGCTATGATATTTATGCGGGGTCGGCATTTGTTCAGCCATTGAATGCTAATACGATTAGGTAGTTAATTATGTCTATGTTAAATAACGCGTTAAGCGGCCTCAATGCGGCTAATATTGCGCTGACTGTGTCAGGGCAAAATGTGGCGAATGCAGCCGTTGAAGGTTACTCGCGTCAGCAAGCTCAATTTAAAACCTCTAATGTATATTTAGGTGGGGTTGAGGTGGCATCGGTTGATCGGGTTGTTGACGCCTTTTTAAATGACGATATTTGGCGTACTAATTCCGATACCAATTTTTATGAAAACAAACAGTCATACCTAGGCTTTATTGAGCAAATAATTGGTACCGACTCGTTAAACTTAAATAACTCCCTTGCAAGCCTAACCAATGCATTGAATGCAGCGACGACCAAGCCAGACTCACAGGCTTTTAGACAGCAGTTTTTGTCCTCAGTTGAAGGGCTTATGCAAGATTTTGCGCAGATTAATGGCGCACTGGCTGGTCAAGAAACTAAACTCAATGCGCAAATGAGCAATGTGGCACTAAGTGTGTCATCGATTACGAAACAGATAGCCGAAATCAACAGCAGTATTGGGGTAGCAACAGCGAATAATCAATCAACCGCAGAGCAAAAAGACAATCGCGAGCGCTTAGTAAACCAGTTATCAGGGCATATTGGTGTATCTATTGTTGAACGAAATAATGGCTTTATTGATATTAGTACCTCAAGTGGTGCCCCGTTAGTAGTAGGCAGTAAAGCTGCATCAATCTCGGTCAGTGGTACAACAGTCACCAGTGAATTTATTGGCCAGAAATTTACTCTTGATAAAAATGTTGGTGGCCAATTTGGTGGCTTAATAAGCGTTGATAATGATGTAATAAAACCAACTCTTGCAACCTTAAACAGCTTAGTTTCCGACCTTGCTGATGATATGAATGGTGCATTACAAAGCGGTTTTGATTTAAATAACGACCCTGGTGAAGCATTGTTTACTTACAACCCATTAAACCCATTAGGGACGATCGAGATAAACCCTGCTATCACTTCCGATAAGCTTGGTTTTAAAGACAGTAGTACTTCCGGGCCTGGTGATAATTCAAACATTGCTAATATCGTTACCTCAATGGCAGGAAAAGGCGATAAATTTACGTTATTAGTGGGTGAACTGGCAATTACTAGTAAGCAAAATTTAAGTAGTATCTCTACCGCTACGAGTTTAAGTGAAAATGCCATTGCTGCACGCGATAGCTTTAGTGGTGTAAACCTTGATGAAGAGGCGGCAAGCTTAATGCATTTTCAGCAAATGTATAGTGCCAATGCCAAAGTGATCAGCACTGCCGATCAAATGTTTAAATCTTTACTGCAAATGTTTTAAGGGGCAATGTTATGCGAGTAAGTAGTCATCAGCTTCATTTAAATTCAATAAAAAACATCCAAATTAATACTGAAAATTTTAACGAAAAGTCGACTCAATTAGCAACCAATAAGCGTATTCTTAAGCCGTCTGACGATCCACTTGGCACTGTGATGATTATGAATTTAGGTTCAGAAATTAAATCGCTAGAGCAATACAAAACCAATATGGACGCAGTTAACTTTTCACTGGGTCAACAAGAAGTACAATTGACTGGTATTGTTAACCAAATATATTCCTTACAGAGTTTACTTACTACCGCAGCTGATGATTCGATGGGTAAGGCAGAAATTAAAGCGCTTGGTCAAGAAATGAGTGTGGCTTTTCCTGCGATTGTTGATTTACTTAATGCAACAGATAGCGACGGAAAGTATTATTTTTCAGGCAGTAAAACCGATGAACAACCATTTCAAATCGATGCCACGGGTAATTACGTTTATACCGGTGACGATATTGTCCGAGAAGTTGCTGTATCTGATGACTCAAGCGTAAAAAACAATATTGTGGGTGATGATTTAGACCCAGGCGCCGGCTTTTTAAATGCCATGAAAGACTATCTTGTTGATGTAAATAATCCACCGGCAGGTGGCGTTGGCAATCAATCACGGGTGATGATAGATAAATTAGCAGACTTTTTAGGTACTATTAGTAGCCAAGTGACTACAATTGGTTCTACTATGGCGTCGCTTGATTCTATTACTACCAGTAATCAAGATATCACTACGTTTACGGTGAATTTACAGGATGATTTAAGTGCTGTAGATTACCCTGAAGCGTTTATCTCGATGAAAGAGTCAATGGCGGCGTATGAGTCATCGATGCAGGTTTACTCAACAGTAAGCAAACTTTCATTGTTTTCATACATTTAAAAATTATAATATTTTCAGGAACTAACTATGCTGGTTAAAAGTAGCGAAAAGGCACAAGCAATTGACTTGGTTAATACCAATAAATCGGATGCACTCGTTACATCAACAAAAGATTCTGCTAACAATTTGTGGAAAAACAAAATTGTTGCCAGAGAGGAGCAAGTTAAAGTACTGACTGATTGGGCACAGCGTGGGGCGCTTAGTCAAGCCTTGGCTAGAGCCGAGCAAAGTGAAAGCACAATACGAAATTTGTATATGGGACTTGAAAAGTTAGCACAACAATTAAACACTCAGGCAGCTAACTCTCAGCCACAACCTATGCAACAACAAAAGATTAAAGTTCAAATAGCGTCATTACAAAATGTCGCAAGTAAAAAAGGCTCAGGGCTTGATTCTCAACTAAAAATAACCGACCCAAATCGTGCTATTAGCAAACAGCTTAATGCCAATATAGACCTGCTTAGCGCGCGTCCACATGAAGAAAGTATCCAGTTAGTAATGGGGCGTTCGGGTAAATCATTAAGTTTAAAACTACCTGCCTATCAAGACGAAAAAACCAATTTAACTGCTATTCAAAATGCGTTTGCACCACATCATATAAACGTTGAGCTCAACCGTGAAAACCGCCTGCTTTTTAGTGCGCAAAAAGATAATGCGGCTCCACTTTTAGAACCTTGGGTAATGAGTGGTCAAGGTGTACGTGTTGCGGCGGGTAACCCGATTTCGTTGCAGCTTAATGATTTAGATAATCCACTAAATGAACTTGCTAAAGTAGCAGACAAAAATGCCAGTATTGCACAGCACCGCGAACAAATTCAAAGTGCACAGCGCCATTTAAAGGCCAACTTAATAAAAATTCAGGCACAAAAGCAACAGTTGCAAAGCCAGCTAGATCAACTCGATGCTGCTCGTACCTTAGCCAATACAGATGAATTGCTTGCTGTAAGTTTAGGGGTTAAACAGCACATGCAAAGCCCAGGGGTAAATAGTGTGGCTGCAATTATGTCACAAGCAAACATAACTCGTAACATGGTGCAATACTCACTAAATTAACGGTCTGTTAATTTAAATTTAACGTCATCTTTTTCATTATCGCCTGTAATTTAAGGGCTAACTTTAATAATTAGAAAAATGTTTATCTTTTCTCATAATTGGTCGCTCTTAGTTATTAGAAAGTGATTTAGCTCCACTAATTACTTTAACTACAACTTCAAAGAGGAAACTAAACATGGCTCTATCAATTCAATCGAATATGGCTTCAATGTCAATTCAAAACCAGCTTGGTCGCAGCAACAACGATTTATCAACAGCGCTTGAGCGTTTAGGGTCTGGTTTTAAAATTAACTCTGCAAAAGATGACGCAGCGGGTCTGCAAATCGCATCACGCTTAAACGCACAAGTACGCGGCCAAGAAGCAGCACTTTATAATTCAAACAATGCCATGTCGATGATGCAAACAGCGGAAGGCGCGTTTGATGAAATGACCAATATTACTTACCGCATGAAAGAGCTAGCTACACAGGCTGCCAATGGTACAAATGGTGATGATGAATATACAGCGATAAGTTCTGAGTATGTTGCTTTGACTGCTGAATTAAATAGTATTATGGATAATACGTCATTTGGTGGAACAGCATTATTTAATGCAGACGCAGCATCGGCAGCAGATAAAGGTAAATTTGCTACAGCAGTTACGTTTCAAGTAGGTTCAAGTACAGCAGAAACATTGTCAGTTAATATCGGTGCTACTTTGTATGTTGATGGTACGGCTACAGATAAATCAGTTCAAGGAACTATTAATCAGTTGGCGGCTAGGGCCTCAACAGGAGCTACGCCATCAGGTAATGGTCGTATTGATAACCAAGCAGATGCAAAGGCTCAGCTTGATTTTGTTGATACGTTAGTTGATTCAATTGGCACGGCCCGCTCAGCCCTAGGTGCATCAATGAATCGTCTTGATCATACCATGAATAACGTAACGAACATGAAAGAAAATACTCAAGCGGCAGCGTCTACACTGATGGATGCTGATTTTGCTGCTGAAACATCTAATATGACTAAGCAACAGTTACTTATGAACTCGGGTATTTCTGTACTTAGTACTGCTAACAGCACAACACAAATGATTGGTTCACTTCTTCGTTAATAGCTTAACGATAGGTTACATAAACCGAGTAATCGATTAAAAAATACCAAAACAGCTGCATCTTTTATGCGGCTGTTTTTGTTTAGACTGAGCTCGGATAAAAATAAAAAGGGTTACTCAGCTTTTTTTAAAGCTGCATCTAGTTTGGTAGCTATTTAATTATTTCGCCTGTATTAATAAATAAAATCAAAATAAAGTTTAGTTTTTTTTAGCCATGGTCGCTCTTAATGATTAGTCACTTCTATTTATACTTTGTGTGTAAATAGGTTTAAAACATAAAGGAAATTAAGCATGGCTTTATCAATTCAATCGAATATGGCATCAATGTCAATTCAAAACCAATTAGGTCGTAGCAACAACGATTTATCAACAGCGCTTGAGCGTTTAGGGTCTGGTTTTAAAATTAACTCTGCAAAAGATGACGCAGCAGGTCTGCAAATCGCATCACGCTTAAATGCACAAGTACGCGGCCAAGAAGCAGCGCTTTATAACTCAAATAATGCCATGTCGATGATGCAAACAGCGGAAGGCGCGTTTGATGAAATGACCAACATTGCCTACCGCATGAAAGAACTTGCAACACAAGCAGCCAATGGTACAAATGGCGATGATGAGTTTACTGCTATGAATTCGGAATATGTAGCGTTGGGCGATGAGCTTGCAAGTATTATGCAAAACACCAGCTTTGGTGGGACTGCTTTATTCGCTATTGTGGCTGCTGATAATGATGGTACTACAGCTGGTCAGCGTGTAACGGCAGAGGTTACAGCTGCTAACAAAGGTAAGTTCGAAGATGTGGCCGCAGCTAATGCCGGTGTGGTTTTTCAAGTTGGTTCATCAACTGCTGAAACGTTAACTGTCGATATTGCGAGCGAGATTAACGAGTTGCATGTTGCAATCGGCACTGCTGCTGCTGACCAAACTGCTATGGGGGAGCTTGACACTCAAGCAAATGCTGTATTGGCTATAGATGAAGTGGATGGGCTTATTGAAAATATAGGTACTGCCCGTTCAGCATTGGGTGCGTCAATGAACCGTCTTGACCATACTATGAATAACGTAACCAACATGAAAGAAAACACCCAGGCAGCGGCTTCTACGCTGATGGATGCTGACTTTGCTGCTGAAACGTCTAATATGACTAAGCAGCAGTTGTTAATGAACTCAGGTATTTCAGTATTGAGTACTGCTAACAGCACAACACAAATGATTGGTTCACTTCTTCGTTAATAGCTTAACGATAGGTTACATAAACCGAGTAATCGATTAAAAAATACCAAAACAGCTGCATCTTTTATGCGGCTGTTTTTGTTTAGACTGAGCTCGGATAAAAATAAAAAAGGTTACTCAGCCTTTTTTTAAAGCTGCATCTAGTTTGGTAGCTATGTAATTATTTCGCCTGTATTAATAAATAAAATCAAAATAAAGTTTAGTTTTTTTTAGCCATGGTCGCTCTTAATGATTAGTCACTTCTATTTATACTTTGTGTGTAAATAGGTTTAAAACATAAAGGAAATTAAGCATGGCTTTATCAATTCAATCGAATATGGCATCAATGTCAATTCAAAACCAATTAGGTCGTAGCAACAACGATTTATCAACAGCGCTTGAGCGTTTAGGGTCTGGTTTTAAAATTAACTCTGCAAAAGATGACGCAGCAGGTCTGCAAATCGCATCACGCTTAAATGCACAAGTACGCGGCCAAGAAGCAGCGCTTTATAACTCAAATAATGCCATGTCGATGATGCAAACAGCGGAAGGCGCGTTTGATGAAATGACCAACATTGCTTACCGCATGAAAGAGCTAGCTACACAAGCAGCCAACGGTACAAATGGTGCTGATGAAGGTATTGCGTTGGGTTCTGAGTATTTAGCGCTAGGTGATGAATTGGCTAGTATTATGCAAAATACTAGCTTCGGTGGAACCCTCTTGCTTGCTGATACAACAACTACTACTGTAACAGCCGCTACTGGCGCAAACGGTGTTCCTGGTGTTAGGGTGAATACTGCGATTGCAGCAGATGGTAAGTTTGCAGATGCTGCAGGTGTAACATTTCAAGTGGGTTCATCAACAGCTGAAACGTTAGGTGTAAATGTGAGTGCCGCGCTTAATACTTTACATGGACTAATAGGTACGGCTGATGGTAGTCAGGCTGGTTTGGGTGATATATCAACTCAAGCTAAGGCTACCGCTGCTGCAACTAGTGGTATGGTTAAAACAGATGAACTTATTGAAGCGATAGGTACTGCCCGTTCAGCACTAGGTGCATCAATGAATCGCCTTGATCATACAATGAATAACGTAACCAACATGAAAGAAAACACCCAAGCAGCGGCTTCTACGCTGATGGATGCTGACTTTGCTGCTGAAACGTCTAATATGACTAAGCAACAGTTGCTTATGAACTCAGGTATTTCTGTATTGAGTACTGCTAACAGCACAACACAAATGATTGGTTCACTACTTCGTTAATTAGGTACTCTAATTAAAATGTAGTACATGAATAACTGCTATAAATATGGTTTATAGCGGTTATATAAATAAACGCTTTAATGTAAAGTTTTTATTTATATAAAAAACTATTGGGGAACAAAATGAGTTTATCAGCATTAGGTATTGATCCGGCTAATTTAGCTAGCCAATATACACAAATTGAGCGTGCATCTAAAGATCAGCTTTTAAGTAACAAAAGCAGTGATTTTTCTCGTAAAATAAGTGCAATTGACGATTTGAAAAGTAACCTGACAAGTTTTCATACCAGTTTAGAAAGTAATTTAGACAGTGACAGTAGTTTTTTAGCAAATTCATCTACTGTATCAGATGAAGCCGCGCTAAATATAACAACAACAGGCAGTGCATCACCTGGTGAATATGATATTTTTGTTGAACAATTAGCACAAGCACACCAAGTTGCATTTAGCTTTGATACAAGTATTCCATTGAGTACTAATGGCGAGCTAAATATTGATTTAGCAGGGGACTCGTTTACTGTTGATTTATCAACACTTTCAGCAGATGCTTCGTTAAGTGACTTAGCAAGCGCTATTAATTCACATGTTGACAATAAAGGTGCTAAAGCAAGTGTAATTCGCTCAGGCACTGATACATTTTTAGTGATGACCAGTGAAGAATCTGGTGCTGCTAATCAAATAACGGTTGGCTTTTCTGCTGCCGCAACGTCTCCAGATCCAAACGGCAACAATATAACAGCTGCAATTGCGTTACAAACAGAATTAACAGCTGCACAGGATTCAATTGTTAAATTAGGTGCGACTTCTGCGATTACTATCACTTCTAAAACCAACACACTCGAAGATGTTATTGAAGGCGTAACATTAAATCTTACAAAAGTCCAGGAAACAGGTGACAGCCCTGCTCATGTGTCGATTGGCCAAGATTTAGAAAGCACCAAAAATAATATTCAAAGCTTTATTGACGCATTTAACAATTTATCAAGTAGCATAACTACAAACGATAATTTAAAAAGAGATAATTTAGCAAGCAGTTTGGCTCGTTCATTACGTAATGATTTTCAAGGTACATTTGAAGGTAAAACACTTTACTCAGTAGGAATTGAGTTTGACAGAACGGGTAATTTACAAATTAACAGCGAACGATTAGAAGAGGCGCTTAGCTCTGATCCTGAGTTATTAACTAAAATGTTAACCGGTGATAATGGAGTAATGTCGAAACTAGAACAAAGAATTGAGCCTTACACCAAAGGTTACGGTTTAATTTCAGATAAAAAAGATACTCTTCAAGCGAGCTTAGACATAATAACTAGACAGCAAGAAAAACATGATTTATCAATGGAGCAAGTGTATCAACGTTACTTGTCGCAGTTTACACAAATGCAACAGACTATTGCGCAATTAGAATCTACAATGGGTCAATTTGGGAGCTAAACATAGATGTTAGATTTAAATGATGGCTTTTCAGCCTATAAAAGTACATCAGTAGATGCAAAAGCGGCCAGTGCCGATATTCATAAATTAGTTTTGATGTTATTTGATGGTTTTTCAGATGAGCTTGAAAAAGTCACTGGCCACATAAAACAAAAAAGATACGATAAAAAAGCAGAAAGTATTGAAAAGCTGATGCGTATTTTAGGCGGGCTTGAAGCCTCATTGGATCTTGAAAAGGGCGGTGAGGTAGCGCAAAACATGCAAAACCTTTATCAGCATTGTGGGCAAGCACTATTGCAAGCCAGTATGAAGAATGACTTAAGCTATATTGACTCCACCCGTGTAGTGATGACCAACTTGCAAGAAGGGTGGCAAGGCTTAGGCACACAGTAAACGATTAAAAGCCAGCTACCCATAGCTGGCTTTTTTATTTTAAATTCAGCTGCTTTTTAAACTTCCTCTACTACCTAAGTAACCATCCTACTACCTAAGTAACCATCCTACTGCCAATTAACAACAAATCGCTTCCTTCCTAGGGGGAAGTTCCGCTTCCGCCTTTTGCTGCTTTTATTTAATTTAACCTTAAAAAACAAAAGCTTAATATTGGCTTGTTTTTTGCTAAATGAAATGTGAACTTATAATGAATTTAGTATTGCCAATGGAACACTCTCAAAAATACGCAGCGCAAAAAATGGAACAATTACTTAGTGCTATGGAAAATGCTATCCATGAGAGTAATTGGTATCAAGTTAAAGCAGCCGATAAGCAGTTACTTGCACTTTACACACAGTTACAAAGCATGCCTTGGTTTAGTTCAATGGTAGCTGAACAAAATAACTTAAAAGCACGTTATGTTGACTTAATTGACCTTGTGGGCCAAAAGCAAGCGGCCATTAAAGTACAAATGCAGCGCCATCAAGAGGATAAAGAGGGCTTAATGGCTTATAAAAAAGTACAACAAGGACAGTCGTTATGAGTATTCAAACAAGTACAATGGTGTCAAAGGCTGACTTTGGCAGTGTTGCTAATAAGCAAAGCATATTAAAAAGCAGCTCACCAGCAGATGCGCAAGAACAACAGAACGAGCTTGTGCCATTTTCGCTTTCTTCAAAGCAGCAGCAAGCAAAACAGCAAGATTTGCATGTTGAGCAACCTCGCGAGAGCTCAGAACAGCTAGCTCAAGAAGAAGTCACTGAAGAAGTGGATGAAATAATAAATCCATATTTTTTTAGCACCGCTAATTATAACCTCGATAACAATAAAAAAAACGCGCCTGTTATGACTATACTTAACCAAAATAATAACCTTGTAGTTGATAGCGACACTGTAGTAGTGGAAACACTACCAGTACAGCTTGTTATTGATGAGCAGTTAAAGAGTAAGACTTTAGAGACTCAGCACGAAGTCAGCATTGTAGCTCAAGAGCCCGCTAAAACTGCGCTCGCACAAAATACGACTGTGCATAGTGATGCTTTAACTGTGCCTTCTGCAGCTATAAACGTAGCGCCAGCGGATACACTCGTTAATAAAGAATTAAACACACTCGATTTAGCCAAAACACCACAAACATTGTATTCACAAGCGCTTTTGAACCGATTAAATCAACCATCAGTAATGTCGAACACTTATGGACAAGCGCAGTCAAGTAGCTTAACCAGTGAGCAAATATCCACACAACCGAGTATTGGGCTCAGTAAACTCGAGCTTGCTGCGCTGTCACAAAATCCGCAATCGAAAATATTTAATGCTGAAAGCCGTGAAGGTAGCAGTCAAAAATCAGCATTAGTGAGTGCTTTCTCATCTGCCGCCACCGCACCAGAAACCTTTGAGTGGCAAAAAGAGAAATTAAAAGAGGCACCTAGTGAATGGGGGCAGCGCTTATTACATGTACTTGGCGATAAGGTAAAATTGCAAATAGGGCAGCAGCTACAGCGGGCGCAAATTAGATTAGACCCTCCTAACCTCGGCAGTATTGAAATATCTATCAATATCGAAGGGGATAAAACTTCAGTCAGTTTAATTACGAGTAATACGCAGGTAAGAGATGCTATCGCGCAAACTTTAGAGCAGTTACGCCAGTCTTTGTCGCAAAATTCGAATACCACAGTTGATGTTAATTTGAGTGATAAACAGCAGCAATCTCATCACCAAAATGACAATGACGACATTGCAAGTAATCACACTGAGATGCCTTCAATGGATGATGACAGCAACACTCGCGCATCTAAGCTGCAATCAGATTCGTTAGATTTATTAGTATAACTACCTTGGATTAAGAGAGATAAAAGTGAAAAAAATAATAATAGCCCTAACTGTAATTGTACTTATTGCGTCTGCATTTTTTGCGGGACAGTTTTTTAACGGCAGTGACTCATCAGAAGAAGGCCCGCAAGCCGATATAACAAAGGTTGAATATCATCAAATGGAGCGCTTCATTATAAGCGTATCAGAAGGGTCAGTTGCGCGTTATTTAGTGCTCGACTTAGTACTTGTAACTTCGCCGTCTATTTTCAATACAGGGACAGAAGCGATGGAGCCGCTAGTGAGAAATGTACTGGTAAAACAGTTTGCTAATATGAGCCACAGCCAAGTAAAAGAAGCTTTTAAAGATATCGATGCAATTCAAAAAGATTTACTCGAGCAGTTTAATGTGGTTTTAGCAAATGCGGTTTCAGTTCGATTAGATAACGTACTCGTTACGAACGTCTTCATTCAATAGGTCATCGCTATGATGCTGCAAGAAGAGTGGGGTGAGTTAATAACAGAACCACCAGTCACCTTTACACCACAAAAAGAGACGCAACTATTATCGCAGTACGCTTACTTGGTTAATCGGGCGGCTGCACACATGCGCACTCAAGTGGGCATTATTGTCGATAGTGATGATATTTACCAAATAGGCATTATTGCGCTGCTTTCGTCTATTCGTCGCTATGGCCGGGATTTAGATGAGAAATTTGCTGCATTTGCGTTTAAGCGTATTCGTGGTGCTATGTTAGATGAATTTAGGCGTGTCGATTGGCGCCCTCGCCAGTTGCGGCAGCAGTCTCATCAGCTTCGTGATATGAGCCGTTCATTGCAAAAAAAGCTTGGTCGTGATGCAACAGATACCGAAATGTGTGAGGCGTTAGGGATTAGCCATAAAGAGCTTATTCAGCTGCATTACAGTGAGCAAGCTGAAGCATTTGATAGCCTTGAAGCGCTATTGGAAGCTAATCCTAACTTAGCGCTTACCTGTGCACATGCACACGAAAAAGAAGACACAGCAGCCACCCTCAAAATGGCGATGAGCAAACTAAATACCCGAGAAAAGCTGCTCTTGCAATTATATTACATGCACGAAATGAATATGAAAGAGATTGCATTAACGCTCGATTTAACCGAGGCACGTGTTTGCCAACTTCATAAACAAGCACTTGAAGCGCTGACACAAACGCTTCAAAAAATCTAATACCTAAGGAATAAAGAATGCAAAGAGTTATAGGTTTAATAGTAGTACTTGCAACAGTATTAGGTGGTTTTGCGTTTGCGGGCGGCAACATCGCCACTATGTGGCAGCCATACGAGTTTTTAATTATTTTTGGCGCAGGCTTTGGGGCGCTAATTGTGGGTAATTCGAAATATGTACTGACAGAAATGTTATCGCAATTAAAGTATCAGTTTATTAGTGGTAAAGGAACCGATACGTCTGAGCTTTACCATGACTTGTTACTGGTTATTTACTCTTTATTAGATCTAGCCAGAGTGAAAGGTATAAAGGGGTTGGATGAGCATGTTGAAAACCCAGAAACTAGCTCTATTTTTCTTGCCTACCCTAAAGTGTATGAGTTCCCTCAGCTAGTAACTTTTATTTGCGATAACTTGCGTTTGTTTAGTATGGGAAAAATTAACTCGCATGATTTTGATGCCATGTTAGAGCAAGAGATTTACACCATTGAAGAGCAGCGCCTTAAGCCTTCTCATTCATTGGCTAATATTGCTGAAGCTATGCCTGGTTTTGGTATTTTAGCAGCGGTTGGCGGCATTATTATTACTATGCAGCACCTTGATGGACCTTTGAGTGAAATTGGCTACCATGTAGCCGCGGCGTTGGTGGGTACTTTTATTGGTATTTTTGCTTGTTACTGTTTAATTGCACCGCTTGCCTCAGCGATGGAGCAGTATGTGAAAAAACAAGTAGCGATGTTTGAGTGTGTGCGTGCCATGTTAGTGGCGCATGCTAAAGGGCATGTGCCTATTGTGGCGACTGATTCAGGCCGAAAATTAATTAATGAAGAAATTAAACCGACCTTCACCACCATGGAAGAGTGGATCAATAATAAGGCGGCTTAATAATGGAAAACAAAAATCAAGAAATCGTCATCAAACGCTCTCGTAGAAGAGCAACCGAAAAGCCTCATGGTGGTGCTTGGAAGGTTGCCTTTGCCGATTTTACTTTGGCGATGATGGCGTTTTTTATGGTGATGTGGATTATGGCGATCACCAATGAATCAGAGCGTGAAGAAATAGCACACTACATGCGAACTCACTCAATTTTTGATGGTGGCCCCGCTATTTTTGACCCTCAAAATAGCCCATTCCCCGTTGATTTAGGGGGTTCTCCTTCAGTAATTAAACACCTAGAGTCGGGAATTACGCCTCCAGACTCTCCAAAACCTGGAATGAGTGAAGTATTACAAGTGCCCGATGGCACCGTTGAGCCTAAAGCTGGGCAAGGCGAGAAGTTAAATTCAGCAATTGATAGCCAATTTGAAGCTTCATCTGAGCTGAGTTTATTACTGGAAAGTATTGAGGAACTCAGTAAAGAAGAGTTACTAAAAAATAACTTACTAGTTGAAGAAGTGCCCCTGGGGCTAAGAGTGATTATTAGAGACGACAAGCATCATCAAATGTTTGAACGCTCAAAGTCGCAAATGACCCCATTTTTTGAAGATCTGTTTCTATACCTTGGCGGCTTAGTTAAAGACATTAACAACAAAATTATTATTTCTGGGCACAGCGATGCCAGCTTATTTGTTGATGGCAGCTCTCGTAATTGGGACATTTCTGGCGATAGAGCGCAGCAAGCAAGAAAAGTAATGACTATGGGCGGAATGCCATCAAGTCAGGTGCTTCAAGTAAATGCGTTTTCATCAAATCGGCCAATTAATAAAGAAAATAAGAAAGCCAGCGAAAACAGACGTGTTGAACTGCTGATCTTAACTAAAGATGCGCAGGATAAATTTAACCAATTATTTGATGATAGCAACATTAACAATCCGATAAAAAAAGCGGCTGGTGCGGCAACGGCTAACAAACCCGTGCTACGTCTTGAAGAGAATTATGAGTAACCAACCAGACACTAAACGAAGTTACAAAAGATGGAACTTAAACCTCAAAGATAATTACGAGCCTGAGTCAGTTCAGCTTGGCGGAGTAGGCGTGCAGTTATTACGCCGTTGTTTTATTGATATTTCACTATGCCATGGTGTGGCAAAAGACATTAGCGTGGGCGGTGTGGGGTTATTAGTGCCTGCTGAAAAGACGATCCCCAATAAAATTATTGTGGTGTTTGATAAAACTAATCGATTGGCAGGCAAGGTGATGTATCGTCGTGCAGTGAGTGAAAAATTAATGTTTTTAGGGGTTGAGTGGATAAGCAAAAATGAGCGCTTACGCAGCGATATTGTTAATCGTTTACAGTTACAAGCCCAATTGAAAAAAGCCAAAAAGACGAGCATAAGCTGAATATAAATGAATCAGGAAAAACAGTGGTATGAGTAAAACGTTAAACGCTAAAACAAAGCTAATTAAAGCGAAAAATTCTGAGCATATTACTCCATTTGCACTCACGCTTGAGCAAAGAGCATATGAACAAGCACAGCAAAAAGCAGCGCACATAAACGTTAATATTCGTAAAACTTTGGAGTTAGAGCTAGCCCAATTGTTTAACGACAGCCGTTTTGATGTCGAAATTTCGCCTTGTTCGCATTCGGTTATTAACAGTTGGTTTAAAGAATCCCCAAGGATATTTCTTGCCTGTCCTTTATTTGCGCCTACTCAAGGTGAGGCCTATTTAGCGCTTGATTATCAAAGTGCATATAAAACAGCGGATTTATGCTTAGGTGGGCAATTTAATAATGTTAACAGCACAGAGCAAGTCTCTGACGAGGTGAATAACGAATTAAGCTCAACAGAAAGCCGTATTTGTGGTCGTTTACTACAGCGCCAAGTGCAGGGCATTCAAGGCTTATTATTTAGAGAACGCTCAGCGTTATTAGGTGAGATACAAAAATCTCATACCTTACCTGAAGCATTACAATACTTAGCCTTTAAAGTGCGGTTTATATTAGAAAACCAAGTAATAAGTTGGTTTTTATGGCTGCCAATTAGCTTTTTTTGCGCAGCTGATAGCGAGCAAGATTCAGCAAATAGTAACACACTCAATACTGATATGTGGGCACAGTTTGCGGTGCAAGGTCAGATTGAAATGGCGAAGAAAAAAGTCACTTTAAAGCAATTAAAAGCTTGTGTGGCCGGCGGTGTATTACCCATTGAACTTAACGAAGCAGCGCTATTTAACCTAGGCCATAAACAAATATTTAAAGGCCAAGTCGTTGAGCAAGAGACTGGCTTAGCATTTCAAATTACACAATTATCAAATAATACAACGAGTAACTAAATTATGAACGAGAACCTTGATAGCGCCTTAGCGGGCTTAGAGCTTGATGCTTTTGATGGATTTGATGACAAATCTGCTGATAAAACTAATGAAGGGAATATGTCATTTTTTCAAGATGTTCCTTTACTCGTCACTCTTGAAGTAGCAAGTACTGAAATTACCTTAGGCGAGCTTAGTCAAGCCAAAGAAGGCGATGTGCTTAAGCTAGACAAAGTAGCTGGTGAAGCGCTTGATGTAAAAGTGAATGGGGTATTTTTTGCTAAAGCAGAAGTGGTAATGGTTGAAGGGCAGTATGGTTTGAAATTTGCTCAAACAGATACCGCAAAGGATCAATAAACAAATGAATAAACGCGTAATTTTTAAAGTTAGCCTACTGTTAATCATGTTGTTTTTACCAAGCTGGCTAAATGCAGAAGAACTTACGCTGTTTTCTCTAAAAGATACGGCCGACGGACAAGACTACAGCGTTAAACTGCAAATACTCTTATTAATGACGGTATTGAGTTTATTGCCTGCGCTACTGATGGTTTTAACGTCGTTTACCAGAATCATCATTGTATTGGCGATTTTGCGCCAAGCTATGGGGTTACAACAAAGCCCGCCGAATAAAATTTTAATTGGCATCTCACTGATGCTCACTATGTTGATTATGCGACCAGTTTGGCAAGACATTTATCAAAACGCGTATACGCCTTTTCAGCAGCAAACCATAGGATTAGAGGAAGCTTTACTCACCGCAGAAAAGCCTTTGCGTGCTTTTATGCTCAGACAAACTCGCGAAAGTGAATTACGCCAAGTGTTATTAATAGCCAATGAGCCAACCACTCTCACCGTGCAAGAGATTCCGTTTGAAGTGTTAATGCCTGCGTTTGTATTAAGTGAGCTCACAACGGCCTTTCAAATTGGCTTTATGTTATTTATTCCTTTTTTAATCATTGATTTAGTTGTCAGTAGTGTGCTGATGTCTATGGGTATGATGATGCTATCACCGCTGATCATCAGCTTACCGTTTAAGCTCATGGTGTTTGTACTTGCCGATGGCTGGTCAATGATAGCGGGTACGCTGGCAGCAACATTTGGAATGTCACCATGACCCCAGAAATGTCGGTAGAGCTTATTTCAAGCGCGGTTTACACCATTATAAAACTGATTTTAGTCTTAATTGTGCCGGGTTTAATACTTGGTATTGTGGTGGCTATTATTCAAGGGGCTACTTCTATTCAAGAGCAAACCCTAACGTTTTTACCGCGTATGTTATTAACCTTATTAATGGTGGTATTTGCGGGACATTGGATGCTACAAATAATGATTGATTGGTTTGATAAGCTCAAATTTATGTTACCTGGGGTATTTGGTTGAGCTCATTACTCTCTTTAACGTCTACTGATTTAGTCAGCTGGATGGGCACGCTTTGGTGGCCATTTGTACGCTTTTCTGCACTTTTATGGTCTATGCCGGTATTTGACAATCCGGCGGTAACGCCACGCTCTCGTATTTTAGTGTCTATGATGTTGGCTTTTTTAGTTGCTCCGCAGTTACCACTTGCACCTGCTATTGACTTGTTTTCTTTAGATGCCGCCATTTTAACCTTCGAACAAATTATTTTTGGGGTAATGATGGGGTTATCGCTGCGTATTTTGTTTGAAGTAATGGCAATGATAGGGCTGATCTTATCCATGCAGATGGGCTTATCAATGGCGCTAGTTATGGACCCCGGCAGTGGTAACCAAGTGGCATTATTGGGACAGTTATTTTGGATTATGTGTGCATTACTGTTTTTTGCCGCAGATGGTCACTTAATAACTTTGCAGGTTATGGTAGAGAGCTTTCATAGCTTCCCGATTGGTCGCAGTATTTATGAGTTTGATATTCAGGCGATTATTATGTTGTTTGCGTGGATGTTTTCCTCTGCTTTATTGCTGTCACTACCAGGGATAGTCGCCATGTTATTGGTTAACTTAACCTTTGGTGTAGCAAGTAGGGCGGCGCCGTCATTAAATATTTTTGTATTGGGTTTCCCTATGTCGCTATTGATGGGGTTTTTCTGCGTATTTATGACCTTAGAGTACACAGGAAGTGCGCTTTCAAGGCTAACGTATCATGTGCTAACAACCTTTGCACAAGCGATGAGGTAGCGGTATGTCTGAAAATAGCTCGCAAGAAAAAACAGAACAACCCACAGAGAAACGATTAAAAAAAGCCAAAGAAGACGGCCAAGTCGCGCGCTCAAAAGAGCTCAATACCGCTATTTTATTAATGGTTAGTATTGCTGGGTTATTGTGGTTTGCCAATTTATTTTACAGCTTATTTGTAAACTTAATGAACAGTACTATGGTGCTGGATCACTCTATTATAAATAATAAAAAAATGATGCCCATCGCATTGGGTGATGCCATTATGAATATGCTATCGACTCTCACGCCGTTTTTATTATTAAGCTTTTGCGCAATGTGGATCACTGGGTGTTTACCTGGTGGGTTTGTGTTTTCAAAAAAACTCGTGGCGCTAAAAATGAGTAAGCTAAACCCATTAACCGGGTTAGGCAAAATGTTTGGTAAGCAGTCGTTAGTCGAGCTGCTTAAATCAATACTAAAAATAACCTTACTGGCGATTTGCTTATATACCTTTTTAACTAAGCTGTGGATGCAGCTGATGGTATTACAAAACTTAGATATCAAAGTGGCGATAGGCCAAGGCATTGAGTTGTTATTTTTATCGTTAATGATCACGGTAACTTTACTACTTTTTATTGCGGTTATTGATGTGCCTTTTCAGCAAAAACAGATTGCTGATAAAATAAAAATGACCCACCAAGAAGTAAAAGAAGAGCGTAAATCTTCAGATGGTAGCCCTGAGATAAAAAATAAAATTCGGCAAATACAATATCAGCAATCGAATAGAAAAATTGAAGAGCGTGTTCCCACTGCTGATGTGATTGTTACTAATCCTACTCATTATGCTGTGGCAATAAAGTACAGTGAAGAAGCGGCTAAAGCCCCTTATGTTGTCGCTAAAGGCGTAGATGAAATGGCGCTGAGAATACGCGAAGTCGCCCGCATGAATAACAAAGAAATTATAGAGATCCCCGCATTAGCACGGGCTATTTACTTTTCGACTCGGGTCGACCAAGAAGTGCCCAACGGCTTATACAGTGCGGTTGCCTATGTACTGACCTATGTATTGCAATTAAAAGCATACAAGCAAGGGCGAGGACAAGCACCCGCCGCATTGCCTGAATTAACAATCCCTAAAAACTTACAGAAACCTTAGATGTTGGAGTTATAATTTGAACTGGCGCAGTTTTACTCAACCTTATACCGCTATTCCTATTTTGCTGTTAGCTGTTTTGTCGATGGTTATTTTGCCATTACCAGGATGGTTATTAGATGCATTATTTACCTTCAACATTGTATTGTCGGTGATTGTATTGTTGGTCGCTGTGTCTACTAAAAAGCCACTCGATTTTTCTGTATTTCCGACTATTTTGTTAGTCGCTACCTTGATGCGTTTAACCCTAAATATTGCCTCAACACGTGTGGTGTTACTGCATGGCCATGAAGGCTCAGATGTGGCAGGTCGCGTTATTCAGGCCTTTGGTGAAGTGGTTATAGGCGGTAACTACGTCGTTGGTATTGTGGTGTTTGTTATTTTAATGGTGATTAACTTTGTGGTTATTACCAAAGGCGGTGAGCGTATTTCTGAGGTGGCTGCACGCTTTACTCTAGATGCCATGCCCGGTAAACAAATGGCAATTGACGCCGATTTAAATGCCGGATTAATTGGCCCTGAGCAAGCAAAAGAGCGACGCAGTACTATAGCCCAAGAGGCCGATTTTTATGGCTCTATGGATGGCGCCTCTAAGTTTGTGCGCGGTGATGCCATTGCCGGTTTAATTATATTAGTGATCAACCTGTTGGGCGGTGTATCAATAGGTGCTTTCCAACATGGTTTAAGTTTAGCCGAAGCGTTCCAACGTTTTGCGCTGTTAACTATAGGTGATGGCTTAGTTGCGCAAATTCCTTCGTTATTACTCGCGGTTGCTGCGGCAATTATTGTTACGCGTATGAACGATGAAGGCGATGTAAGTGAAGCAGTAGGTAAGCAGTTACTTGCCTCTCCGCGTGTTATTTTTACTGCTGCATTAATTATGGTTACGCTTGGTATTGTGCCAGGTATGCCCACTGTCGCCTTTTTAGGGTTTGCCGCGCCATTATTTTATGTTGCTTGGCGATTACAACGCTCTCTCCCCGATAACTCTTTAATTGAAGCCGAACAAATGACCGACACCATTTTAAGTGAGCAACAGGCTAACTTAGAATGGGGAGATATTTCTCATGTTGATAAGTTGTCGGTTGAGCTTGGCTTTCGTTTGGTTTATTTGGCCGATAAAGACAAAGGGGAAGAGCTGGTAAAAACCTTAAGAGGTGTGCGTAAAAATCTTTCTGAGCAACTTGGATTTTTATTACCGGAGATCAGAATAAAAGATAACCTAAAATTAAATCCACAAGAATACAAAGTAAACTTAGCCGGTGTGCCTGTTGCAAGTGCTAATGTAAACGCCAAAGAGTTACTCGCGTTAAATACCGGTGATGTATACGGCAGCTTAGATGGTGAATTAACCACTGATCCTGCTTATGGGCTTGAGGCCGTTTGGATAAAAGATGACAGCAAAACCCAAGCATTAAATATGGGTTACTCTGTGGTTGATTTAGGCACCATTATTGCTACTCATACCGGCAAAGTGATCAAAGAACATTTAGATGAGTTATTTAGTTATGAAGACGTACAAAAGCTAAATGAACGGCTAAAAGAAATCTCACCTAGCTTAGCCGAAACCTTCGAAAAAGCATTACCGACTAATTTACAGCTAAAAGTGATTCGTTTACTACTAAAAGAACACATAAGTATTAAAAACATAGTCACTATTGCCGGCACATTAATAGACAGCGTAGAGGTAACTAAAGATCCGATTTTGCTGGTTTCAGACGTACGCTGTGCACTGCAAAAAGTATTGGTAAAACAGGTGATGGGTAATCGTGATGAACTCAGTGCTTACAGCCTAGATGAAAAGCTAGAAAGCACTTTACAAAGCTCACTTGATCAAGCCATGCAGGCGGGCAAAGTAGTACTAGATAGTTTTGCGGTAGATCCTAATTTACTGGGGCAATTTCAACGCACCATGCCGATGATAGTCGAAGACATGAAATCAAGAGGTGTAACACCAACATTAATTGTGGTTCCACAGCTAAGACCGCTGCTGGCACGTTATGCTAAAACTTTTACTAAAGGCAGCTTAGTCGTTCTTTCTTATAATGAAATTCCAGATACTATCCGCGTAGATATACTCGGTTCGTTAGGATAAATAGTTGTAAATGTAGTGTAACATGAATTGACTATGAATTTTATAGAGTAATGTTTGCATTTAGTGATATTTAGCTATAGTCTACTGTTTTTATTGTACATAATTACTAGTTTTTATGT
Source organism: Pseudoalteromonas sp. 3J6 (assembly GCF_903995135.1). Taxonomy (GTDB): domain Bacteria; phylum Pseudomonadota; class Gammaproteobacteria; order Enterobacterales; family Alteromonadaceae; genus Pseudoalteromonas. Next base: position 899,594 of record NZ_LR877185.1, on the reverse strand, counting down.
TGGTTTAAAATAATGCATAAGTAAATTAAACGGCAAACTATGCGAAAGCATAGGACGCAAAGCTCCCAGTCTAAGGCAATCGCTACGATCGTGGGGTTACATTAACTTAGTGATATTCAGTAATACTGTGTTTGTATTTGTTGTATTTCGCTATTGATTTGAAAAACTTAATTGTTCTATTTAGCTTTATACGGAATATACATGAATAGATTAACTCAGCTGATTAAATTTGCATTACCCTGTGCTGTTTTTATTTTGCCACAGGGGTACGCATCAGAGCAAAGCCTGGTTCAAAGCTACGAAAACTCCACTTGGTCAGTAAATAGTAACTCGTTTGCTTGCTCGCTACAGCAGCGCTTTGATAATTATGCGCTACTTGAAGTGAAAACAGTACCTGCACAACAGCAACAACTTGTATTTACTTGGCTTTTACAAGATAAACCGATAACAAGTTTGCATGTTCTCTCTCGTAAAGCCGATTGGCAGCCAGCAAGTACAGTGCTTGCGCCTCTTAACTTTATGTCTAAAGATATCAAAGATAATGAAGTAAAATTTTCTGCAGATATGACACCGTTACTTCGCATCATTAAGCAGGGCGGTTGGTTAGACAGCGTTATAAACTTTGGTGATGAACAACTTCGCCTTACCTTTACTAATACCCATAGCGATAAAATAGTTGCAGATTATCAGCAGTGTTTAGCTAGTTTATCTCCGCTTTCTTGGGAGCAAGCACGCGACCATCAATTACAGTTTGCCAGTGGGCAGCGCACAGTAACAACGGCTAAAGATCTTAAATTTTTAAAAGATTTAGTGCGTTACATCTCTTTAGACAGCCGTGTAAGTAAAGTACTGGTTGATGGCCACACGGATAATACGGGCTCGCCGCTATCAAATCGGCTGCTTTCAAAAGAAAGAGCAGATGACGTTGCTGCCAGACTCATTGAATTTGGTTTACCAAAAGACATGTTAGAAGTAAGAGCGCATGGTCAACGTTATCCCATTATAAAAAATTCAGAGCAGGGCGCATCGTCTAATCGCCGTGTTTTAGTTCGTCTTTTCCGACACTCAAGTTAATTGCACCGCAAAGGAATAATATGAGTCAAAGATACCTTTTATGGATCAGTGAACAACAGCCAACGTCTGAAATTCAGCAGGTTGTATTTGCCGAAAACTTTAAGTTTCTGCATACAAACTCCATCAGCGATGCGGTTAGTCACTGCCTTACCAGTAAGCCAGAGCTTGTGTTTGTTGATGCAGATACTCAACAGCTCGAACTGGTTGAATTAGTAAAATTACTGCGTAAGACATGCCCCACTTCGCAAATTGTGACGTTAGTCGATTCTTCACAAAGTGAAATTGCTTCAAAAACAATTAATGCCGGTGGCGCAGTTGATTATTTATTAAAACCTTTCTTTGCAGAACAGCTTAAAAAAACAATCAGAAACACTGATTCAATGAAGCATGGGTTTGAAGATTTAATCGCTGTTTCAACTAAGTCACAGCAAGTACTTCGTTTGGCTAATCGCGCGGCTCAAACCGCCGCAGGGGTGTTGATCACTGGCGAATCGGGAACAGGTAAAGAGAAGTTAGCGCACTTTATTCATAAAGCTTCAGAGCGTAGAGATAAGCCATTTATTGCGGTTAACTGTGCCGCTATTCCTGAAAATATGCTTGAAGCCATGTTATTTGGTTTTAATAAAGGCGCGTTCACCGGCGCGGTGAATGCTCAGCCAGGTAAATTTGAGCTGGCCAATGGCGGTACTATTTTACTTGATGAAATTACTGAGCTGCCATTGGAACTTCAAGCTAAATTACTGCGCGTATTACAAGAGCGAGAAGTTGAAAGACTCGGCAGTCATCAAAAAATAAGTTTAGACATTCGCATTATTGCCGCCTCTAACCGCGTATTGCGTGAACAAGTTGAGCAAGGCGCTTTTCGTGAAGACTTATTTTATCGATTAGATGTATTACCGCTTAGTTGGCCTGCACTACGGGATCGTATTGATGACATCATCCCATTGGCACATCACTTTATAAAAAAATACGGCAACTCTGAGTTTCATATTAGCAAGCAAGCCGAAGATGTGATGCTTTGTTACAACTGGCCGGGCAATGTACGAGAAATTGAAAACGTAATCCAACGAGCTTTAGTGATGGCCAGAGGCGTTGAAATTCAGGTTGAAGATTTAAATTTACCAGAATGCTCACCAGTGGCAGTCGATTTCTGTGCTTCTCAGTTAAAAGAGAATAAAAAGCAGGCGGAGTTTGATTATATATACAGTTTATTGAGTCGATTTAAAGGGCATCGCACCCAAACTGCACAGGCGCTTGGCGTAACTACCCGAGCATTAAGATACAAAATTGCCGCTATGCGTGAATGCGGTATTGATATTGATGCAATTGCATAATTTGAAGGAAAAAAAGAATGTCGCCAATTGAAAGTCAACAAATGATGCTGGGCAAAATGATGGACATGCAAAAAATTGCAGGTCCAGAGAGTATAGAGCCGGCTGCTATCAGTAATCAAAATGTAAATATTAGTGAAGATTTTAAGCATGTTATTCGCTCTATCAACGCCCAACAAAATATTGCCGGTGAGATGGTTAAAGCCGTTGATACTGGTGAAAGTGAAGATGTGGTAGGCGCAATGATCGCTAGTCAAAAAGCGGGGCTTAGTTTTTCTATGCTTATGGAAATGCGCAATAAAGTGCTCAATGGCATTGATGATGTCATGCGCATGTCACTGTAGAGGCTGATATGAAAGGAGAATTAGCAAAAGTACCTGAGCAAAATGAGAGTAACCTAAAAGAAAGAGTGGTTAATCTCTCAAACAAATTAAACTTCGGCAACTCAGGTGACAGAAGTGTTGCAACTATTGCATTGTTAGCCACCTTAGTGGCGGCGACCATAGTCCTTATTTTATGGACCTCGGCTAAAAACTACGTACCGCTTTACGGTAATCAAGAAAGCTATGATAAAGCCAATATTTTAGAAATTTTAGATAAAGAACAAATCACGTTCCGCATTGATACCGACAGCGGTAATATTTTAGTGCCACAAGAAAAACTGGCTGATGCGCGAATCACGCTTGCGGCTAGAGGAATAAAAGCCTCTATGCCTGAGGGTATTGAGAATATTAGCGACAAAGTGTCTATGGGCACCAGTCAATTTATCGAATCTATGCAATACCAGCATGCCTTAGAAGGTGAGTTGGCACGCACCATTATTAACATGCAAGGCATACGTAATGCGCGCGTGCACTTGGCAGTCCCTAAGCGTAGCTTGTTTGTTGGTCGTACAGAGCAAAAAACCGCAGCGTCTGTGATGGTTGATTTAGCGCCAGGGCATGAGCTTAAACCAGAGCAAGTGGAAGCCATTATTGCACTGATTATTGGCAGTGTGCCTGGGCTTGATTCTCGTTCTGTGTCGGTGGTGGATCAGCGTGGTAAATTACTCAGCGGCGACTTATTTGATACCACCCCAGTAGGCAAAGAAACCGATAAAAAGCTCGCCTTTATTGAAAAAGTTGAGCGCAATATAGAGCAACGCGCCTCTATAATGTTGTTGCCAATTTTGGGGGAAGGTAATTTTAGAATTCAGGTTTCTAGTGATGTTGATTTTAGCGTAGTAGAAGAAACCCGTGAAATGGTTGATCCACAAAATGTATTAACTCAAGAATTTATTAAATCAGATAGCACCTTAGATCAACTGGCGGCGGGTATTCCTGGCTCTTTAGCTAACGAGCCTCCTGTGCCTAATGAACAAGCTGAAGATGAAAACAACGAGCGTACTTCACAACGTAGTGAGAGTAAGCGACAGTTTGAAAATGGTCGCTCAGTGACTCACACCCAATTTGAAGTAGGCCGTATTAAAAACATGAGCTTATCGGTACTTATTAATGAGCAAGTAGCTGGAACAGCTGATGGCTGGAGCGAAGCAAAGCTGGCTTCATTAGGTGAAATGGTAAAAAAAGCCACGGGGTTTAACGACGCACGGGGCGATCAATTTAACATCACTAGCTTTGCCTTTGTAGAGCAAAAGATTTTAGCACCGGGTGAAGGCCTTGAGTGGTGGCAAATGCCCGAGCTTAAAGAGTATGCTCGTTATATTGTGGGTACTTTAATTAGTTTATTACTGATTTTATTTGGTGTGCGTCCTTTAGTTAATCACTTGATAAAAGGTAAAAGTAGCGAAGCAAACAACGCCATGGCAACCGCTGATAATGAAGTTAAATCAGCCTCTGCAACAGAAAGACAAAGCAGTCCGCTTGATGACGCCATTAATGCTAAATCGCAAATAGAAAACTTAACCGCCAAAGAAGGCGAAAGCGAACATCAAAATATGTCGTTACCGCAAATAGGCAATGACTTTGAAGAACAAATAGCGCACATGCAGTTACTTGCTAATAAAGAAACCGAGCGTGTCACGTCGGTAATAAAATATTGGGTAGAACAAGGAGTTGAAATTGAATCAAGAAAAGCTTGATAAAGGCTCACAATTACCGGCGTTAGATCGCGCCGCTATTTTATTGCTAAGCATGGGCGAAGAAAATGCCGCCAGTGTTATTCGTAAATTAGGCCGCCGTGAAGTACAGGCTATTTCTGAGCGCATGGCTAAAATTTCAAATGTTACTCAACAGGATGTTGCAGGCACCTTGAGTGAATTTTTTGATTGTTACCGCAATGAAAGTGGTGTCAATGGCGCGTCGCGTGTGTATTTAGAGCGAGCACTTGATAAAGCCGTCGGCCGTAAGCTTGCCAAAACTATGCTTGATGATATTTATGGTGGTGCAATGAATGACGATTTACGTCGTTTAGAGTGGATCCCGCCAGAGCTTATAGTACGCTTTTTAGATCAGGAACATGTGCAAATGCAGGCGCTGTTTTTGGCCTTTTTACCCCCAGAGCAAGCCTCAGCCATTATTGTACTGTTTCCAGAATCGAAGCATGATGATTTACTGTATCGTATTGCCAGCCTTCGTGAAGTGAGCGAACACGTTATTGATGATGTGCGTTTAACGCTTGAATCGTGTATTGAATTTGTTGGCCGCCAAGTAGGTGCACAAGTGAATGGTGTCGATAAAGCGGTAGAAATTATGAATCGTTACAACGGTAATAAGAGCCAAATTATCGAACTCATGAAAAAACATAACACTAACGTAGCTGATGAAATACAAGAGAAAATGTACGACTTTGATGGCTTAATTAAGCAAACAGACGAGACACTAACCTTGTTGCTTAATGACATTCCAGATGAGTTATGGACGATGTCGTTAAAGGGTGTAAACAGTGAGTTTTTAGCGCGTGTTTTAGGTGCATTACCTAAACGTTTAGCGCAGGTGTACCAACAACAAATTGATGGTTTAAGCGCGCAACCACTGAGCAAAGTGATTGCCGCCAGAAAAGAAATTATGTCGATAGTAAGAGACATGAGCAAACAAGGTGATATTGAATATCGCTTATTTGAAGAAGAGACCGCAGGCTAACTATGAGTCAAGCATTTAGGTTTCCCACTTTAAATAAAAATGAGCAACATCAAACGCTGCAAGAGCGTTTAGATGCTGCTCAGCGTGTTGGTTTACAGCAGGGCTTTGAAAAAGGTCTTGCGCAGGGGGCAGCCGATAAGCAAAGTGAATTAGAGCAGCAAATGGAGCAACAAATAGAGCTACGGGTTGCTGAACGTCTTGAAGCGCAAAAAACACAGCTTATTGAACGTTTTAACACTTTATTTGATAAAGCTAATAATGAGCTACTTAACTTTAATGATGAGTTTAAACAAGACCTTGCCTTAATGATAAGCACCTTGGCTGAGCAAGTTATCGACTGTGAGCTAAAAGTACGCCCCGAAATACGTACTCAGTTGATTGAAAAAGCTATTTCCTTACTTAGCGACCGTGATGTAATAACTAAAATTATGTTCTCAGGGGCTGATCGCCACTGCTTTAGTGATGCACGTTTAGCTGAGTTTTCAGTGCCGACTTATTTTGATGAGGCTCTAAGCAGTGGAGACGTTGAATTGGTGGCAGAGCAACAAACACATCGATTTTCTTTTTCAGAGCGATTACAAAGCCTTTTGGATGAAGTGATACCTGAAATTTTAAAAGCGCAACCGCATGACTAACCCACTTCATACTTGCTTAAAGTCTGCGCTGAAAGCGCTAACCCCGCCTGAATTAGTTAAAAGTTATGGCCGCTTAACGCGAGTAAATGGTTTAACGCTTACCGCTACCGGTGGGCAATTTGCTATGGGTGAAAAATACCAAGTAGAAAGTGTTGATGGTCACTGGTATGACGCTGAAGTCGTAGGCTTTAATCAAGATGAAGCCTATTTAATGCCCCTGAAAAAAATACAAAATTTATATTCAGGTGGACGCGTTAGGCCAGTTATAAAAAACACTCATGTGGCTATTTCTGAAAAGTTATTAGGGCGTGTGCTCGATGCGCAAATGCAGCCGATTGATAACTTAGGCCCACTTGAACAAGACAGCACAAAAAACGCCAGTAAATTGGGTAACGATTATTCTTTAACGCCGCTGGAGCGCAAAGGCGTTATCGAGCCGTTAGATGTGGGTATTCGCGCCATTAATAGCTTATTTAGTGTGGGAAAAGGCCAGCGTTTAGGGCTATTTGCAGGTTCGGGTGTAGGTAAAAGTAAGTTGCTTGGCATGATGACCCGCTTTACCTCTGCCGATGTGGTTATTGTAAGCCTTGTCGGTGAGCGTGGTTGGGAGGTAAAAGATTTTATTGAGCAAAGCCTTGGTAAAGAAGGCTTAAAAAAAGCCATTGTAATAGCATCGCCAGCAGACGATTCTCCCTTATTGCGTATTAAAGCGGCCGAGCTTAGCCATAAATTGGCGGCCTATTTTAGAGATAAAAATTCAAATGTATTGCTGTTGATGGACTCATTAACCCGTTATGCGCAAGCACAGCGAGAAATTGGTTTATCGGTAGGTGAGCTGCCTGCATCCAAAGGATACCCGCCATCGGTATTTAGTAAATTAACCCAGCTGGTTGAGAGTTCCGGTAATAGTGAAAAAAGCAAAGGCAGCATGACCGCCATTTATACAGTATTAGCTGAAGGCGATGATCAACAAGATCCAATAGCCGATAACGCCCGAGCAATTCTTGATGGCCATATAGTATTGGATCGCACCTTAGCAGAAAAGGGCCACTATCCGGCGATTAATATTGGTTCATCGATTAGCCGAGTAATGCCAAATATAGTAAGTGATGAGCAGCTAAGTTTTTGTTATAAATTGAAAAAGCTTTATAGCCGCTATATGCAAGTGCATGAGCTTATTCCTTTAGGGGCGTATCAAGCAGGTAAAGATCCGGAACTCGATAGTGCGGTAAATTTGTACCCACAAATCGAATCATTTCTATGCCAAGGGTTGAACGAACAAGTGGATTTTTCACAGTCAATAACTCAATTAAATGCAGTGATGGGTAAACTGAATGCTTAATAAATTTTTAGGATTACAACAACAAAAATTAGATAAAATGCTGGCCGAGCAAACTCAGTTGCAACAAAGAAGTAACCTAGAGCAGCAACGCTTATCGCAGCTTCAGCAGCACATAAACAGTATGGATAAAAACCAGCAAATGAGCTCGGCGCTGAGCTTACAAAATTTATCAGGGATGAAGCGTATTTTGTCTGGCTTATCGACGCAGCAACAAGCGCGCATTGATGATTCACAGCAAGATGAATTACGTCAGCAGCAAGCTTGTTTTAAGCAAATGAGCTTCACCAAAGGCATAGAAGGGATAGTGAGTAATAGGCATCGTGCTGATCAAAATAAAGCGCAGCAGCAAGAGGCTAAAACGTTAGATGAAATGATCAGCCAAGCACATAGTCGTACTCTGCATAAATAACTGCTAATTTTTGCTACAATGGCGGCAAAGTAATTTAGGGTAAATAGCGTGCTGCCGGTTCAAGAAATATATACTTCACTCATTGATGCTTTAAAAGCCAACCCAATCACCTTACTGCAAGCGCCGCCTGGTGCTGGTAAATCAACATGGTTGCCATTACATCTTATGCGCGATGGGCATTATAAGCACATCGTCATGTTAGAGCCGCGGCGCTTGGCTGCAAGAAATATTGCTAACTATTTAGCGCACTGCCAAAATGAAACGCTAGGGCAAAGTGTCGGTTTACGGGTGCGAGGTGAAAGTAAAGTCAGCACACAAACTCGCCTTGAAATAGTTACCGAAGGCATGCTTACGCGCATGTTACAAAATGATCCTGAGCTTAATGATGTTGATTTACTTATTTTTGATGAGTTTCATGAGCGTTCCATCGCAGCAGATACCGCACTGGCTTTTGCTTTAGAATCGCAAGCGGCACTGCGTGAAGATTTAACCATTATGTTGATGTCGGCCACCCTTGATAGCGAACGCTACACTGGGTTTTTTAATTGCCCAGTAATTCAATCAAACGGGCGAAGTTACCCCATTGACGAAATATATTGCCCAATAAAAGATGAAAGCCGCTGGCTTGATGCTATTCCACCAATAATAAAACAAGCACTCAATGAGCAAACAGGCAGTGCGCTGGTATTTTTACCTGGCCAGCGTGAAATACTGCGAGTGCAGCAAGCGTTGATCGACTTGCCCAGTAATTGTATTGTTGCCACATTATTTGGCGAACAAGATAAAGCCAATCAACAAGCAGCAATTGCACCAGCGCCTCAAGGGATGAAAAAAGTAGTATTAACGACCAATGTTGCCGAAACAAGTTTAACCATTGAAGGTATTAGAATTGTTGTTGATAGCGGCAAGCGCCGTGCAGCCAGCTTTAATTTAAAAACCGGTGTCACTGAGCTCACTACGCAAAGTATATCGCGTTCATCGGCAGTACAACGCGCAGGGCGTGCAGGACGAATAGAACCAGGGGTTGTGTATCGGTTAGGTTCCAAACAAACTATTGAAAGACGAAACAGCCACGATAACCCTGATATTCTTACCTCAGATATTAGCCAACTGATGCTTGAGGCGAAGCAGTGGGGTGCAAGTATTAGTGAACTCACCTTACTTGACCCGCCGAGTGAGCAACAATGCAGCCAAGCTACTAATTTATTATCTATGCTTGAAGCTATAGATAGTAACGGTAAGCTCACCACGCTGGGTAGTAAAATGTTGGGCTTTGGTGCCGATATTCGCTTAGCGCATATGTTATTAAAAGCGCAAATGTTAGAACCACAGTTAAGTGGGATTTATCGCTTGGCTATTTATTTAGTGGCCTTACTAGAAAGCCGAGTTAGTACTGCCAATGAGCTCAACCTAGCACTGCATAGTCAACAACAACGACCACATCCGGTGTTTAAGCAGCAATTAAATTATTGGTTAAAACGCTTAAAATTTACCGACAGTCGTACAGATTTAAACACTGAACATTTAAGCTTATTAGTGTCGCTTGGCTATCCAGATCGGATTGCTAAAAAACGTGGTAATGGCTACTTATTAGCAAATGGTGCAGGGGCTGAACTAAACCCTGATTATTGGCATAATGACGAATATATAGCTATTGCCAGTATGGGCGGACATAAAGGCGGGCGTATTTTTGCGGCCACGGCGCTAAATCCATTAGCACTTAAAGAGTATTTACCGCATTTATTCACTGAGTTGACTCGCTGCGAGTTTGATGAAAAAGCCGCTCGGTTTATTCATCAAGATGAAGTAAAACTTGGGGAAATTACCCTTAGTAGCCAACCAAGTAAACATAAGCTTGATAAAACAGAGCGGGCCAAGGCATGGCTTAGTTTGTTTGCCAAACAGGGCTTTTCACTGTTTAACGAGCAAAAAGAAAGTGAGCAACTACTTATTAGAATGTGCCTAGCCAGCAAATTGATGCCAGAACAGTTTCCTATTATTAATCAGCAGCAGCTCATTGAAACAGCAGGTGATTGGTTAGGGGTATACCTTGAAGATATTAAAACCCTTGAGCAACTTAAAAAGTTTAATTATTTTGAGGCACTACAAAACAGTTTTAATTGGCAACAGCAAAGCGAGCTAAAATCTTTACTCCCACTGCGACTAACAGTACCAAGTGGCTCTAACATAAAAATTGAATACCAACTTGATGGCCCCGCCAAGCTCAGTGTGCGCATGCAAGAAGTATATGGTTTAACCAGTACACCTATGTTAGCTAACGGTAAATTAGCATTGCTAATGGAGTTGTTGTCTCCAGGCAAGCGTTCACTACAGTTAACCCAAGACTTAGCACATTTTTGGGATAGTAGTTACCGCGAGGTACAAAAAGAGATGAAAGGGCGCTACCCCAAGCACTTTTGGCCAGACGACCCTGCCAATAGCGTTGCCACCAGTAGAGTAAAAAGCAGAATGTGATCACGCTTCCTTAATGTCGCTTAATGTTAAACGTTGACCATACAAATAACGAACATTTTTGGGCGTTTTACAAGCACTAAACTATTATTACTTTAATGCTGATATTTTACTGGGTAAGACTTATTACCCTAGTGTACATATGAGCAGTAAGGTAGCGAGCGTTTGTAACTAATTGAAGATGCAGCTAACAATCTAAAAGTGATAATAGAGGGAACATGCATGAAAGGCGTTATCTTTAGAGGGCTTGAGGCACTGGTTATTGAAAAATGTGGCATGGCAGCATGGGACGACTTACTTGAAAAAAATGCACCGGAGGGTCGTGTTTATATTTCTGCAGAAAGTTATCCAGATGAAGAAATAGTTGGTTTAGCACAAGATGTAGCAACTGCACTTTCTATGTCTATGCCAGAGGTATTAAAGGCCTTTGGAGAGTATTTATTTTCTCACTTAAAGGCACGTCATCCAAGCATTGTTGCTAACTTTAATTGCTTTGCTGATCTCATTATTGGTATTGATAAAGTAATTCATGTTGAAGTCGCTAAGCTTTATCATGAGCCTAATTTACCTGAAATTGACGCCCAAATTATTGAAGACGGGCTTATTTTAATGCGTTACAACTCTAAGCGGCAGCTTTGTATGTGCGCCGAAGGGCTTATTTTTGGTGCTGCGTCTCATTATGGAGTTGATGTTAAACTTAACCATGCTCAGTGTATGCATGATGGGTTTGATTCGTGTTTAATTGAAATAAAATATGAGACTCCCCATGGCTGAAGACGACTACAATTATAAAAAAGCGTATTTGCGCGAAAAATCAGCTAGAGATCAATTAGAAACCCTACTAGAAGACAAAACACGGGCATTGTTTATTGTTAATCAAGAGCTGGAAGAAAAGCTCGAAACGGTCAAAAACCAACAAATAACCTTAATGCAAAGTGAAAAAATGGCTACGCTAGGGACACTCTCTGCTGGCATGGCCCACGAAATAAATAACCCGCTTGCTTACATAACCAGTAATGTAGAAAGTATAAAATTTATAAAGCCCGTGTTGGTTTCGCTAATGACGGCGGCTCAACAATTTGTAGATAAATCGATTTCAGTATCGCAGTTAGAGTCTATTTTAGTTCAGCTCAATCAAGAGAACGATTTAAGCTTTATTGTGGATGATATTGATGACTTAGTTGATGATACCCAAGAGGGTTTAGAGCGTATCGCTCATATTGTTAGTAACCTTGTCGACTTTGCAAGCCTAAAAGACAACGTAACTGCAATGGCAGATATTACAGAATCATTAAATGGCACGCTAAAGCTACTCGAAAACCAGCTGGGAACGTGTGCTATAGAGTTACACATTGAAAAGTTACCTCTAACACAGTGTAATATATCATCTATGAAACAAGTTTTTGTAAACTTATTAATTAATGCCAAACACGCTTGTGATGACTTGCACGAACAGCAAGGAAAAATAACTATTAAGCTGTTTGCCAATAAAGGCAATATTTACATAGAAGTGGCAGATAACGGCTGTGGGATGGACGCTGATACACTTAAACAAATGTTCGACCCTTTCTTTACCACTAAACCCGTAGGCCAAGGCACAGGTATGGGAATGGCTATAGTTTACAATGTACTTAAAGAGCACAATGGCACTATAGAGGTTGAAAGTGAAGTGGGTAAGGGGTCTTTAATACGTTGTGTAATACCTATTACTACATAACTTTGTAAGCTTAAAGTTTACAATATAGGCATGGCTATAAAGTGTGTTGTGGCTATTGAGCGTAGGTATTAGTATCTTAACTAGACACTTCTTGTCCGCCGTGTTGCTCGGCTAAATCATCAAGTTCGGCAACGGTATAATCAAATCCGCTTTCATCATATTCGTAGCTTACTTTAACGCTGTCGCCGCCATTAAAAAGACGTGTTTTTACGTCATTGACTGGCCAATCTTTTAATTCGTGTAAAAAGCGGTTGGCCACTTGTGATGACTCAAATCGGTAACTAATCTCTGTTTTCATAAATAATAATACCCTGATAATTTTACCCCCGTAGTTTGTTGATTTTTACCAAGGAGTCAAGTTATCTATTTTAAAAGGGTAATAAATTATGACTTTAAAGATACTTATCAGTCATAGTAATCTAAATTGGAGTGTTAACAGTATAAAGCTGTTTAAAAAACAATAACCATATAACAATAACGGAGTAGGCAATGAAATATTTAGTGAGCTTAGTTGGGCTTATCGCTTTTTTAATGGTGGTACTACCGGGACCCCTTTATAAATTTAATATCGTTGAACTAGGCACTGCTTTTGCCGGTTTTAGATTAGGTGTTTATGTCGGTGGAGCAGCATTAGCCTTATTATTAGTTCAAGTGCTATTTATGCGTAAAACAGTGAGCTTAGCCAGTGCAGTGATCACTGTTATTTTTGCAGCAGTTGCTATTGCAATGCCGCTTAACATGATGAATACAGCAAAAAGTGTTCCGCCAATTCATGATATTTCTACCGATTTAATTAACCCTCCTGAGTTTGTTGCGGTTGTGCCTTTGCGTGCTGATGCACCTAACCCTGTTGCATACGCGGGAGAAGAAACGGCAGCGCAACAACGAAAAGCATACCCAGAACTAAAATCGCTCAAGTACAACCAAACGCAACTAGAATTAGTGGCAGCTACAACAAAAGCCATGGAAAACCTTGGTTGGGAACTGGTTAATAGCGATGTTAATAATGGCATTGTTGAAGCAACAGACACCACAACCTGGTTTGGCTTTAAAGATGATGTTGTCGTGCGTATTAACGACAAAGGCAGTAAGCGTGTGTTAGACATACGCAGTAAATCTCGCATTGGTAAAAGCGATTTAGGCAAAAATGCCCAGCGTATTAAAACGTTGATTGACGAGTTAAACGCCGTTGTGGTGCAGTAATTGATAAAAATAGCCCAGCATTACGCTGGGTTTTTTGCAGTTGCTACGTCAGTTCATGTTCAGAGCTGATAATGCATACTGTGTGAGTTATAAATTTTAATAAACTATGGAGTTATTATGAAAACAGTCGGATATGCAGCAAAAAGCCAAGGTTCTGAACTTACAGAGTTTTCTTTTGAGCGCCGCGATTTACGAAATAACGATGTAGCAATAGAGATTTTATATTGTGGTGTCTGTCATTCAGACTTACACGCAGTGCGAAACGATTGGGGTGGCAGTAACTACCCATTAGTACCAGGGCACGAAATTGTTGGTAAAGTAATTTCGGTTGGTAGCGATGTTACCAAATATCAGCAAGGCGATACCGTTGCTGTAGGCTGTATGGTTGACTCGTGTCAAAGCTGCGACCAATGTCATAATCACGAAGAGCAATTTTGTCGTGAAGGCATGGTTGGCACTTACAGTGGCAAAGACAGAATAAATGGTGAAATGACTCAAGGTGGCTACTCTAAGCATGTAGTGGTGCGTGAAGAATTTGTGCTTTCAGTACCTAAAAATTTAGAGCTATCTCGCGTTGCGCCTTTATTGTGTGCTGGCATTACTACTTACTCACCGCTGCATAAATGGGGTGTTAAAAAAGGCAGCCGTGTTGCAGTTGTCGGCCTTGGAGGGCTTGGCCATATGGCGGTTAAAAATGCCGTGGCAATGGGTGCAACGGTTACGGTTATTGGCCGCACTGAATCTAAAAAAGAAGATGCTATTGAGCTAGGTGCACAGCACTATTTAGTGTCGAACAACGATGATGAAATGAAAGATGCGCAATCAGCGTTTGATGTGATCATTGATACTATACCGGTAAAGCACGACCTATCACTGTATACACCGCTACTTGATATTGACGGCACGTTAGTGATTGTTGGCCAAGTAGGCCCTGTTGATGAGCTAAACACAGTGCCATTGTTAATGGGTCGTCGTCGAGTGGCAGGATCCTTAATTGGTGGCATTGCAGAAACACAGCAAATGCTCGATTTTTGTGGTGAGCACAATGTATTACCTGAGTGTGAAATGATCAATATAGATGAAATTAACACCGCTTATGAGCGCATGGAACGCTCAGATGTGCGCTACCGTTTTGTTATTGATATGGCGTCGATTGACGTATAATTAATTAAAATAATGAATATAACAAGAGCCGCTATACGCGGCTCTTTTTATACTTAATACGCTGCAGCCGTTTGTTTTGCGCTTTTATTGTTTATTTGTATAAAGCTAAGCCACCACATAAATAACCCGCCCAAAAATAATACTCCTGCAACATACCCGGTTTGATTTGGTTGTGCCCCTTGTGCAATAGCAATGCCGCCTACCCATGGGCCAATTGCATTAGCAATATTAAAAGCACATTGTACGAGAGCACCAATCATGGCATGGCCATTGGGCGATACATCCATTAACAGTGTTTGCACTAAAGTAGAAAGCCCTAAGCTACAGCCAATAAAAAAGATCACCAGATAAAGTAAGTAAATATTATAGCTGGCACTTACATACGCAAATGCAAAAATAATAGTTGAGGCAAGGGTTAGTCCCGTGGTTTTAATTGCCGATTTATCGGCTGCTTTTCCTAGTATGTAATTACCGAGTGTGGAGCCAATACCAAACATCACCATCGCAATTGAAATAGTATAGGCGGGTGATTGGGTTACATCTAAAATAGTGTCGGCCACGTAGGTATAAATACAAAATACGCCACCAAAACCAATAATAACAATACCCAAAATAGACCAAACCAGTTTATTTTTTAATACCCCTAACTCGTTTAGTAAATTAGATTTTTGAGTATTTTTAACATTGGGTACCACGTAATAAACAAAAATAAAGGCAATAAACGCCAGTACACCTGCCCCGGCTAAACAATAACGCCAACTCAAATTTTGCCCAACGAGCGTTACTACGGGTACGCCTACAATGGTTGCGACTGTCAGCCCCATAAATACTTTTGACATAAAGCTAGCACGCTTTCCAGTAGGCGCTATATCTGAGGCCAATAACAAGGCTGCGCCAAAATATGCGCCATGGGGTAAACCACTTAAAAACCGAAACAGCACAAGTTGCTCTAATGAGCTAGCTAAGGCGCTTAAGCTATTAGCAATACACATTAAACTTAAAAATAGTAACAGCGCTTTTTGTTTACGCATGTTTGCTGTTGCCAACATTAAAATAGGCGCGCCAACAACCACTCCAAGAGCATAAGCACTAATGGCATAACCACTTTGTGATGGGGTACTACCAAATGCTTCACTAATTAATGGCAACATAGGCATCATAGAAAATTCAGATAAACCCAAAATAAAGGTGCCTAGCGCAAGTACAACTAAAATAGCGGCTCTATTGGGCTGACTCGACGGCGATGTAGTATCAACGGCCATGTAAAATCCTTGAAGGTATTGAATAAAATTTAATAGCAAACAAAACGCCTGTACGTTTAAAAAATACAACACACACGTTTATTTAAAATTGAATATGGGAATGAGGAATAAAGAGGCTGGCATTTTAAATTAAAAGCCTCCTCCCGTCATGGTCTAAACCATAGTTTAAGATGAATAAAATTTAACTTAAGCAAACGAAAGGCTGGTTTATATGGGCTTGCAAGCCACTCGCTCATTAAAAACAAGATATATTAGATTTAAATGTAATGCTAACTTGACTTTTTGTATGGTATGAATGATATTTGTAAAGTAAACATTACTTTTGAAACAGGATTAAAGCAATGAAAACAGAATTAAATTTAAAACAACGCCAAATTAAAAATACTAGCTACTTGGTTAAATGTACCTTGATTTGGTTACTCACCTTAGCGTTATGTAGCTTTGGCCCGACATTAATTTGGGATCGCGCCGAGATAATTAGCGGCTTTTTTATAGTTGTAAATGTAATAGCCGGCATTGTAATGATTTTGGCTAACAAACGTTACTTACAGGGGATGGATGAGCTGATGCAAAAAATACATCTCAGTGCCATGGGGTTTACCCTAGGTGCAATATTGGTAGGTGGGCTTGCGTACACTAATTTGCAATTGAGTGGCTTAATTGATTTTAAAGCACAAATACCCGATTTAATGTTTTTAATGGGGGCAGTGTATTTAATTAGCGTGTATGTGCTTAATAAACACTATTGCGCAGGTGATGAATGAAAAATCGATTAAAAGTATTAAGAGCCGAGCATAACTACACCCAAGCAAGGTTGGCCGAGCTGCTAGATGTTTCTCGCCAAACTATTAATGCGATTGAAAAAGGTAAGTTTGATCCCAGCTTGCCACTGGCCTTTAAGGCAGCAAGGTTGTTTGAGTTAAAAATAGAAGATATTTTTGACGACGAACAGGGTTAAAAATTAACAAAGTGCGACAATATGTCGCGCTTTTTAGATTGCTACAGCAAGTATAATTTACCCACAAAAATTTTGTGATAAATCAATAATGACTGATAAAAAAAATTCTTTAACCTCTTATTTATTATCCCCTTTAGCGCTTGTTATAAGTAGCGTATTATCGCCAGTTGCTTTTGCAGATGACACCTCAATTGAAGTGATTGAAGTGCACGGCCAAGCACAAAATAAACACCTATCATTAGGCTCATCTGAATCGCTATTAACCGATTTAGGAGTGGACTTTTCTGCTGCTGGTGGCATGGCCAATTTACCTGTTTTAAATGGTTTAATGGGCGATCGAGTGGCGGTACTGGTTGATGGGGCGCAAATCACCGCCGCCTGTGCTAACCAAATGAACCCGCCACTGTCTTATATTTCAGCCAATCAAATTAGTAGCTACAAAGTGGTTGCAGGTGTTTCTCCAGTAAGCGCGGGAGGCGATAATATTGCAGGTGTGATTGCTGTTAATTCTATTTCACCTCAGTACAGTGAAAGTAGCGAACTTGCATGGCATTCAGGTTATGTGTCAGCCCAGTACAACACCCTTGATAACGCCAAAAAGGTCGGCGCAGGTATGCGCATTGCCAGCGATGTACTCAGTTTTAATTATCAAGGTGCTTATAGTGAGGCTAACAGTTATGAAGATGGTAACGGCGATTTAGTGCTCGATACCCTATACCGCGCGCAAAACCATAGTTTAAGTGCTGCCATGCGCGATGATAAGCAACAATTAGTGGTTAAGCTAAGCCATCAAAAAATACCCTATCAAGGCTTTGCTAATCAATATATGGATATGACAGATAACACCAGCTATGGTGCTGTGGCCCAGTATAAGCGCGCTTTTACAAACAGTGAGCTTGAAGCGCAGTTAAATTGGCATAATGTAAAGCATGAAATGGGTTTTTTTAGCGCAGAAAAACCCGGAAAAATGCCCATGAAAACTGATGCTGAGGATATAAGCACCCAGTTAAAATGGCGACTAGCGCTTGATAACAACAGCCAGTTACTACTCGCGCAAGAGTATCACCACATGAAATTAGATGACTGGTGGCCTGCAGTTGAGGGCTCAATGATGATGGGACCAAATGACTATAACAATATTAATAATGGCCGACGTCAGCGTATTGCTTTGCTTGGAGAATATGAAAGCCAACTAAATACTCGCTGGTGGTTAAATGCAGGTATTCGATTTGAAAATGTAATGACCAACACTGATGATGTGCAAGCATATAGTGCAGGCATGGCTGCAATGAATGCAATGGCTATGGCGATGCCAAGTGATGCAATGGCGGCTAAAAAGTTTAATAACCAAAGTAAAAAACAAACAGATAATTTAGTTGATGCAAACGTGCTGATTAATTATCAACTAAGCAATAACGACGAGCTGCAAATCGGCCTAGCCCGTAAAAATCGTGCGCCTAATTTATACGAGCGCTACAGCTGGGGCGTAGGTAATATGGCCACCACCATGATTGGATGGTATGGCGATGGCAATGGCTATATTGGTAATATAAACCTTAAACCAGAAACCGCACACACGCTTAGCAGCACGTACACCCGTATGGCAAAAGACGACAGCTGGCGTATAAGTGCTAATGCGTGGGTGAGCGACGTGAATGACTATATTGATGCCAACATAGTAAGAAGCTTTAACCGCACAGCGCTTGCTGCCAATACCCGTAATGTACTTATGTTTAATAACGTAGATGCTACGCTTTATGGTGTAAAGCTAGATGCGGTTTTAGCACTGCACGAGTCTAAGCAGTATGGTAGCTGGTCATTAAAAGCGAATATTACCAACACCCGTGGTAAGCGCGATGATACCAATCAGCCGCTTTATCAAATCAAGCCGCTGCAAACCCAATTTGCCATTAACCAGCAAGTTGGCCGCTTTGAAAACGCACTCAGGTGGCAGTGGGTCGATAGTAAAACTCGCGTAGATAGCAACCGCCTAGAAAACCAAACTGAGCAGTACCATTTACTTAATTTAAGCTCAAAAGCCAGTTGGGATGCACTTACCGTGAGTGTTGATATTACCAATCTGCTTGATGAATATTATGAATTACCACTTGGTGGCGTAAGTATTGCTGAGTTTAAACAAGATATGTCGCAGGGCTTTAATCAATTAGCAGGGCAGGGGCGCTCTATAAATTTAGCCATGAGTTACGCGTTTTAAGATGATAGAGTAAGTTAGTATAAGCCATCAGATTCGATTTTAGGTTAATCGAGTCTGACGGTTTATTGCTATTAATTTTTAAGTTTGCTTGTGACAAAAATCTATAAACTGCTTTAACAGCGGGTTTTTGTACTTGTCTTTATGCATCACTAACCAAAACTGCCTTTGCATGGGGTGGTTTAAATTAAGCTGTTTAACACGGCCATCTTTTAGGGCATATTGCGCAGCAAGTGATGATAAACATCCTAACCCTAAGCCATTTGCTACACAGTTTATAAGCGCTTCAGTGGTATTGAGCTCTACGCTTTGCGTCCAATTTTTAATTTGTGGCGCAAGGCTATGTAAAAAGAAGGAACGCGAGCCTGAACCAGTTTCTCTTAATACCCATTGGCTACTATTAAAGTCGTTAAAGCTAAGTTGCTTTTTTGCAGCCAATGGGTGGTTTATTGGCGCAATAATACACATGGCGTCATGGCTAAACACATTAGAGACTAAATCGCTTTGGTGGGCTTGGCCCTCAATAAGTGCTATATCGAGCTCGTAATCTATAAGTTTTTGACAAATAAGCGTCGAATTGGAAATCAGTATTTGTTGCGAGTAATGCTGTTGCTGCGCTCTAAAGTTGCTTAACAAAGCAGGCAATACATGATTACCAATCGTGTCGCTGGCACCAATTTTTAAAGTTCCGCTGGCAGGAGCGTTGTCTAAAAATAAGTTATCGATAGTATTTGCCCGATTTAATAGTTCATCAGCAAGGGGCAGTAGCTTTTGCCCTTCTTGATTTAATAATAACCGATTATTTACACGATCAAATAATGGATGGCCTAACTGCTTTTCAAGTTCGCTAAGCGCCATACTCACCGCCGCTTTAGATAGAAACAATGATTCAGACGCTGCTGTAAGGGTGCTGTGCTGGGTTATGCCGACAAATACTTTAAGTTGCTTAAGTGAAATATTCATTACGCTATGTTTAGTTTGCCTGAACCTGTGTTCTATATAATTAGATTTAACTTAACAAAATGCAAGCGTAAACTTCTCTGTAAGTTACAACCACAGGGTGGAATAGAGATGTTTAAACATATAAAAACAAAAGTATCAGGCGCACCAACACCAATGGGCGGTTTGGCATTAGGTATTGCCAGCCTAGGTTGGGCTTGGGAGAGTATGTTTAACCTAAATGGCGTAGCACAATATGCCGGTGCCGCTATTGCGAGCGTGTTATTGCTATTGTTAACTCTTAAGTTTTTACTGCATCCTAAGCTGCTTAAAGCCGATTTAGCCCATCCGGTTGTGGGAAGTGTGGTGCCTACTTTTGCTATGGCTACTTTAGTGGTGTCTAATTCTTTAGGGCAGTTTTACTCCCTTGCGGGAGATGTGCTTTGGGTTGGTGCATTTTTATTGCATTTGGTGTTTTTAATAAGCTTTATTGCTCATCGCGTGATTGAATTTAAAATTGAGCATATGGTGCCAAGCTGGTTTGTACCGCCGGTTGGGATCATTGTTGCCGATGTCGCGTTTTCAGGGAATCCGGCTCTGCTATTTTTAGCACAAGGGGCGCTTTATTTTGGCATGCTGATGTATGCAGTTATGTTGCCTATGATGATTTACCGGATCATTTTTGCTGCGCACATTCCTGATGCTGCACAACCTACATTGGCTATTTTAGCGGCGCCAGCAAGTTTATCGTTAGCTGGTTACTTTACAGTTATCAGCGAGCCGTCACCGGTTATTATTGGCTTGTTATTTGGAATTGCGGTACTGATGACCTTTATAATTTACGTCGCATTTTTTAAATTACTGCGCCGTCCATTTTGCCCAGGTTACGCTGCCTTTACTTTCCCTATGGTTATTGGTGCTACCGCGTTATTTAAACTCGCCGCATGGATGCATACAGTGGGAATTGATTTGCAGTTTGTTAAGCAAATACAGTATTTAGCAACGTTTGAATTGATTGTGGCAAGTGGGGTAGTTTGCTATGTGGCGGTTCGTTATTTGGCTCACTTTAAGCTTTTTAACACTCAATTTAAGCCTCTCACCCTATCGCAATAACGATTAAGCGCTTGTTTGCACTACCTCGGTAGCACCGTGCTCAATTGCTTGTTCGGCATCTTGCTCAGCAAGCTTTGCGCGCTCTGCTTTTGAAACATAAGTCGGTTTGTTGCTTTTATGCAGCTTGGCATTAGCGCGCTTATCTTTCTTTTGAAACTTAGTAACGATTTTTTTTCTGCGATTCATGATTAACCCCGTAATTTTGAGCTGCGCATTATACAGGCATCTTGTTCAAAGCTGTTAGATAAATTATAAGCTTTGCTTGTGGGTCTGCCGCAAAGCGCTGTTTGTTACTTTACAAGGAGGTTATAATTAGAGCTCTTTGTTGTTAATTAAATGGAATCTGTTTTGAACAAGCTAGCTTTAGCAAGTATTGCCTTATGTGCATTTAGCGCTCATGCACAATTAAATAAACACAGTGAAAGCGTGGCCGATTACGCAGTTAATAACTATCAAAATGCACAGGTGCATACGCTTACTAATTTAGTATCGTTTCCTACGGTTAATAAAAGTGAGATCAGCGCACCACAAAACCCCGACTTTATAGGCTTTAAAGCATTATTAAAAATGAAAGCCGCTGAACTGGGCTTTGACTACCAAGATTTAGGCTATACCGTACTCATAGGCATGGGTGAGCAAAAAGAAAAAGTAACCATAGTGACTCACGGCGATGTACAACCAGCAAACGCCAGTAAATGGAAACAAAGCCCATTTATTATTGATACCTCAGAGCCGGGTAAATTAGTTGGCCGAGGTACCGAAGACGATAAAGGCGCTATAGCTACCGCTTTATATGCGATGAAAGCCATAAAAGATAAAGGCATAACCCTTGATAACCGCATTGAGCTGATGGTTTACCTAGCGGAGGAGTCTGATTGGGGGCCGTTAACTGAGTTTATGAAAACCTATGAGCAACCAAAGTATGCAGTCACAATTGACGCCTCATATCCCGTGGTGGTTGCTGAAAAAGGCTGGAGCTTAATTGCGCCAACATTTGATGCAACATCACCACAAACCGATGTGTATGTAAGCAATGTAACGGGTGGTGCCTTTGCTAGCCAAATCCCTGAAGATGCCAGCTTAACTTTGCATAATGCGAGTACTGAATTAGTAGCTCAAATAAAACAAACAGCTAAGGCACTTAAGAGAGTAGAGTTTACCTTTGATGATCAAATAGATGGGACCTTAATTAGTGTTAAAGGCATGTCGGCTCACTCATCTGAGCCAGAGTCAGGTGTTAACGCCATTGCTTATTTGGCTGAACTATTTAAAGCCGTTGAGATTGAAAACAACAGCGACGGTCAGCTCATTAAATTTGTAAATCAGCTAATTGGCCTAGATATTTACGGCAAACAATTTGGTGATATTGCGTATAAGCATGACTTTATGGGGCCAATGACGGTAGCGCCCACAGTTATTGAACGAGACGGTAATAACCTAACGTTAGCGGTTAATGCTCGTCGTCCTATGGGTAAAGAGGCTGACTTACTAGAGCAGCAAATTAATAGTGCGCTTACCCAATGGCAAGCTGATAATAAAGTAACATTAGCTAATGTTAAAACCACCATTGGCACACCTATGCTGCTTGATGACGCACCTCATGCACAAAAGTTACTTGATATTTTTAAACATTTTACTGGTGATCAAGGCGCAGATTTTGTCTCTATTGGAGGTGGTACTAACGCTAAATTATTTGATAATGCCGTATCGTTTGGCCCATCAATGCCGGGTAAACGCTATACAGGTCACTCAGAGCATGAATTTATTACGCTTGAGCAACTAGCACTTAATTTACGTATGTACACCGCAATGATGATAGAGCTGGGTAATATGTAATTAACCAATAGCAAAAACTAAAAAACCGCCTTGATGGCGGTTTTTTTATAACAACTAAATGTTATTGAAAATTAACGTCTGGTAAGCACTCAAACCCAGGTTTTGCAAACAAGTAGCCTTGCATTAATTCAATGCCGACACTTTTTAACCAGTGATATTCTTCAGCTGTTTCAATACCCTCAGCTAACGCCATTACGTTTAGCTCTTTGAACATATTTAAGCAGTTACGCACAATAGTTTGGCGTTTTGTGTCTTTGTCGATATCGCGTATAAGTGCCATATCGAGTTTAATAATATCTGTTTGAAAGTCAGCTAGTAAGTTTAATCCAGAATAGCCTGAGCCAAAGTCATCGGTAGCTGTTTTAAAGCCTAATTCTTGGTAGTAGCTTACAACCCGCTCAACGTGGCTGCTGTCTTCTATTTTTTCAACTTCAGTAAATTCAAACATAATATTAGTTGTAGGGAAGTTGTACTTTTTAGCCGCTTCTAGGGTAGTGCGAATACAGCGCTCAGGCTTATAAATAGCGTTGGGTAAAAAGTTAATGCTTAGCATGGTGTTTATGCCTAGCTTAGAGGCAAGTGCAATGGCTTTAATTCTACATAGTTGGTCAAAGGTATAGCGGTTGTCGTCGTTTACTTGGGAAATAATAGAATAAGCCGACTCATTATTTAAACCACGAACCAGTGCTTCATAGCCATAAATAGTGTTGCTCTGGCAATTTATAATAGGCTGAAATGCCATAGTAAAGTCAAAATCTAGTTCGCTAGAATCAGCGCAGTTGCTACAAGATACTTTTTCGCAACTTTGTGATTTCTCGTTCATGCATCCACCTTTGAATTTAACCCACACTTAAAGGTGGTTAAGTTTTTTGTAATCCTAACAAAGTATTGAGATTTTACATAATTATATTAGCGAACATTAATATAACCCATAATAAAGTTTTTATTTAATTCATGAAAAATTAGCAGTAAGGTTATGCTAAAACATAATCTTACTGCTACGCAAAAAGTATAATTGGTTTACAAAATTAGTTAAGTGTTGCCGTTAGCTTTATGCTGGTATTGAGTAATTTTGAAATGGGGCAGCCTTTTTTGGTGTCTTCACACAGGGCTTGAAATTGCTCATTGGAAATATCAGTAATTTTTGCATTAACTACCAATTCAATTTCACTCACCGCAAAGCCATCGTCTACTTCATCTAAGCTTACTGTTGCTTTGGTGCTTATATCGTCAGCAGTAAAACCTGCTTCGCCTAACGCCAATGATAACGCCATGCTAAAGCAAGCACTGTGGGCTGCACCAACTAGCTCCTCTGGGTTAGAGCCGGGCTTATCTTCAAAGCGAGTATTAAACCCATACGGCTGGTTATCGAGAGCACCACTTTGAGTTGATATAGTGCCTTTACCACTTTTAATATCGCCAGACCAATTTGAGCTTGCCGTTTTTTTAATTGTCATCATGTTCTCCTTGTTGCGATTTGGGTCTGTTTACCTTTCAAGGTTAAATTTGCAGCAGTCTGTTTGGTATTTAGGCAAGGCAGAGCCTATGTGGTGTGGTTATTCCCCATAAATAGGCGATAACGCTGCATCAATGCCAAACAGAAGCTGCCCGAAGGTTCTGCCTAGGGGCAATTAACTCTTTGTTGCTCGGTTTTTACTTAGCCCACTAGGTTACAAACCTCGCGCCGCGATTAAATTGCCCCTAGTTAGAACAAATATTAATCCGCAAAGGTCAACAGACCCTAATGTAAATTTTTCAGCATTGATATCAGTTGTATGTAAAATAATCCGATAATTGCTTAAAAATGTACGTAGTAACATGGAGGCTGCAAGATAAACGCCAATCTCTATTTGCTACGTTTACATCGCTCAGAACAATAAATAACGTTATCCCAGTCTCGTTGCCATTTTTTACGCCACGCAAACGGTTTATTACACACAGGGCATATTTTTTCAGGTAGGGTTAGTTTTTTATGTGCCATAGTTATTTGCCTGACTGCTTTTTGGATTTACGTACCGAGGGAGTGATGGCTACATGTTTTTTTAGTATGGCATGAATAGCACGTTTAACATCGCTACGCTCTCGGTATTGCCACAATCGCTCGCGTGCCTCTTTAGATGCTCGAGTTAAATCAAGCATCGGCTCTGGGTAATCTTCACCAAGTTTAAAGTCATTAAATAATGCTTCCATGGGCGTTTGTTCCCAAGGTTGATGTAAATATTCAATGGGGAGCTTTTCAAGTTCGGGGCACCATTTTTTTATAAATGCGCCGGTTGGGTCTTGATCTTCAGATTGTTTAATGGGGTTGTAATGGCGAATAGTATTAATGCCAGTAACTGATGCCTGCATTTGTATTTGCGGATAATGAATACCTGGCTCAAAGTCTAAAAAGTAATTAGCCAGCGGAAAACTTGCCTGTTGCCAGCTGATGTTTAAATGATGGGTTACAAAGCTCACCAGCATAGCGCGCATTCTAAAGTTAATATAACCGGTGGCTTTTAAACAGCGCATGCAGGCATCAATAATAGGAATACCGGTTTGCCCCTGTGCCCAGCGTTCAATATCGCTAGTAACCTTAGCGTCATCACGATACGGAAATGCATGGTAACCCGGATTTAAGGCTTTAAATTCCATGCTGCATTCGCTTTCAAACTTTTGCATAAAATGGCAATGCCAATGAAGGCGAGATACAAACGCAGCAAGCGGACGCTTCCAGCCTTTTTTATCGGGATGGGTTGAATGGTATGCGTCTATCGCCATTTGATACACCTGCCTAAGACTAATATTGCCCCAGGCTAAATAGGGCGAAAGCCTAGAGCAATGCGTGCGGCTCAAGCTCGGGCTAGAGATCCCTTTTTGATAGCCTTTACCGCGCTCGGCAAAAAAACTGTGCATAACATCGCGGGCAAGTCGCGGCCCTCCATATTGAAAGTTGTCATCGTCAGCTGTGTAACTGTCTGGTAATTCTGGCGATTGGTAGTGTGTGAGTGTCACTGTTTTAATGTGTTTCCAATCTGGGATGGCAATTGGCGCTTGCATTGTTTGTTGCCAGCATTCATTCCAATTATTGCGATTTTTTTTACCCCGAATGACAGCCCCCGTTGGTGACTCTAACCAGTTAATCTGATTATGTTGGCACCATGCTTTAATCGCTTTATCGCGCTCAAATGTATTATTTAAGCCGATTTCTTGGTGACTAAAGAGATTAATTATTTCAAACTGGGTGAGTAGCTCTTCAAGCAACGACTGCATATTTTGTTTAAATATGTACACGCAGCTATTAAAGCGATCAAGTTGTTGGTTTAAATCACATAGTGACTGATACACAAAGCGCCAATGTCGCTCGTTATAATGAGCATCTTCGAGTAACAGCGGCTCAAAGTTGTACAGCAATAATGTTGGAAGCCCATTGCTAAACGCATGTTTAAGCGGTTGATGATCGCTTAAGCGTAAATCGCGTTTAAACCAGACAATGTTTATTTTTTGGCGCATGAAATTAAACTATTTGCTAACGGTGTAGTATTAATGAAGATCCAATCTATAAGTACGTATTGCCTAGTACTAGGGTTTAGTTTTTAACTTAAAAGTGAGAAATAATGTTTTTAGATTTAATTCAAAACAACAACCGCTCTGTTTATAGCTACTTAGTTGGCGGTATTAGTCCACGACCGATTGCATGGATAAGCACCCTAAGTAATGAGGGGGTAAGCAATATTGCACCTTACTCTTTTTTTACCGTAGCAAGTTGTCAGCCTGCAGTGCTAAGTGTTACTCAAGTTAACCCCAGCGATAAAGCCAATAAAGATACACTGACAAATTTACTAGCCACCAAAGAATGTGTGGTTAATATTGTTAGTCATGCCTTAGTAGAGCAAATGAACCAAAGCTGCGCTAATTACCCTAATAATGTCAGTGAGTTTGATGAGGCCAGCATAGAGAGAGTCCCAAGCCAGTTAGTTAATCCGCCGAGTGTTGCAGCTTCAAAAGTACGCTATGAATGTAAGCTTCGAGAAGTGATCACTATTTCAGATGAACCAAGCGGTGGCAAAATGATGCTCTTAGATGTAGTGGGAATTTTTATAGATGACGCCACGTTGGTAAATGGCTACATAGATCCGACACGTTTAGATGCAGTAGGTAAAATGGGCGGCGATTACTTTAGCACCACCAAAGATAAGTTTGTATTAAAACGCCCACAACTTTAAAGGTGAGCGCTTTAATTACATTAGGTTAAACAGCACGCTATTTACTCTGTTTTTGGTAAAAACAGTGCACTCATTGCACCCAAAAACCCTAATCCGCTGTAAAGCAAAATAAGCTCTGCGGTTGATAAAAACGATTCTAATAAGCCTATGCTGCCCAACATCAGTAATAAAACCCCAATAACGGTATTACTAACCGACACATAATCGGTGCGTTTGTTACCCTCTGCCATATCGACGAGGTACGTTTTTCGCCCTAAGCGTACTCCTTGGTGCGCAACTGAGAGTAAAAAGTACAAAATAGGCATAGCCCACCAATTTAGTAGCAACTCGTTATACCAAGTTGCAATAACAAATACAGCCAGCCCATTAATGGTAACCAAAGTGGCACTGAGTACTAGCACTCGCTGGCTAGATAAGTCGCTTAAGCGTCCCCAAATCGGCGCTGAGACTAAGCTTGCAAAGCCGGAAACGGCAATAAAGGTGGCAAGTAAAGAAAATTCAAACGACTGTTTACTGGCTAAAATAATATAAAATGGAGCGCTCAATGCTGAACAAAGCAGTAGGGCACGTGTAATAACAAAATGCGCAAATTGCTTATCTTGGTACAAAATTTTTAACTTTGAAAACGCATGCAATAGACCATTATTTGCCCCTTCGGTAGCGCCACTATATTCGTTAATTTGTGCGTAAAAAAACGCGGCAATCAGCCACATTAATGCACCCAGTAGTAAAGCAATGATCACAATGTCTTGATCTTTTTGCTGTGAAAAAAACCACATCATGAGACCAAATGTTAAGGTGGCAAAACCGGCAATACTCGCAGCAAGCCCGCTAATATTACCGCGTTGCTGTTTAGGAATAACTTTGCCCAGCACATCTTTTGCGGCTACAGAGTTAAACCCTCTGGCAAGGCTAAATAGAATTAATAAGCCAATAATGGCGTAGCCTGCTTGTGCGCCTTTGAGGATAAACGCCACCGCAACCATGGCTAAAATACAACCTGATTGCACTATTGCACCTATTACCCATACCCATTTACGAATGGGGAGTTTGCGAATAACGTTAGCAATAGCGAGTTGGGGCAGTAATGAGCCCGACTCTCTGATTGGCACTAACCAAGCAATAAAACTCGCGGGCACATTTAAGCTTTGCATTAACCAGGGTAGGGTTATTTTTGGATTAAGCAGTGCATCGGCAAACTTACTAAAAAGCTGGCTAATGAGTAAAATAATAAAATTACCGGGTACTTGCTGACAGGCATTATCGTCGATGGCCTTGCAGGCTCGGGCGTCTTCTTCATTGTTTAAACGTTTATAGATTTGTTCTTTTGTCAGTTTTTTCACAATTAATAACTACGCTATCAGTGTAAATATTTAGATATACTAAGATGATATGCTTAAATTTTCTACTTTTAGAGTTACAAAGTCATTTTAAGTGCAAGAATTGAAAGGTTAATTCACAAAAAAATCAGCTAAGCGCTGATTTTTTTGTTTGTATTAAAGCAGCGTCTTATTCAAAATCATGAGCACTGTGGCGCTCTGCCATTTGTTCTTCTTCTGGGCCCCAAGTA
Source organism: Pseudoalteromonas sp. 3J6 (assembly GCF_903995135.1). Classification (GTDB taxonomy): domain Bacteria; phylum Pseudomonadota; class Gammaproteobacteria; order Enterobacterales; family Alteromonadaceae; genus Pseudoalteromonas. Next base: position 871,072 of record NZ_LR877185.1, on the reverse strand, counting down.
CGATTAACACTGCGGCCTCGTTTTACACCTGGGCGCACAGCTATTTGCTTAGCCCAACGAACTACATGGGCATAAGATCCGACATCTAAAAATTCAGCGGCATCATATAAGTCGCCTAATACCAGTGAGCCATACCATGGCCATATGGCAATGTCGGCAATTGAATATTCACTGCCTGCCATGTATTCGTTGTCACTTAAATGGCGGTTTAGTACATCTAGCTGACGCTTAGTTTCCATGGTGAAACGGTCAATCGGGTATTGCATTTTGGTTGGCGCATAGCTGTAAAAGTGGCCAAAGCCGCCACCTAAATAAGGCGCCGATCCCATTTGCCAAAACAGCCAATTACGACATTGTGTTTTAGCTTGAAAATCATTAGGAATAAGCGCATCAAACTTTTCGCCAAGGTATTGTAAAATAGCGCCTGATTCGAATACAGGGGTTGCTGGTGTTGTAGAGTGATCCATCAACGCAGGTATTTTTGAGTTTGGGTTTATATCGACAAAATCAGAGCCAAACTGGTCGCCTTCACCAATATTAATTAAATAAGCATCGTACTCAGCCTCAGTAATACCAAGCTCTAAAAGCTCTTCAAACATAATACTGACTTTTTGCCCGTTGGGGGTCGCTAATGAGTAAAGCTGAAATGGATGTTTGCCAATAAGCAGTGTTTTATCGTGAGTTGCTCCTGCAATTGGGCGGTTAATGTTTGCAAATTTACCGCCACTTTCATTGTCCCATGTCCATACTTTTGCTGGGGTGTAGTCGTTGTTATCACTCATAAATAGCCTCTAATAGTTTAAACGTGCGTATTTGCTTTGCCCGTTGTTGCTTTTAATTTATCTGCTTTTGCTAATTTATACCCTAAAAAGAATCCACTTAGTGCGCCAAACAGATGGCTTTCAAACGAGATATGCAACCGCTGTGGAAACACACCCCAAATAAAGCCACTGTATAAAAAGGCCACCACCACGGCTATAAAAATAGATTTAAAAGAACGTCTTACAATGCCATAGCATAAAATAAAGCCCCATAATCCATAAATAACGCCACTTAAGCCGACATGAATATTGCCACGGGCAAACATCCATACCAGTAATCCACCAACTAATGCGGTGAATATAAATACACTATAAAAACGCTTTACGCTGTATTGGCAAATTAACCAGCTTAAAACAATGAAGGGCAGCATATTACTAGCAAAATGCCACCAGCTACCGTGTAAAAAGGGAGCGCAAAGAATACCAATCAGCCCTTGAATGCTGCGTGGGTAAATACCTAAACCATTTAAACTAATGCCTGGCAGGCTATTAATTAGTTGCAACACAAAACAAATAGTCACAATGCTTATAATGGCAAAACGGGTGCTGCTAAGTAACGACAAGGTGGATGGTTTATTTTGCATACGATGCCCTTATTTATATTAAGAGTGGCCAGTATAGGAATAGTGGTGAGTAATGAAAAGCAAATTAAAAAGCACAGCGATTAAACTGTGCTTTTTATACTGATTAATTGTAATTAACCAAGCTTGGTAAGTAATTTTTTAGCTGCTAGCTCAGAGCTTGCTGGGTTTTGACCGGTGATCACTAAACCGTCTTCAAGCGCAAGAACGCCCCAGTCGTCGGTTTTTTGATAGTCACCACCTTTTTTGATCAGCTCGTCTTCGACTAAAAATGGCACTACATCTGTTAATTGTACAGCGGCTTCTTCAGTGTTACTAAAGCCGGTAACTTTTTTACCCGCAACCAATGCATTGCCATCAGCATCTTTTGTATTTAAAAATGCAGCGCTCGCATGACACACTGCTGCCACTGGCTTTTGTAATTTTACAAAATCTTCGATGAGCGAGATTGAATCTGTGTTATCTACTAAATCCCATAATGGGCCATGGCCGCCTGGATAAAATACCGCATCAAAATCTGAAGCATTCAGTTCACTTAGTACTTTTGTGTTTGCCATTAATGCTTGCGCTGCACTGTCGTTGTCGTATCGCTTGGTTGCATCAGTCTGGAAGTCGGCTAGTGTACTGGTTGGGTCGATTGGTGGTTGACCACCGTTTGGTGAAGCTAGAGTTATTTCTGCGCCAGCATCTACAAATGCATAATAAGGGGCGGCGAATTCTTCTACCCAAAAACCTGTTTTTTCACCGGTATTGCCTAAATCAGCGTGTGAAGTAAGTACCATTAGTATTTTCTTAGCCATTATTTTTTCCTTCTGATGATTTAAAATTGTAATCTTTGCTTAGCAATTACTATATGCACTAACCCAACCTTAAACAACGATGATAAATTTAACTTTATTGATTTAATAATTGATACAATCGGAGGGTTGAAGTTAAAACCGCACTGGAGCGTCCATGAAAGTTTCGTTTGAACAATTAAAAAGTATGGTGGTGTTTGCACAAATAGTTGAGCAGGGCAGTTTAACGGCAGCGGCAAAGCAACTAGGGTTAACACGGGCGGTAGCCAGTTATCACTTGAAAAAGCTAGAAACGCAACTTGAAGTAACCTTACTTAATCGTTCAACACGGACCATGGCGCTTACTGAAGCCGGTATGGCTTACTATGAGCGTTGCCGCGTTATTACCGAGCAGGCTAATGCTGCCAATCAACAAATAGAAAATATAAAAAGTGAGCCCCAAGGATTATTAAAAATTAGTTGTCCGGTTAATGTGGGGATGCAATTAATAGTGCCTGCAATTAATACCTTTAAGCGCCAATACCCCAAAATTGATATAGATTTACAGCTAACTGATGATGTGGTGGATATTATTAAACACGGATTTGATTTTGCTATTAGGGGGGTTGCGCTGCGCGATTCAAACCTACAGGCAACGAAGTTAACCACTATGAGTACCTGTATTTGTGGCGCGCCTAATTATTTTGCACATTATGGTAAGCCCACTACGCCCGATGAATTAGCACAGCACCAATGGGTGGTTTATCAGTTAGGGAGCAAAATCTTGACCTTGCAAAAAGATGGTAAAAAAGTCGACATTACCATGCAAGGATCGCTCAGTACCAATAATGCCGCTGCAAGGACTGCATTTGTAGAGGCAGGACATGGCATAGGGCGTATACCGCTATACGATGCATGGCCAAAAGTACAAGCGGGTTTACTGCAAATTATAATGGACGACTACAAAAGCAAAGATATTGAATTGTATGGAGTTTTCCCGCCAGGAGCGACGGGATCTAAAAAGTTACGTTTGTTTGTTGATTATTTAAAAGCGTACTTTGTAAAACAGCATACTGCATTAGGTATGCGTAAGGGCTAGCGCTCGGTTAAATAAGGCAACAGCCTGTTGATACATAGCTATGGCGAGAGCTGCATCGTAGCGCTCGCCTTCATCACGCATAAAGGCATGTTGCGCGTTAACTTCTTGCCATTGGTAATTTATACCAGTACGAACAGCTTGCTGGTATATTTTGTCTCGGCCATCTTGTGGAACATGAGGGTCTTGTTTACCCCAAATAAAATGAATTTCACCGAGTATGTCGGCCATGCGTTCAAATGAGTTATTACCGGGTTGTGCGGGCAGTGTATTACTGTGTATATCGGTGGCGTATAAACAAAACGCGGCTTTTATAAGTGGGTTTAAAGCGGCTCTGTAAGCTAAATGTCCACCAATACATACACCCATAGCCCCAACATTTCCTGAACAATAACTTTGGCGTTTTACAAACTCGATAAGGCTTTGTGTGTCGCTATCATGATGCTCTAAAGGTTTAGCCCATTTATCGTTATTACCTTTATCTTTGCCTTCGTCATCATAAGCCAGCACAGTTCCGATAGGGTTAAGCTCATGAAACACTTCTGGCACAAGTACCACAAAACCATGACTGGCTAAAATAGCTGCACTGCGGGCAATAGGTGCTGTTTGCTGGAAAATTTCAGAATAAAAAATAATGGTAGGATATTGCCCCGATGCTTGTGGGCGGTAAATAGTGGTTCGCATTAACCCTGTAGGCGTTGGTAAGTCAGCGTTATGGTGTTGAATGATCATAAAAGCGCTCAGTAAAATAAATATAATAGCTGAGCGCGGTCAAATAAACACGCCCTAAAGTTTAAATACTTGCAGGCATTTTATTGCAACTGGCGTAATAGCTAACCGTAGCTGGCCAATCAGAAAATATACCGATTACACCAACCTCTTTTGCAAGTACATCAACCACGGCCATCATGTCACCATCGTTATCTATAACATCACTAATTGACTGGTAATAGTATCCGCCTCCATTATTCAACGGCCCTGAACGTTCAAGACTCCATGCAATAATATTAAGGCCTGCGGCTTTAGCATCAATAGCGTACTGTGATGGCACTATATTACTTTCATTATCTATGGTTAATAGCATCCAAATGGGTGGAGCAATAATTTTAACACCGTCATTAAAAAGCGAAGCCATACTAGGTTGCCATGTGTCGGGGTTGTTAGGATCAAACCCTGCATCGCTGTCTCGGCCATCTAAATAAACGCTTTGCGCTGCAAATTCAGGGTTAGTATTAATCCAATATTGTACGTCAGCTAAATTAAATGATTGCGGAAAAACACGCGAAGCGGGTACCTCCATTTGCGTGTATTCATCTAGCATTTTTTGTGCGTATTGCGTTTGGGTCATACCGTTAAAGGGCATACTCACTTGAGGTGATTTAAGCTCTGGGGTCATTTTTACTCCGAGCTGTTTAAATAGTGCAATACTTTGTTTGTGGGTCATGAGTGTACCTGAGGTGGCGTATAAGTCAGTGCGCCAACTTGGTGTACCTTTCATGTAATCGCTAACATTGGTGGCAGTGGTGTTTGCGCCATCCATTTTACCCTCAAGGGTTAAAAACTCTGCCAAGCTAATATCGCTGGTACAACATTTAGCTGAAGCAGGCGTGCCACTGTTAGAGTTTGCTGGAGTAAATGGCTCACTGCATTTAGCCGCAAGTTCTGGAATAGCTAAAATGTTAGTGGTGGTGTGCAAGTCGCACTGAGAATGGCGGCATACTAGCTCTTTATCATTTGTAAAGGTTACATCGCATTCGACAATACCGGCGCCCATACGAGCAGCCGCTATGTAAGACTCTTTTGTGTGCTCTGGGTATTGCATGGGGGCACCACGGTGACCAATTGAAAAATCAGTACGATAAAAAGGGCCTTCTTTACACGATTCTAATTGTGTTTTTAGTGCGCTGTCAGCCATATCGTCAATTAAGTAGTCGGGGCGAGTACCTAGTTGCGTATTGGTGCCTTGTGCCACTTCAACAATAACCGGGGTAGGTACTTCAACAATTTCAACGTCAGTGTTGGTAACAACCACTTCTTTTTCGACTATTTTTACATCGTCATCACAGCCAGCGAGTGAGCTTAATAATAAAAAAGTTGTTAGAAAAGGTATGCGCTTCATTATTTGTCCTTAAAAATAAAAGTGGACGCTACCTTACTAATTATTAATGACAATTTCACTACAGAGTGATTAATTTGCTGATTTAACCATTATTTGGTTTACCACCAAGGCAAACAGCATCACTCCCGCGCCAATAGTTAATCTAAGTAGGTCTGCGTCTCTATTCCAAATAAGCACATTAACAATTATACCGGCAGGAATAAGCAAGTTGTTCATCACCGCCAGCGCGCCAACATTAACAAGCGTCGCGCCTTTATTCCACATAAAGTAGCCTAAACCGGAGGCCACAATGCCTAAATAAATCAGTATGCCCCATTGAGTTGAGGTACTTGGTAATTTGTTAAGATCACCAAATAAGGCGTAACAGGCGCTTGCAACAATTAGTGCGCCAATAAAAAACCAACCAAATACGGTTTTATCATCGAGTTGTTTATTAAGCATTAATCGTTTGTAGGTTACTTGGCCGATAGCAAAACTAATATTAGCGCCTTGAACCAGTAGTAATCCGACTAAAAAGTTACTGTCTAAGTTTTCATAACGAATAGTAATAGCCCCTAACACGGCAATAAACGCGACGATAAAAAACTGCGGATTAAACTGTTTATTTAGCGCATCGTTTAAAAGCGTAATGTAAAGCGGGGTCATTACAGTAAATAACAGCACTTCTGGCACACTTAAAAACAAAAATGAGTGGTAATAAAAGCCATACATAACCCCCAGTTGCAGTGCGCCTATCAGCATGAGTTTAAACGCAAGTGGGGTAGGGATTTTCTTTAAAAAAGGCAAAAATACTAACGCTGCTAAAGCCACACGAATTAGCACACTAAACCACGCATCAACTTGGCCTGCTAAATACACACCAATTAAACTAAACGAAAACGCCCAAAGAAGGGTAACTGCAAATAAATAGCCCATAACACTCATCTTGTTTTAAGTAATGGTGTCAGTTTATCTGTTATATATTGTTCTATAAACAATAAAAGCCCGCAAGCGGGCTTTTGTATCAGTTGCTTAAAAATATTAATTAATCAACTAAACCACGGCGCTTAAGCAATGCATCAGTCGTTGGTTTTTGACCTCTAAACTCAATGTAGCTTTGCATTAAGTCACGGCTGTTACCTTTTGATAGGATCTCTTTACGGAACTTATCGCCATTTTCGCGCGTTAAGCCACCGTTGTTTTCCATATGAGCAAAGGCATCAGCGGCAAATACTTCAGTCCATAGGTAAGCGTAGTAACCTGCTGAGTAACCACCTGCAAACGTATGGCTAAAGTAGTTTGATTTGTAACGAGGTGGTACAGGGTAGTAATCGATACCGTGTGCCTTTAGTGCTTCGCTTTCAAACTGTTGTACATCAGTTACTTTTTTATCAGAACCAAATGAGTGCCATTCCATATCCAGTAATGCTGCAGCTAAATATTCAGTGGTACCAAAACCTTGGTTGAACTTTTGCGACTCAAGTACTTTATCAAGTAGTGCTTGAGGAATTGGCTCACCTGTTTTGTAATGCTTAGCGTAGTTAGCTAATACACTTGGCTCAATCATCCAGTCTTCATGTGCTTGTGATGGAAATTCAACAAAATCACGCGCTGTAGCAGTACCTGCTAGGCTTGGGTATTTAACGTCAGAGAATAAACCGTGTGCTGCATGACCAAACTCATGGAACATAGTCGACACTTCGTCAAACGTCATTAGCGTTGGCTCGCCTTCTGCTGGCTTTGGAATATTTTGTGCGTTATAAATAACCGGTTTTGTGCCTTTTAAGCCGCTTTGGCTTACGTATGCACTCATCCATGCACCGCCACGCTTACCTTCACGTGCATATGGGTCCATGTAAAATAAGCCTATTGCGCTGCCATCAGCATTAAATACTTCAAACGCCATGACGTCTTCGTGATAAAGCGGTAGGTCTTTACGCTCTTTAAATGTAATGCCGTAAAGTTTTTCCATTGCAAAGAATAAACCGTTATGAATAACCGATTGCATTTCAAAGTAAGGCTTAACTAAGGCTGGATCTAGGTCGTATTTTTCAGCACGCACTTTTTCTGCATAGAAAGACCAATCCCATGGTTTTAGTTCAAAACTTTCACCAGAATCGTTAATTACTTTTTGAATCGCTTTTGCTTCTGCTTGCGCTTTTTCAACTGCTTTTGGCGCTAGGTCATCTAAAATACCGTACACGTTATCAGTGGTTTGAGCCATGCGTGAAGTCATTACATACGAAGCCCAATCTTTAAAGCCTAAGAGTTCTGCTTTTTGTGCGCGTAGGTTAGTTTCTTTAATAATGATAGGGCCGTTGGTTTTAGCTGCACGGTTGGTTGATGCTTTAAAAATCTGCTCACGCAGTTCACGGTTTTCAAGGCTAGATAAAATAGGCTGTTGTGTGGTGTTCACTAGGGTGATCATGTAGCCGTCTTTGCCTGCTTTTTTAGCAGCTGCTGCAAGACCTGCAATTTCACCTTCAGATAAACCAGCTAGTTTGCTTTTATCTGTTACTAAAATAACGTCTTCTTTAAACGATTTTAATACGTTTTGAGAAAACTCTGTTGATAACTTTGCAAGCTCAGCGTTAATTTCACGCATTTTTGCTTTTTCAGCATCATTTAGTTTAGCACCCGCTTTAACAAATTGTTTGTAGTAAAAATCAACAAGACGTTGATCTTCAGCGCTTAACTTATCTTTGTTGTCGTATACTGTTTGTACACGTTCGAACAATGCACCATTTAGATAAATGTCATCAGAGTGTGCTGAGAACACAGGCGCCATTTTTTTATCAATGCGCTGGTACTCATCGTTAGAAATAAGACCTGATAAGTTGTAGAAAGCAGCTGATGCGCGGTTTAATAGCTCACCTGCAAGTTCCATTTCTACCAAGGTATTTTCAAAAGTAGCTGGTTCTGGATTATTGGCAATTGCCAAAATTTCTGCATTATGTTGTGCAATACCTGCATCAAATGCAGCTTCGTATTCAGTAGTACCAAACTTATCAAACTCAGGAGCCATGTATTGCAATGGGCTTGGTTTAAATAATACATTGCTTGCGTTGATATCTTGCACTTGTGCTGTGCTTTGTTGTTTTGTTTCTTGGGTGCTTTCAGAAGAACAGGCAGATAATAAAAGTGCACTAGCAATCGTAGTGGCGATCAGTGTTTTACGCATAATAACTCCATAAAAAATAGTAGCCGAAATAGGCTTTTCGAGTCGAAAACCCAGTTAACTTACCAAATTTTGACTTATATACAACAAAGTTTATCGATTTAAAGCGGGATTTAAACGCAAATTAGGTGATAAAAACTCGGTATGTAAATAAAAAAGTAGAAAAATACAGCAATTATGCAATTAACTTTAAGTTTGTTGCTGCGTATTTAAGCTAACCGCATGCTAAACTTGGGGTATTATTAGCGCATAAAAATAATCGTTTGTGTGCGACCTTATACATGGAAAATAAATGAATTTAGAACAAATTAATCACATTCTCGCCTTCGTATTGTTTAGCTACAACGACATTCACATTACCGTGGCAAAAGTAATTCAAGTACCCCTAATTTTGTTTACTATGTGGGTTGTGGTGACTCAGATTGGCAAGTTAATTAAAAAGTCATTACTTGCACGAAAAATGAGCCCAGATGCAGTGCATTTATTCACGCGTTTTTATTTCATTTTAAGTATTGCGATTTTACTTTTTACCTCCCTTGAGGTGCTCAACATTCCACTAACCGCATTTGCCTTTGTATCGGGTGCCATTGCCATCGGTGTGGGGTTCGGTGCACAAAATATTATTAATAACTTTATTAGTGGCTGGATATTAATGTGGGAGCGGCCAATCCGTATTGGCGACTTTTTAGAGGTTGGCACTGCAAAAGGGGTGGTTGAAACCATTAATACTCGCTCTACTCGTATTCGCAGGAACGACGGTGTTCATATGCTAATACCCAATAGCCAGTTATTAGAAAACACAGTTACCAACTGGACGCTTATTGACGGTAATGCGCGCTCATCTGTGAGCGTAGGCGTAGCTTATGGCTCTGATGTGTTATTAGTTAAAAAGTTAATTCAGCAAGTATTAGATGAGCATGAGGCAATACTGGCAACGCCTCAATCAACCGTATTGTTTGATGATTTTGCAGATAGCTCGTTAGTTTTTAATGCTATTTTTTGGGTCTGCGCTGAATCAGAAACTCGATTAAGACAAGTCCGCAGTGATATTCGTTTTAGTATTTATGAAGTGTTTGAACAACACGATGTGGTTATTGCATTCCCGCAGCGAGATCTTCATATTGATGGTGAAATTGTTCTTAAACGCTCATTAGTGAAAAAGTAGTATTTAAAAAAGTGTCGCGTTATTTTGCTATATTTTTTAACAACTCAATGTAAGGACATATGTCCGCTTTTTGGTTGTTTAGTTGCTAAAAGTACACTAAATGTCGGGATAGTGCGGTTAAGTGTTAAAAATAAGTTTAATTTTTAGTGTTCAGTATGCAGTAAATAAATTACACCATGATATAATCTTGCGCATTCAGTCAGCCTTATTTATGCCGTTTTTGTACTCTCGGTAATAAGGTCCGCGCCGCATAGAGCAAGTCGCGAAAAATTGACTGAATCCGTAATTATTTAATTGCGCAACACATCAATCGTTGAACAAGAGTGCACTAAAAAGGTTAACCCCGACATGAAAGCAATGAAAAGATCTACGTTAGCAACCCTTATCAATGCAACGTTGTTCTCTGCCGTAGCAGGTACGTCAATTTCAGCCGTAGCTGCTGAGCAAGAAACTACTGCTAAGAAGAACCAACTAGAAGTTATTCAAGTTACTGCTCGTAAACGAGTAGAGAACGCCCAAGAAGTACCTGTTGCTGTTTCAGCCCTGCAAGGCGATAGCTTAGATGCTTACAGCTCAGCTGGTATGGATATTCGTTTTATGAATGCGAAAATCCCAAGTTTATCTATTGAATCTTCATTTGGCCGTTCATTCCCACGCTTTTATGTACGTGGCCTTGGTAACACGGATTTCGATTTGAATGCTTCGCAACCAGTGTCGCTTGTGGTTGATGAAATTGTACAAGAAAACGCAATCTTAAAAGGTTTCCCTGTATTTGACGTAGCACGTGTTGAAGTGCTTCGTGGTCCTCAAGGTACATTATTTGGTCGTAATACACCGGCTGGCCTAGTTAAATTTGATACCGTAAAACCAAGTCAAGAATTTGAAGGCTATGGCTCTGTATCTTACGGTAGTCGTGGTGCTGTTGACTTTGAAGGCGCTGTTGGTGGTTCATTAACAGATCGTTTATCAACACGTGTTTCAGTACTTTGGCAAGATAAAGACGATTACATTGATAATCGTGCACCAGGTTTTGAGCAAAAAGATGCCTTAGGTGGTTACACTGAACAAGCAGCCCGTATTCAATTTTTATATGAAGGTGACGATTTCACTGGATTATTTAATTACCATGTTCGTGATTTAGATGGCTCTCCAATTGCCTTTCGTGCTAACACTATCAAACCTGGTACTAACGATTTAGTTGATGGTTTTGAAAATGACGTGGTGTATCATGATGCCGCATCTCGTGCGACGCAGCAAGTGGAATCGCAAGGTGCAAGCCTTAAGCTTGAGTGGGACTTAGCTAACCATACAGTAACGTCAATCTCTGGTTGGGAAAGTGCAGAAATTTACTCTCGTGCTGACATCGATGGTGGCTACGGTGGGTTCTCCATCAATGATGTTCCAGTTGCAATGGGCCCCGGTTTTATTCCTTTCTCTTCAGAAAGTGCTGATGGTATTCCAGACCAAGACCAATACACGCAAGAACTTCGCTTATCAAGCAACTTTGCTGGTGACGTAAATTACCAAGTGGGTGTTTTTTACTTCGACGAAGCATTAACAATTGAAAACTTTAGCTATGATACAGCCAATAATGGCGTATTAAACGGTTTTGTTAGTCAGCAGCAAGACACTAAAGCATGGGCTGTATTCGGCTCAGTTGATTACACTATTACTGATGATTTAAAAGTAACCGCGGGTCTTCGTTATTCAGATGATGAGAAAGAATTCTCAGCTAACCGCACGCTTAGCCCAATTGGTGGTGCAGCGACTTATATCGAAAAAAATGTTAGCGATGATCACGTAAGCTGGGATTTATCAGCTAACTACAAAATCAACGATGACGTAAACTGGTATGGCCGTATTGCTAACAGTTTCCGCGCACCAAGTCTTCAAGGTCGTATCTTATTTGGTGATGAAGTAACCGTTGCTGATTCAGAAACTGTTACCTCGTTTGAAACAGGTATTAAATCTGATGTGTTAGATGGCCAAGGCCGTGTAAATGCAACAGTATTTTATTACACTATGGATGACCAGCAGCTAACGGCAGTGGGTGGTGGTGCTAACTTTAACCGTCTATTAAATGCTGATAAAACAACCGGCTATGGTTTCGAAATTGATTCTGAGTGGGTGTTAACTGACGAATTAAATGCAACCTTCAACTTAAGCTACAACAAAACTGAGCTTAATGATAAAGATTTAGCCGTTGCAGTGTGTGCACAGTGTACTGTTACTGATCCTACGTTCCAAGTACCAGGTGCATTTGGTCCTGAAGATCGTGCTATTTTAGATGGCAATAGCTTACCGCATGCACCAGAGTGGATCTCTAACATCACACTTCGTTACACTAAAGAACTCGCTGAAGGTGATTTCTTTGCTTACGCTGATGTGTCGTACCGCAGTGAGATTGACTTTTTCTTATATGAATCAGTTGAGTTTGAGGGTAAGCCACTGACAGAAGTAGGTTTACGTGCAGGCTATGCATGGGCGCAAGGCGATTACGAATATGAAGTATCAGCATTTGTGCGTAACATGTTTGACGAGCAGCAGACGATTGGTGGTGTTGATTTCAACAACAATACAGCCATGGTTAATGAAGAGCGTTACATTGGCGCTGAGTTTAAAGTTAACTTTTTCTAATCGATAAATTTAACGTTAAATTGTAATTATTGATAAAAGCCTGCCTAGTGCAGGCTTTTTTATTTTTGTAGAGCTGCTAAAGTAGCGCCCATATGTTTATTAAAGAGAAAAAGTAATGGCTGGATTTTGGAATTACCGTGTAATTTATTGTGAAGCAACCAAAGATGAAGCGGCGCAATATCAAATACACGAAGTGGAATATAATCTAAATGGTAAAGTAACTAACTGGTCAGAAACTGGTGCAGCACCATTTGGAACCACATTAGATGCGTTAAAAGATGATGCTGAGCGCTTAAAAACCGCCTTCGAAAAGCCGATACTTAAAGTAATGCGCAAAGCCCGAGGTTATGAGTTAGTTGATGTAGATACCGGCGAAGACGCTTATGCTGAGCCGCCAGCAGGTTTGGCTGAGTAACACAAATTATTAAAAGGTGCCTAGGCACCTTTTTTATTACCTAAAGTTTAGGTTAAATAACTAGGAGAAAAGAATGTCAATTGAAGCGGTATTATTTGATATGGATGGCACTTTGGTTGACTCGGAAAGTGTGCACTATAACTGCTGGAGCCAATTACTTGCGCCTTTTGGTGTGTGTTATAAAGAAGATGATTTTTGTAGGCGCTTTTCGGGACGTCCCACTATTGACGCTGCAAAGGAAATAAAACAAGTTCATAACTTGTCTGTAAGTAGCCGCTATTTAGCGGATGAAAAATATCGCTTATTTAGTGAGTACGTTAAAATCAATTTACCGCCTTTAATGCCTTATGCTGAAAATGTTCTGTTAGCGGTTAAAGAGCAAGGTTTAAAAATGGCGTTAGTAACAGGCAGCGCAAGGCATGAAGCTGAGCCAATACTAAAAGGATTAGGGTTTTATAATTTATTCGATACCGTTGTTACTAAAGATGATGTAATTAATCCAAAGCCTGCCGGTGATCCCTACTTATTAGCACTTAAAAATATGCAGGTTGCTGCACAAAATGCGATTGCCGTTGAAGATACTTTCACCGGTGTAACCGCAGCGAATAATGCTGCTTTAGCTGTGATAGCTATCGTTAATAAACATACACAGGAGCACGACTTTAGTAAAGCAACACAGCAAATGCAAAGCTTTGAAGAATTTTGGCACTGGCTTCAATCTCAACTATAGTTTAAGCCATATTTAAATTTGCAAGGATGCAGCAATGATTAAAGCAACGCTGTTTACTTTTTTAACCCTCATTAGTTCGGGCTTATTGGCGCAATTGCCTCCAGTGCAACTTGCTAATGTTTACGATGAAACTAAGCATGAAGATATTCGTCAATATTTGGTGAGTGAAAAGTATGACGGAGTAAGAGCAATCTGGACGGGAAAGCAGTTTGTAACCCGTCAAGGCAACTCCATAAACCCGCCTAAGTGGTTTACCGCTCCTCTGCCAGACGTTTGGCTAGATGGTGAGTTATGGACCAAGCGGGGTCAATTTTCTGTACTCAGTGGTATTGTCAGAACAAAAATACCCAACGATTTGCAGTGGCAAAGTATTACTTATCAGGTATTTGATATGCCAGATGCCGGTACGCCTTTTCACCGTCGTTATCAAAATTATCTGTCACTCATTACTAAGCTAAATAGCCCCCATATTAAAGCGGTTAAGCAATATCAATTTAGCGACAACCAGCAACTCAGTGATTATTTTAATCAGGTTACTAAACAAGGCGGCGAGGGCGTTATGCTTCATTTAGCAGAGGCTAAGCATACAACTGGTCGCTCTAGTGCATTGTTAAAACTCAAGCCATATTTAGATGCCGAAGCGTTAGTAATTGAACATTTACCGGGTAAAGGTAAATACACAGGAATGCTTGGCGCATTGAAAGTACAGACAAAACAGGGGCTGATATTTTCTATTGGCACGGGTTTTAGTGATAAAGAGCGAAAGTATCCGCCAGCTATAGGCTCAACAATTACTTATCGGTACCACGGGTACACTAAAAATGGCTTGCCGCGTTTTGCCAGCTTCTTACGGGAAAGACCCGAAAAATAAAGAGTGTAGGCCAATTCAGTATATATTTTTTAGCAATTATGCTAAATTGCGCGGCCTTTTTAGTGATGTTTGGTGATCTATGTTTGTTGGTTTTGATTATGGTAGTTCTAATTGTGCTATGGGTGTTTTAAACGAAGAGCGTGTTCAGCTCATTCCTTTAGAGCAAGGCAAACATTATCTTCCATCAACTCTATACACACATCATAGTGCTTTAGTCGTTGATTTTGTAGCGCAGCATTTAAACGGCTCAGAGCATGAGCATGGCTATAAAACCGCGCGCCAACCCTTGCTTAATACACTCCCGCGAATTAAATCAGACCTAGATCTACAAGCCGGCGATGAGACTCTATTTATCGGCCGTGAGGCGATTAGTGAATATGTGCAATTTCCTGAGGAAGGTTATTTTGTAAAATCCCCTAAATCATTTTTTGGCGCTACTGGTTTAAAGCAAGGACAAATTAATTTTTTTGAAGATATTGCCACAGCAATGATTTTAAAAATAAAACAACGTGCTGAATTATCGTTAGGGTATACGCTGAGCCAAACTGTTATTGGTCGCCCAGTGAATTTTCAAGCGGTTGGTGGTGAGCAGTCAAACCAACAAGCCGTGGGTATTTTAACACGCGCAGCAAACCGAGCCGGCTTTAAAGATGTTGAGTTTTTATATGAGCCACTTGCCGCGGGGATCGATTATGAAAGTGATTTAACGCAAGACCAAAAAGTGCTAGTAATAGATATTGGTGGTGGTACAAGTGACTGTTCATTTGTACAAATGGGGCCAAGTTTTAGGAATAAACAACAACGAGACGCAGACTTTTTGGCACATAGCGGAAAGCGAGTAGGCGGTAATGATTTAGATATTGCTCTGAGCTACCATGGTTTGATGCCGTTACTTGGCTTAGGCAGTACTTTTAAATCGGGTTTACCATTACCTAACCAGGCATTTTGGCAAGCATGTAAAATTAACGATGTGAATTTACAAAGTCAGTTTTATAGTGCTCAGCATTATCGTGAACTGAGTGCACAGCTACGCGATGTGAGTGCGCCCGATTTATATAAACGGCTAATACATTTACAGCAAAATAAACAAGGACATCAATTAGTTCAACAAGCTGAAGCGGCAAAAATTGCATTGAGCTCGTCTGAAAACTTTAATTGTGATTTAACATTTCTAGATTCATCACTTGATAAAGATATTTCTATTAATGAATTAGCATTAGCCGTTGACGATAGTATTAGCCAAATAGTGACATTAGCAAAACAGGCCATTGCAGATGCAAACACTACCCCAGATGTAATTTATTTAACGGGTGGTAGTGCGCAATCACCACTGATCAAAGCGGCTTTAAAAACCCACTTAGGCGACATTAAAATGGTTAACGGTGATCACTTTGGCAGTGTCACCGCTGGTCTGACTAAATGGGCGAGTATGCTTTATAAATAAGCTGTTATAAAGAGATTTGTCGGGTTGCGAGGTACTTTTCGTAATCTGGCAAAGAACGCTCAAATTCGCTGTCCATAAGGGGAGAACTTAGTAACATATCAGCGCTTACTTCATTACAAGCAACAGGAATGTTCCACACCGCGGCTAAACGAAGCAATGCTTTTACATCGGGGTCGTGCGGCTGAGATGCCAGAGGATCCCAAAAAAAGATTAATACATGAATTTCATGTTCCGCTATTTTAGCACCAAGCTGCTGATCACCCCCCATAGGTCCACTGAGTAATTGTACGACATTCAAACCGGTGGTTTTTTCTATTAAATGTCCGGTTGTACCAGTGCCGTATAGCTTATGTTTACTTAGCATTGGAGTGTGTTTTTCACACCATAATTTTAACGCGGCTTTTTTTCCATCATGTGCAACAAGGGCTATGTTTTTCTTAGCTGGAAGAGATTGTATTTTTTGGTCCATGCTGATTCTTATTAGTTAGAGTAATAAATTGATAGCCAATGCAATAAATACAATGCCTGTGAACCTATCTATCCAGAGCTGGCTATTTGGGTGGTTTCTAAAAAACTGGGCTATTTTATCGCCGAAATAAATATACGTGCAGTCGATAGGAAAAGCAAAGATTGGATAAAGCAGGCCAAAAAAAGCCAGCTGAAAAGTTGCAGATGACAAGCTAGGGTCTACAAATTGTGGGATAAAAGCAATAAAAAACAAAGCTACCTTAGGGTTGAGTACTTCGGTCATCATCGCTTGAAACATCACGTTTTTGTTTTTACTAGTTGTAACATGAGGCTTATCGTCTTGCTCGCAAATGGGGGGCTCAAAGGTGCCTTTAAGCATCATAAACCCTAAATAACATAAATAGGCTGCACCTGCATACTGTACGCTGGCATACGCTGTTTCAGAGGCTTTTAAAATAGCGCTTAAACCGACAACCGCAAAAAATGTATGTACTACGCCACCTAACGCAAAGCCAAAAGCACTTTGCATACCTGCTTTTCGTCCATTAGCAAATGTTTGTGCCATTAAAAACGCGTTTGATGGTCCAGGCGCAACGGCCATTAAGAAGCTGGCGAGTAAAAATGAGAGTAAAAAGTCAGGATTGATCATTGCACTTGATTCAAAAGAGGTTGGTAGTTAATGTTATCAAGCATATAGAAAAATAAAAAGCGGGCATATTGCCCGCTTGGTAAAGAGTTTTAACTACAGTGCTAATTGCCGTGGTGATTACTATTCACAGGCTCAGCAAACGTATTTTATTAGGCATATTTAGTATAACGAAACAGTAAGTAAGAAAAGGGAATTAATAATAAAAAGTGTGTGCCTATAAGCTCGGGTGTTGATAAATTTAAATATTGAGTAATAAATACCAATAAACTTGCTCCACTCATTTGCATCGCTCCCAAAAGAGCTGAGGCGGTGCCAGCTTGTTTAGGGAATAAACTCAAAGCACGCCCAGCAGCAGAGCCAAGTGTCAAAGCAAAACCAAAGGCTGCAATAAACATAGGGATCATTAATGCTAATGGGGTTTTATATTGGCTTAATACTAGCATCAGTAAGCCTGCACTCACTAACAACACAAGACCTGCTTTTAGAGCTCTTTTTGGTTGGCGTTTAATGTAAATAGGCATAATAAAGCTAGCAAGAATACTAAGCACTGCATTGAGCGAGAACCAAAATGTAAAGTCGGCTACGCTGCCACCTAACTCAGTAATAAGCCAACCAGGAGCCAGTGTTACAAATACTAATATAGCTGACATAGTGACCATACATAACAAGCTATTAAATAAAAATAACGGAGTTGAAATAATAGGGATAAAGCGCCTTAAATCTAAGATATGCCCTTGGTAATAGCTGTCTGCTGGCCTGGTTTCTCTAAATAGAAATAAGGTGACAATAAATCCCAATAGTGCAAAACCAGTTAAAAATAGAAAGTTCATTTGCCAACCAAACTGCACGGTTAACCAAGCACCTAAAATGGGGGCTAAAGCAGGAATAAAGCACACGATCCCGTTTAGGTAGGTAATTATTTGGCCACTGCGTTCACTACCAAACTTATCTCTTACTATTGCGAAAGCAACAACAAAGGTGGCGCATGCGCCTAACCCTTGAATTGCACGAGCAAACATCAGTATTAAAAAGCTAGGAGCATAGTATGCGCCTAATGCCGCCAGTCCATATAAAGTTACACCGGTTAAGGCTACCGGCTTACGTCCAAAACGATCAGCAAGAGGGCCTGCAATTAATTGCCCCAAGCCAACAGTAAGCATAAAAATAGCCACCGTTTGCTGTACTTGTTTTTCGCTCACTGAAAATTGCTCTGCAATAGTAGGAAAGGCAGGTAAATAAATATCAATGCCCATAGGACAAAAAATGACGAGTAACGCTAAGATCAGTAATAGAATTAAGTTTGGTTTAGCGGGCTGTGTTTGCATCAGGTCTCCTTTTGTCGGTATTTTAAGTGGCGACTGATGAAAAAGAAAGGGCTTATGACCGAAGCATCAGACATGTTACCTACTTTTAACTTTATTATGATTATTTTTGTGTAAGTATCACACTTCTTTAAACTGATCCGATGTGTTAATTTGCTTTTTAAGTTAAGACAATGGAAAAACAATAATGAGTAATGAGTCTGCATTAATAAAAACGTGGCATAAATTTAAAAATCTGCCGTTTGGTAACTGGCTGTTTAGCAAAGCTGTGTGTTTAAAAGCGCCTTACTTTGGCTCTATGAAACCTACTATTTTAGATTTAAAAGCAGGGCACTGTAGTGCTGTGGTTAAAAACACACGCCGTGTACACAATCACATTGGCACTATTCACGCTATCGCACAATGTAATTTGGCTGAGCTGTGTGCGGGGGTGATGGTTGATGCAACAGTACCTTATAAAACCCACCGTTGGATCCCTAAGGGAATGACAGTACAGTACTTGGCTAAGGTAGACACAGACGTTACTGCTATCGCTGAGATTGACCTGCCTCATCAATGGATTGATAAAGAAGATTTAGTCGTACCGGTAAAGCTTTACAATACGCGAAACGAACTAGTGTTTACCGCAGATATAACTATGTACATAACGCAGAAGAGATGAATGTATAAGCCTTTAAAGAGATTCTTCAGAGGTGATTATGGTTTAGCTGAATAGGTGAGCTAAACCATTTTAAACTGTTGTAGTTAGCTTTTAGCAGCAGGTTGTTTATTTACAAACGAAAGCCCATTGTCCTCATTATCAACAATGGCTTTTACATTATTAACAGGTTTCGGTTTATCTTTAGCATGTTCAATCACTTCTTTTTCAAAGCGCTGTTTTAAACTACCTTCAATAGTTGCACCGGCCTCTATGCTTAGGGTGTCGTGAAAAATATCGCCAAGTACATGGGCATTATTTTCAATTTTTACTTCACTTGCATTTAAAGAGCCTATAATTTTACCTTTAACAATAACACTGCTCGCCTCAACAACACCTTCAACAACACCAGAGGTGCCTATTACTAAATGTTCAGCTTTTATATCACCATCTATACGTCCGTCAAGCTGTACTTCACCCTGGCTTACTAAAGAGCCTGTAATGCGCACATCGTTAGAGATGATTGAGGGGGTATGACTCACACGCTTAATTGATGAGTCTATTTTTTCTTGTTTATTTTTACCAAACACGAGAAAGCGCCTTTGTAATTTTTAGTGGATTGACATGCCTGTCGTCTATTAATACTTCATAGTGTAAATGAGTACTTGTACTTCTTCCGGTACTGCCCATTAAACCAATTATATCGTGCTTTGCAACAACCTGGCCTTTTTTTACTTTAATTTTGTTTAAGTGACCAAAGCGAGTCACAATACCGTTTTTATGCTCTAATTCGATAAAGTTACCATAACCGCCATTACGCCCTGCACGAAGAACAATGCCATCGGCAGGGGCAAAAATTTCTGTTTTATGCCACCCAGCTAAATCAATACCTTTATGAAAAGCGCGTCTTTTATTCATTGGGTCTTTTCTAAGCCCAAAATTACTAGAAATGTAATACTTAGCAGCAGGCAAAGGCAGAGTGTTTGGCAATGCCGTTAAAAAGCTCTCAAGCTGGTTTAACAGCAATAGCTTATCGGCAATAGCAAGAAAAGTACTTGGTATTTTACTTTCATCGAGTATATCTAGCGGGCCACCTTGCGCCGTTGTTTGTGTGCTTAATGTTAGATGTTGCGCCAGTACGTTCTCAAGAACCGTGCCTTGAAGCATTTCTATAATCGCATTGTGCCGTTGATTAATCTGCGCAGCCAATAACGTGAAATTAGTATCGTACTGCAGATTTAGCATGATATAGCGCTGCTCAAAACTGGTTAAACTGTTTTGTGCATGCTTATTTTGTGTTTTATCTTCTTCGAGCGGCTCATGAAATTCGCTTTCGTTCTCATTAATAGGAGAAGATTCAAGCTCACCCTCTAATTTTATTGCATCTTTACTTATAGAAGCTGGGAGTGATTCAATCATACCTTGTAATAAAGCTTGTTTTTGTTCTAGTTCAGCTAACTGCTCTTGTTGCAATGCGTAGCGTTGTTGCTGTTGCTTTACTTTTTGTTGCCATTGTACTTGCTTATCAAGCTGAGTTTGCTCGATATGAGAAATTTGGTGTGTTTGCATGTAAACACGGATACTCGAAATACTGATCCATGCAATAGCAATGAAAATAATAGCAAGCACAGAAACCTGTAACCAAGGCGCCAAAACAACATGCTTTACTTCACCATTTTGGCGAATAAGCAGCTGACGAGCTGGAAAATGCTTATGAAAGAAAGATTTTATAAATACAGGCATGTTACATATACACTGGCTATTAACGGATTTAAGATAGCAATTTGAACTAAAAAAGCCAGAAAAAAATTGTAACTTCGGCTTAATTAATAAAAAAGGGCGGCTTATTCAGCAACCCTTTCTTATTAGTTTATTGATTTTATGTATTATTTTGCTGGTAGTATGGTGCTCTCCACTGAGCCAAAGCCAATTCGTGCAAAGCCTTCTTTTTCACACCAGCCACGCATTATAACGTTGTCGCCGTCTTCCAAGAAGCTACGCTGTTCGCCGTTGCTTAAAGTTATTTTTTCTTTGCCACCACGAGAAAGCTCAAGTAATGAACCCGCTTCTTCGTGAGTAGGTCCTGATTGCGTGCCAGAGCCCAGCATATCGCCTGGCATAAAGTTACAACCGTTTACGGTATGGTGAGTTACCATTTGCGCTACAGTCCAGTATGAGTGCTTAAAGCTAGACTTAGACACTTGAGTTGGGTTGTAGCCTTCATCACGCATTTTTTGCGTTTGAATTTTAACATCCATTTGAATATCAAATGCGCCTTGATCACGGTTAGCCGTTGATTCTAAGTACTCTAGTGGCTGCGGATCGCTTTCATCACGCGTCCAACTTGTTCTGTATGGTGCAAGTGCTTCGGTGGTTACAATCCACGGAGACACGGTTGATGCGAAGTTTTTAGCTAAGAATGGACCCAGTGGTTGGTATTCCCATGCTTGTAAGTCACGTGCTGACCAATCGTTGAAAACACAAAAGCCGAATACATGCTTTTCAGCATTTTCAATTGCAATAGCATCGCCAAGCTCATTACCCTTACCTAGATAAATACCTAGTTCCAGTTCGTAGTCAAGGCGTTTACATGGGCCAAATGAAGGAACTTCTGCATCAGGCGCTTTAGTTTGTCCTTTAGGGCGATGAAACTGCTGTCCAGACACGCCAATAGACGATGAGCGACCATGATAACCAATCGGCACCCATTTGTAGTTTGGTAGTAAGGGGTTATCGGGACGGAATAAACTTCCTACGGCAGTCGCATGATAAATTGATGTATAAAAGTCAGTGTAATCGCCAATGCGACACGGTAGAGCAAATTCAATTTCGGTTTGTGATATAAGCGCTTGTGCTAGTTGATCTTGATGAGCAGAGCCTTCACGTAATGCTTTAGACAGTGCTAAACGAAGCGCTGACCAATATTGCTCACCTAATCCCATAAACTCGTTCAAAGTCGGGTTACTTGCAGATGCAACGGCTGTTTGGGCGTCACCTGAAAAAATACCGAGTTCATTTACTTTTGCTAAATCAATAACCTGATCGCCAATGGCAACAGCACCACGAAAAGCTTCATTGCTATTTTTGCGACGTACTTCTGCAAAAGGTAGGTTTTGAATAGGGAAGTCACATTGTGCATCATTTGCTGATGCTACCCAGCTAGTTAAATTTATATCATGGGTTTCGTTAATTAAACTCATTACATTTCCTTTGGTTTAGTTGGTCGCGCTTATCAGTATAAATATCAATTTATTAAATAAGAATATAGCACCCGTTAATTTCATCTATTACTTAGCTATATGGTGATGAAAAGCGCGATTTAAACACACAGAGAGATAGTTTTACCTCTCAATTACGATTAAACGACAAAAAGCAGCGAAATACGCTGCTTTTTAAAGTTACTTTATTTGCTTATAAAACGCCGCGGCGTTCTTGATCTCGCTCGATTGATTCGAATAGCGCTTGGAAGTTACCTTCACCAAAGCCGCCATCATCAACTCGTTGAATCATTTCAATGAAGATAGGACCAAATAAGTTTTTAGAGAAAATTTGCAGTAAATAGCAATCTTCGCTTTGGCTATCAACAAGGATTTGATGTTCACGGATTTTTTCTTTGTCTTCTTTAACCCATGGAACACGGTCAAAAATAGTATCGTAGTACTCTGGAATAATATCTAAAGTAGCGATAGTCGATTTATCAAGTTTATCTAGTGAGCTTACTAAGTCGTCAGTTAAGAACGCTAAATGCTGCACACCTGGGCCATTGTATTCACCTAGGTATTCATCAATTTGGTTATTGTCGTTGCCTTTACCTTCATTGATTGGAATAGAGAAGGTGCCACATGGTGATTTTAATGCATATGAAAGCAGGGCTGTTTTTTGGCCCTTAATATCAAAGTAACGCACTTCGGTAAAACCAAACACGTCTTTGTAAAAGTTAGCCCATGTTTCCATAGTACCTTTATATACGTTGTTGGTTAGGTGGTCGATACGTAAGAAGCCTTTACTCTCTACTTTGTTTGGCTCGCTCAGATCTTCGAAATCATTATCGTAAATAGAGCCTTTATCTCCAAATTGTTCAATAAAGTAAATTAAGCTATCGCCAATGCCGTAAATAGCAGGGTACGGTAAGTCTTTATTAGCTGCATCAGTAGCTGGCTTAGCGCCGCGCTCAACCGCTGCTTCAAACGCTGCTTGAGCGTTCTCTACACGCCAGCCCATAGAACAAATTGCTGGGCCGTGGTTTTTAGCAAACTCAGCTGAAAAGCCGTCGCGTTCATTATTTAGTAAAAAATGAATATCGTTTTGGTTGTAATAAACAATGTCTTTACCTTTGAATTTTTTTAATTTTGAAAAACCAAAATCGGTAAACACTTTGTCCATGTAATCGGCATCGGGTGTTGCGTATTCAGTAAACTCAATACCAACCAAACCTAAAGGATTATTTACTTCACTCATTATAATTACTCCCGCAATTAAGCACTGCGATTATTAGTTATCGTATTGCCTGCATGATTAACTAGATTACTGCTTTGGGGAAGAGGGTGTTGTGATTTAGTAAATAGCGCGTGTGTAAATTTTACGGGACGGTTAGCAAAGCATGACATTTATTTACATACGAGCCTAGGTAAGTAAAAATTAGTTAGCTCGAATAATGTATGGGATTTAAATTTAAGTTACTGATTTAATTTGTTTTACATTTATTTTTTTATCTATTTTCTTAGTTCTTATACACTAAAAAAAGAGTGGTTTTTGTATTTTATTGTTTACACTCAACCTGAGCTTAGCTGCTTACGACATTAACAAAACGATAGATACTGAGGGTTTGATTCACTAACTCCACTTATTGTGTAGTATGTATTACGCTGTAACAAATAGGTTAGCCATAAAAATACCCCCTGCAGTTAGCTGCAGGGGGTATTTAATATCATTAGTCAAAGCGCATAATTACGCGTTGTGATTAATTTAAATTATTGGGCTGGTGAGGTTTGCTCTAAACCTTGTTTTTCCCATACCTTAGCTTTGAAGCTCATCAGTACTAAGATGATACCTACACCGATACTAAATAATGCAATTTGTAAGTAAAGGTTAGGAATTTCTGCAACATTGTTAGGATCAAAGTTACCAGCAAGTAAGCCTGAAATTACGTTACCAATTGAGTATGTCAGTACAAATACACCCATCATTTGACCCGTATAGCGACGAGGAGATAATTTACTTACCGCACTCAATGCAACTGGGCTTAAACAAAGTTCACCCACTGTATGTAAGAAATACGTTGTAACCAGCCAGTAAGGAGCTACTTTTAAGCCTTCAGCTGCGTAATGGGCTGCCATGAACATAACTAAAAAGCCTGAAGCCATAATAACTAAGCCCAATGCACATTTTACGCTATAAGTAGGCGATACCATTTTCTTAGATAAATTAATCCAAAGAGCGGCAAAGAATGGTGATAGGGCAATAATGAATAACGAATTTAGAGATTGGAACCAAGTCGTTGGAATTTCAAATGTGCCAATAAGACGGTCTGTGTAGTCACGAGCAAATAGGTTTAATGAAGAGCCCGCTTGTTCAAAGCCAGACCAAAAACACGCAGAAGCAACACAAACTAAAAACAGCGCCCACATTCTTTGCTTTTCAGCGTCGGTTAGTTTGCCTTTAAAATAAACAAGGCCAAAGTAGATGAAAAAGATAACAGTAAATACAACTGCTGTGTAACCTGCAACAATAGTCGGGTTAATAACTATAGCGCCTGTCATCGCAGCAGCAGTCACGCCGGCAACAACAATTACAAACGCAGCAATACCGCCCCATGCGCGTGAAGCACCTTTAGGGCTTAATGGATTCGCAGGTAACGAGCTATGTTCTGGTAAGTTATTAAGTGTACGTTTGTACTGCACTAAACCAATAGCCATACCTACAGCAGCAGCACCAAATGCCCAGTGCCAGCCTACGTTTTCCATAAAGTAACCACAAACGTAGTAACCAATTAAAGAACCTAAGTTAATACCCATGTAGTAAATAGCGTAACCACCGTCACGGCGTTCATCTTCGTCAGTATAAAGCTGACCAACCATGGCACTGATATTAGGTTTAAGTAAACCAGTACCCGTTGCGACAAAGATTAAACCAATGAAAAAAGAATATTCATGCGGAACGGCTAAAATAATGTGGCCACACATGATGATGATACCGCCGTACCATACTGCTTTTTGACCACCAAATAATCTATCTGCTAACCAGCCACCAGGTAAACCTAAAAAGTACACTGAACCTGTGTATAAGCCATAAATTGCAGCAGCAGAAGCAACGGTAAATCCTAAGCCTTCTTGTTGTAAACTTGCTGTCATAAATAATACGAGCATAGCTCGCATACCGTAATAACTCATTCGCTCCCACATTTCTGTGAAAAATAGGGTCGAAAGTCCTTTAGGGTGACCAAACCAGCCACTGTCAGAATTTGAACTCATATTTACTTCCTAATTCATTATTGTTTTGATGACCTTGTGGTTTTTTATTTAGCTAAATTGGTACTTTTTAAAAGTATAATAAATGCTCGATCATCAGTGTTTTTTATGCAGCTAAGGTAATGGTTTGCTAAACGCAGCTATACGTTTAGGTAAGAGTCACACCCTTATCCTAGTTACAATTGCGCCTAAGTATACATAGACCTTTGTACGAGGGGAAGCGTTGAGCGCGCTATCACACATCCGTTATGTAATTGTTAAATACTAGGCGCTAAAACCCTAGTTGTTGCGATAAACACTTAAGCTTATCAAAAAAGATATTTAACAACACAAGTAATATTGTCTTTGCAAAGCTAGCTTTTAATTGGTTTTAAGCTCTATCGAAAACATATAAAACCGCTTTATTTACCAGGGGTTACAGGTACCAAGTTATTCAACAACAGTTAACCTTTAGTACTTTATTTTAATAATCACGGTTTAGATTAAACATAAATAAATATTAGCGTTTGCACAGCAATGATTAGCTCATTGCAGAATATAATTTATACAAAGTTAGCTTGGCTATATTTACAAGTAATAACCCCGAGTTTTAGTAAACAGCTAAGATAAATATTTTAAGTGTTTGAAAAAGCGCTCTAGGGAGTAAAAAAACATTTTTCGTCCAAATTTCTTTACAATAAACTATGCTGATAATCATAGTTAGCGTATTATTCACGCCAATTAGTTTTTTCCTTACCTGAGGGTGTATGCGTTTAGATATTCACTGTGCAGACCGAGTTGGTATTGCTCAAGAGATTCTTAATATTTTAGTTAGCTACAATGTTGACTTGAAAGGAATTGAAGTCGACTCAGTTAATTGTCGTATGTATGTGAGCTTTCCTGAAATTGAATTTGAACAATTTCAAAAAATTATGCCATCAATTCGATTGATCGATGGTGTTCATGATGTACGTACCACCGCGTTTTTACCATCTGAACGTGAGCACAATGAATTAAACACCTTATTAAGAGCACTGCCAGATGGTGTTATATCTATTGATGCTAAAGGCTGGGTGCGCCTGTGTAACGACGCGGCGTGTAAAGACTTACAGCTAACAGAAAAAGAAGTCATTGGCGCCAATATCAATAATTTACTTAAAGGTTTTAATTTTACCCGTTGGTTAGAAGGCAAAGAAGTACTTGGGCAAACTACCCGTGTAGAAGTGGCCGGTGAAGACTTTATTGCCGATATTTTACCTATTGCTGTACCACAAGGCAGTGAGGGGGATGTGTTAGCGGGTGCGGTAATTAATATAAAATCGCAAAGCCGCCTAGGTCAGCAAGTGAGTGCGTTTAGACGCTATGGCCAAGAAAGCTTTGCGACAATTCACAATTTTAGTACGGCGATGCGTCGTGTTGTACGCGAAGCGCGAAAAATGGCGCAACTTGAAGCCCCTATTCTTATCACCGGTGAAACCGGCACAGGTAAAGAGTTATTAGCGCGAGCTTGTCACTATGCATCTAACCGCTCAGTAAAACCGTTTATTGCTTTATCGTGTGCCTCGTTACCAGATGATGTTGCCGAGTCAGAACTTTTTGGTTACGCCGGATATGAAGAAAATGCAGCGCCTAAACGCGGTGTACTTGAACAAGCGGATGGTGGAACAGTATTTTTAGATGAAGTGGGTGAAATGTCGACTCAGCTCCAAACTAAATTACTGCGCTTTTTACAAGACGGCACGTTTCGAAAAGTAGGCGACGAAAACGAAGTTAAAGTAAATGTTCGCATAGTTGCTGCTACCCAAAAAGATTTACCTGCAATGGTGCAAGAGGGCGTATTTAGAGAAGACTTATACTATCGCATTAATGTACTAACGTTAGAAATTGCACCACTGAGAGATCGTAAAGCCGATGTTGGCCCACTTGCTGAACACTTTATTCAAAAATATGCGCAGCAAAATGGCCATACTGTGCCTGAGCTATCTGAAGAATGTTTAACGTTTTTACAAGATTACCCATGGCCAGGTAATGTGCGCCAATTAGAAAATGCTATTTACCGTGCGGTATCCTTGTTAGAAGACAGTGAATTGCGAGTTGAGCATTTACAACTGCCGACCTTTACCCATGATTTAGGCTATTTAGAGTCTGATTTTGAGGGCTCGCTTGATCAAGCGGTTAAGCGTTTTGAAGCTACCTTATTGCGTAAGCTTTATCCAGCTTATCCAAGTTCACGTCAGTTAGCTAAGCGCCTAGGGCTGAGTCATACAGCAGTAGCTAATAAACTACGTGATTACGGTATTAATCGTAAAACGGTTAAAGTTTAAAGATAGATATTAAAACAACCTTTCTTAGTGATTGACCCCTTGGTGTAAAAATACCCTAGGGGATCAATTGCTATGATACACTCACAAAAAACAAACTGGTAAGACCTCTACTGTGAACTTATATTTTAGACTGCTGCTATTATTTTTCAAAATTAAACGTAATCGTGATTATCAATCGTTGTTAGACACGGTTGATATAGACTACAAAGCACTACCAAGTGACTGTGATATTAATTTACACTTAACTAATTCACGCTATTTAGCAATGATGGATTTATCGCGCACATGGATGACCGAACGAGTTGGTTTACTAAAGCAAATAATGAAGCGTCGTTGGTTTCCTATTGTTAATGCAACCGCCATTACTTATATCCGTGATATTAAGCCTATGCAGCGCTTTACCATTAGTACCCGTTTAGTCGGCTGGGATCATAAATACTTTTATATTGAACAAAAATTTCATTCAGAGCGTGGCTTACATGCAATTGCCTATGTACGTGGCGTATTTAAAAGTAAAAAAGGGGTGGTAAGCGTTGAGCATATGCTGGAGGTTGCTGGTTTTGAAGGCGTAGCACCTATTTTACCGGCAGAAATAATTCATTGGAAAGAAATGCTTGAGCAAAAAAAAGTAAATAACTTACCTCGTTAATTACACGCAAAAAAAAGGCCTTACGGCCTTTTTAACACACACATAATCGTTATTAAAACGAGTATTTAAGACCAAACATAGCTACAACAGGGTCAAGTGACACGGTTGAAGTTAATGCTTTTGCGCCATTAGCATATACAGTCGCATCAGTATCAATATCCATGATAGATACCATAGCGTGTAGGCCCCATTTCTCATCAATCTTGTAGTTAGCACCTACTTGAGCAACAAAACCAAATGAATCATCTAGTTTTACTTCCACGTCGTCAGTATTTAAAGTTGCTTTAAGTGCTGCAGAAGGCTGCTCGTCAAAGAACGTCGTATAGTTAATACCTACACCAACAAATGGACGAAGTGCGTAGCTGCTGTCTAAAAAGTGGTATTGTGCAACCAGTGATGGTGGTAAATGTTTAATGTCGGCAATTTTATTACCAGCCAAACCGCCTGTACCTTCTACATCATGAGAGAATGGCGTTGCTGCAATAAGCTCTAACACCCATTGGTCGTTAAATGCATAATCTACAGTAATACCTAACTGAGTATTTGAATCACCTTTTAAACCAAGAGTAGGTGCTTCGTTAATCTTTGAGCCATCGTTATCAGGGTTAACATTAATTGCGCCAACATTAACGCTAAAGTTAGCGTGTGCTGCAGGAGAAAGAGCTAGTAAAGAAGTAAGTATTGCAATGCTTAGTTTAGTTTTCATGTTGTTCTCCGTGAACTACTGTGTGACTATTTGTTGATTGAGGCTATTATCGCTCGAGGTTAAAAATAAAAACCTGTTCTAGATCAAAGTTTCAAAAGCGTATAAGTAAAGAGCCTCTATTTATTGATTTAGATTAAACTTTTACTTACTTAGTGCTCAAAAATTATTGACTGATCACTTCAATACCGGCCGTAAACGAAGTATTCAGAATATAATCAGCTAGTTTTGTTAAACTAAGGCTATGTTCACGGTTTAATAAAAGTAAGCGGCCTCATGACTCCCTCTGGTCAACTATTTCTTCAAGGCTCTATTGCCAAAGCGCTATTGAAATTAGGCATTCCTATTATCCTCATTAATATTTTGCAGTCTGCTTATCAGCTTACAGATGCTTTTTGGGTTGGCCGGTTAGGGGCTGCGCAAGTGGCTGCTGTATCTATTAGTATGCCTGTCACATTTTTAGTTATTGCGATAGGTTCAGGATTTGCTATGGCTGGGGCGATTTTATCAGCCCAATACATGGGGGCAGGACAACAAGATAAGGTTAACCATGTTGCCGCGCAAACGGTGTTAATGGTGACATTAGTTGCACTATTACTTGGGTTACTAGGCTATGCATTATCACCTTATTTTTTAACCTTACTGGGGGTTGAAGCGGCCGTATATAGTGATGCGCTTAAGTTTATGCATGTATCTTTTATTGGCGTTATTTTTGTGTTTATTTATGCCATGTTTCAATCGCTAATGCGGGGTATAGGGCAAACGAAGGTGCCGTTAATTATAGTCAGCACAACCGTGTTACTTAATTTTATACTCGATCCGTTATTCATATTTGGCTATGGTCGTTTTGAGGGGCTTGGTGTGATGGGCGCTGCGCTAGCAACATTGGTTACACAGAGCTTAGCGGCGCTTGCGGGCATCATTATATTTTTACGTGGTCGCCATGGTATTCAATTACAGCTAAAAAGCTTTTACCCCGACTGGCACTATATTAAGCGCGCTTTTTTCTTGGGAGCGCCTGGCTCTATTGAATTATCGACACGTGCATTTGGTTTGATCATCATGTCATTTCTAGTTGCCAGCTTTGGTACAACGACAATTGCTGCTTATGGTGTTGGCTCTAATATTTTGCAAATGGTAATGATCCCCGCTATGGGCTTATCAATGGCGGTATCAACCTTGGTTGGGCAAAATATGGGGGCTGGTAATATCAAGCGGGCTGAGCAGATCACTAAACTTGCTAGTGTGTGGGGCTTGTTAGGGCTCTCATGTGTTGGCGCCATTGCATATTTATACGCAGATTCATTAGTTGCATTTTTTATTCCTGACGATAATGACGTTATTACTAATGGGGCGCAGTTTATTCAAGTAATGTGCTTAAGTTGGGGTGGAGTAGGGGTGCAACTTTGTATTGTTGCTGCTTTTCGTGCCTCAGGTAATATGCTCAATGCAATGGTTATCGCGTTATTATCACAATGTGTAGTGCAGTTCCCTGCCGCTTATATTCTTTCTAATCATACTGAGCTTGGCGATCAAGGCATTTGGTATTCTTTTGCAATTACTAACATAACCATCGCATTGATAGCATTTGCATGGTTTATGCGTGGCTCTTGGAAAAAAACCAAGTTAACTAAAGAAGATAAGCACATAGTACAGGTTACACGAGAAACATTAATAGAAGAGGGCGCACGTTAGCTAGTAAATTCATAATGCGGTCATAAAAAGTCGTTGTAATAAATACACTGCTAAAACGAGGTGTGTTTATTATGACAAAAGCTATCAATACAAAAGCACAAGCGCCGTACTTAACTATTGCACAGTTAAAAACAGTGAGTCACTTACAAACTCTGATCCGATTTAAATCGATTACTCCTAATCCAGCTGGTGGCATTGAGTGGCTTGCGAACCACCTTACTGAGTTAGGCTTTAGTACAGAGCAATTTAGTTCTAATAATGTGACAAACTTAATTGCAAAAATAACCTTTGGGGCAGGCCCCGTGGTGGCATTTTCTGGCCATATTGATGTGGTACCCGCAACGCAAGGTGGGTGGTTAGCCGATCCGTTTGGTGGACACATAATTAACGATGCAATTTATGGGCGTGGTGCCGCCGATATGAAAGGAGGCATTGCCGCGATGCTTAGTGCAACGCAGACGTTAATAAACAGCGCGCAGCAAAAGCAGGGAACATTATTTTGGCTGATCACCTCAGATGAAGAAGGTGAGGCGGAGCATGGCTCTGTGTTGATTGCCAAGCGATTAGCACAACAGGGCGTTGTGCTTGATGGCTGTATTGTTGGTGAGCCAACCAGCCACCTGCAGGTAGGTGACACTATAAAAAATGGTCGACGTGGAGCCTTATCTGCGCGATTAGCTATTCAAGGAAAGGCTGGGCATGTAGCCTATCCTGAGAATACCATTAATGCTGCGCACATCAGTGCTGAAGTGGTTAACAGGCTCACACAAATAGACTGGCCTTTAGATGAACTTAGTTCAAAAACAACGCTGCAAGTCACCGGTATTAATATTGATAATGTGCTAGATAACCTCGTGCCAGCTCAGTGTGATATTACTTTTAATATTCGCTATAGCCATGGGTATAAAAGTAAACATGTTAAGCAACGTGTGTTTGCTGCACTGAAGGATTTCAGCGAGCATTTGGTTATACAGTGGGAGCGTCCATGTGAACCCTATTATACAAGCCATAAGATTGAGAGTTGCTTACTCGCTCAGTTAGAGCAGGCAATTTTTAAAGTGACGGGGAATTATCCTTTATTAAGCACCAGTGGTGGGACGTCGGACGGACGATTTTTTGCACAGCAAAAAACACAAGTCATAGAGTGTGGGGTACGAAACCATAGTATTCATCAGGTTAATGAACATGTACCGATTTGCGACTTGTTAGAAATAGAGAAGATTTATACGCAATTACTCGATGGTATTTTTACTCAGCCTTGAAGTATTAATAACTATTAAAGCGCCGCTTAATGCCGCTTTAATAGTTATTCGATTAAGGGTTAACGCTTTAACTTGCTGATGCTGATTTATCAGTACCCAAGTAGCGCTTTGCTTTGCTTGGTTTTACTTTTTCAAGATCAACCAATACTAGGCCATCAATACAATTATTGAATTGTGGATCAATACTAAA
Source organism: Pseudoalteromonas sp. 3J6 (assembly GCF_903995135.1). GTDB lineage: Bacteria > Pseudomonadota > Gammaproteobacteria > Enterobacterales > Alteromonadaceae > Pseudoalteromonas. The sequence goes on along the minus strand of NZ_LR877185.1, from coordinate 838,915 downwards.
GCTTAAAAATTTAACACCATTTGGTTCGCATAGCTCTGTATATTGTTTAAATAGTGTGGGTACATGCGTGCCCATGTTAGCGAGTATGTGTTTAAGCTCTACAAAATCTTCTTTTATATTATTACCCTCGAACAAGTTAGTGCACTGAGTTTGCTGATCAGGTGTGTGACGAAAAGCATTGTTAGGCGTTGCGAGTGATTTTTCACAGCCATAATAGTGCTGATAATAATGCACTAATAAAGACTTTGCCTGCTCAGGTAGTGCGTTTGACACACTCACCGCACCAAATAAGTAACGGTATTGAGGGTAGCGATTTATAAAAGCGCCAATACCATACCATAAGTAGTCGAGACTTTTTCTGCCCCAATATTTAGGTTGTACAAAGCTTCGGCCTAGCTCTATGCCTTGTTTAAAATAAGGATTCATATCTTGGGTATAATTAAATAGGCTATCGGTATAAAGCCCACTTTGTGAGTGTTGTTCAATCACATCCTGTGCACAAGCTAATCGGTAAGCACCCACCAACTCTAGTGCATGTTCATCCCACAATACTAAGTGCTGATAGTGCATATCGTATTTATCTATGTCTCGGCGGTTTCCACTACCTTCACCTACAGCCCGAAAAGCGATTTCTCGTAAGCGGCCCAGTTCACGAAATAAGGGAGAGCTTCCTTGGTATTGGTACAAATAAATCACCATGCCATCACTGGTTTTACCTAAATGTTCGCAGCATTCTATGGCTTTTTTTAATTCTTTTTTACATTCAGGAGAGGCGATCGGAGCATGAGTTTTTAATGGTAGCGTTTTTTTTGTGGTTAAACGGTATAGTTGCTTACGGATTAGCTCAACCACTTCTTTGTCTTTTAAGTCTGGGATTAAATAAGACTCAGGGGCAATAGAAGCGCCAATTTCAAACTCGAGTGATTTTTGACGTTGCTTAAACATTTCTTTTACCAGTAACAAGCTAGCCAGTGGTTTATAAAGCATTGATGCGCCGTAAAACAGCGGGCTATTTCTGGCTTTAATATAAATAGGCAAAATAGGGCTGTTAGCCTTTTTTGCAATGCGTAAAAAGCCACTGTTCCATTTGCAGTCTTTTATACCCGTAGGACGAAGTCGAGAAACTTCACCGGCAGGGAAAATAAGTAACGCTCCTTCATTTTTTAAGTGCTGGTGGATATTACTCAGCTCTTGTTTTTTACTTTGCCCTGATAGGTTATCAACGGGTAGTAATAACGAATGCATGGCGTCAACGGTCATTAACATACGGTTAGCCACCACTTTTAAATCGGAACGCACTGTTGATAACACATTAATTAATGCAAGTGCATCTAAGGATCCGATAGGGTGGTTTGCAATAATGACAATTTTCCCTTCACTGGGAATGTTTTCTATTTGCTTAGCTTTGTAGCGAGTTTCAAAGTCAAGTTCATCAAGCACTTGCTCTACAAATTCTATTCCTTGAAGGTGGGGATAGGCAGTTGCAAAGTTTGTAAATTCTTGTTCATGTAATAAGTAGCTAAGACTTTTCTTTACCATTTTTTTTATTTTAAATGAGTTAGTTAACTGTGGTAAATTGGTTGCTATTACTTTATCTACACTGATCATACGCACCTCTTTTTTTATACTAGGCTAAGGCCAATATGTTTAGCTTAGAGTGCGGATATGACAATACGCGGTCAGTTGTGTGACTTTTTAAAACCGTTTACTTACTATTGAATTGAACCGTACCAGTACTACTATTTAGGGTTACTTTTTAAGGAATCATCATGTCAGTTTTAGTCGCGATTACCGGTCGAGATAACACAAAATTAATTGCAAAAATGCAATCACAATTACCCAACATTCAAATTGAGCAGCTTGATGACTGCCAAGATTTTGCAGGTGTGGAATTTGTACTGGCTTGGAATGCGCCCGCGTCTTTATGGCCAAAGTTATTAAATTTGAAAGCGGTGTCATCGTTTGGTGCTGGGGTTGATAGTATCGATTTAAGTTTACTACCTGCGCATGTTGAAGTGGTGCGGATTGTCGATAAACAGTTGGCTAACGACATGGCTGAATATGTTCTTACCCATGTATTAGCGCAAAAATTGCGATTAAAAGAATATTTTTTAAAACAACAGCAAAGTGAATGGAAACCCAAAAGAGCGTATAGGCACGATCGAGTCAGTATTTTAGGGTTTGGTGAATTAGGCCAAGCCTGTGCCTACAGGTTGGCTAATAATGGTTTTAAAGTCAATGCTTGGAACAGAAGCCCTAAAACATCAACATTAGCAACACTTTATCATGGGGATGAGGGCTTAACCGAGATGTTAGCGCACACAGATTATTTAATCTGCCTATTGCCACTTACTAGCAATACCAAAGGTATTATTAATCAACAGTTGCTTAAGCAACTTCCTGAGCACGCCGTGTTAATTAATGTGGCCCGAGGTGAGCATGTTGTTGAAGCTGATTTGCTCGATGCGCTCAACAACGCACGTTTACGAGCAGCAACGCTTGATGTATTTGCCAGTGAGCCACTACCAAGCGAACACCCTTATTGGCAGCACCCAAATATTACTTTAACGCCGCATTGTGCTGCGCTGTCAGATCTAGATAGTGTTGTTGAACAAATAGCAGATAATATTTTGCGTTTAAAAGCGAGACAACCATTAATAAATTGTATTAATAAGCAGCAAGGTTATTAATTTGCAGTTATTGGCCTTCAAGGATTAAAATTTGTTTAATATTTAACAGAAACAGCTTGTTAACATTTGTAATTTTTACTATTGTTAAAAGCAGTTCTAACAAAAATAATAAATAGGATGAATTATGAAACCCAATCAAGGGGGCGCAAAAATTAGCATTGTGGTTGTATCTATCATTATTTTAGGAATATCTGCGTGGTTTAATCAAGCTAATGCAGCAGCGTTGATGCTTAACTAACCCTTATTAGCACAGCAAGATTTAACTGCGCTTGCTGTGAATTTCTCTGTTTTGATGCTTCTTATCATCACTCTTCTTTAGTAAGACATATGTTGCCCCACTTCCTCCATGCTGCCTGAGTGCAGTGTGAAATGCTAAAACACAAGGAATTGTTTGCAGCCACTGATTTACGTAACTTTTTAAAATCCCCGGTTTGGCTTTATTTTTAATACCTATTCCATGACGAACAAGAACCATCCTTATATTGCGCTGGTGGCAATCTTTAATAAAGGCAAGCAACGAAGCATGGGCATTTTTCAAAAGTTGCCCGTGTAAATCTAATGTCGCATCGAGCTGATATTTAGCTAATCTTACGTTTTTAAAAACCGGGCTTTGCACGCCATCCCGTTTAAAACTTAATATGGCGAGTGGGTCGAGCAATTCTAGTGGTTCATCTAACGAATTAAATTGTTCACTGCTTAAATTTAATTGTGCCGCTTTGTTTTTTTCTTGCTGAGCGATAACTGTTTTATGGTTTTTAGGTGGCAATGTCACTGTATCGTGACTGATAGGGGTAACATCTTCCATGGAGGATAAGAATAAATCGAAATCTGACAACGGCATGGGCTTATCTCAAATTAGGCTAATACGGGATAAATTTTAACTTAGTTCAAACTAAGACCCAAGATTTTTAAAGCTGTAGAATAAAAAAAGCCCAGAAAAACTGGGCTATAAAATATTCTAAGGGGAAGTAATTAGTGCTGAGATACAGTAAATTGTCCAAAAGTATAAACTTTAAACAAATAAAATGTGTTGATCAAAACTAAACTCATATTTGAAATAATACTCGACGACATAAGATCTAAGCTAAATGATAAGAATAACAAACCACAAGCACTAATCGCTGCAACGCGAAGCAGTGTCAGTTGGTTAATAAAGAATGCACCTAAACCTAGTGCAAGTAGTAATGTATTTAAAAGCCAATCTAGCTCGTTTAGCATGGTCGTTTCAATAGTTCAGTTGTTGAAAAAAGGAGCGCCATTATGTTGATCTTTTGCACAGCTTTCAACCAAGTAATTTTAAATTTTCAGATTAGTTTTTTTAATGTTAAAAGTAAGTAAGCAATACTGAAAATATTCCTTCCTCAGCAATAATTCGATATTTTTGGCAGCTCTGCGGTTGCTGTAAATCAATACATAGGTAAAGGGTTCTATGCTCCTTATCCAGTCGCGGGTGTAGGGTTGAGTCCAGTAGTTTTGGTTCGCTTGAAAACAACCCTGGCCAATACACACTTTGGCTTACCATAGATGATTTTTTATAAGTAAGTAAACTCGGCTTTGGTATTAAAACAAGTATAAATAATAATATCGCGAAAATAAAAAGCAGGGTCAACTTGATGCCACACTTTGCGCTACTTGAGTGTAGTTTTAATTGTGAGCCAGTGTTTGCAAGCTTATTACTGGATCTTTGTTTAACAGTAGCGGCTTTATTTTTTTTGCGGCGACTTTTTTTTGTGGTTTTCGACATAAAGCAAATCTGGCCTTTTTAGCTTAGCCCTCTATAATAAAGTAAATATTTGTATTTTAAGCAAATCACCAACTTCGCAGACATGGCTTTAGCCTATAAGGATTGTATATGAATACGCAGCTATCTATTTTAATAGTTGACGATGTTAGCACTGTGCGTAGCTTTCTAAGTCAAACATTAATGCATTTAGGGATAGAGAATGTAAAAGAAGCGTCAACGGCCGCGCAGTGTATTAGCGAGTGTCGCGCAGCCAATTTTAATATTATATTTTTAGATATAGAACTACCTGATGGCGATGGTAAAGAACTGATTGCGCAAATTAATGAGTTATCACCAGAGACAAACGTGGTGATGGTGTCGGCTCATTCAGGCGTTGAAAATGTGAAGGATGCGATAGAAAGAGGGGCAAAAGGGTTTGTGGTTAAACCATTTTCACCAAAGAAAATTGCGGCGATGTTGAAAAAGTTTTATCCAGAGCTTGATAACGTTTAAGAGGCGTATTTATTTTGGGCAAAAAAAAACCGGCAAAAGCCGGTTTTTTTAATCTTGCAAAAACAAATTATAGCGCTTTAATTTTAGCAGCTAAACGGCTCTTATGACGAGCAGCTTTGTTTTTGTGGATTAGACCCTTAGTTGCGTAACGGTCTAGGATAGGTGTAGCAACAGAAAAAGCTTGCTGTGCAGCTTCTTTATCGCCAGCTTCAATAGCTACGATTACTTTTTTGAAGTAAGTACGCATCATTGAACGACGGCTTGCGTTGTGCTGACGGTTTTTTTCGCTTGTGATAGCGCGTTTTTTTGCAGACTTGATGTTAGCCAAGGTTTGCTCCTAACAATCTTAAATAAAGCTTAAATTAAAGGCCGTGGAATATGCCTGTTTTTATCATGAATGTCAATTTAATTTTAACAATTCAAGAAAAACTGCTCCTTATAACGAACATCAATTTGCCGCTTTAGCAGTTAATAGCGCTATTGTAACAAAGCAAGGGGTTCCAGCCTAGTGCTTTAAAGCGATTTATAAAAAAGACTATGGCATAATTAACTTAATTGCTGGTTTTTAATATGGATTTATAGTGTCAAAAGGTTTGTTTCGTTCTGGGATGATTGTAAGTGCAATGACAATGATCTCGCGTATTTTAGGGCTAGTACGAGATGCCGTCGTGGCTAATCTGTTGGGCGCAGGCGCTGCGGCCGATGTATTTTTATTTGCTAACCGTATTCCTAATTTTTTACGCCGTTTATTTGCCGAAGGGGCTTTTGCGCAAGCATTTGTACCGGTATTAAGTGAAATTAAACAGCAGCAAGGCGATGAGAAGGTCAGAATATTTGTTGCCCAAGCCGCCGGCACGTTAGGCACTATTTTACTGATAGTGACACTTTTTGGTGTAATAGCATCACCTGTTATTGCTGCATTATTTGGTACTGGTTGGTTTATTGATTGGTGGCAAGGGGGGCCTGACGCAGAAAAGTTTGAGCTTGCTAGTTCGCTATTAAAACTGACTTTTCCTTATTTGTTTTTTGTAAGCCTTGTGGCGCTCAGTGGCGCGGTGATGAACGTTTATAATCGTTTTGCCGTTGCGGCTTTTACCCCTGTGTTACTCAATGTATCCATCATTAGTTGTGCCATTTTATTACACGACCAATTTTCTGTAGGCGCTTATGCGTTAGCTGTTGGCGTGTTTTTAGGAGGCGTGGTACAGCTATTATTTCAACTGCCGTTTTTGTATAAAGCAAAAATGCTAGCGCGCCCGCGCTGGGGTTGGCAAGATGAAAATGTGAAAAAAGTACGCAAGTTAATGCTCCCAGCCTTATTTGGTGTATCAATTAGTCAAATTAACTTATTACTCGATACGGTAATAGCTTCATTATTGATGACAGGTTCTATCGCTTGGCTGTATTACTCAGATAGACTGATTGAATTCCCACTTGGTTTATTTGGCATTGGTATTGCGACGGTAATTTTGCCTGCGCTGTCAAAATTACACAGCAGTAAAAAAAGTAGCGACTTTCAACATACCCTAGATTGGGGAGTGAGGTTTGTGATTTTTTTAGGGCTTCCAGCAATGATAGGATTGATGATTATAAGCCCGCTTATTATTACCGTGCTGTTTGATCATGGCGCTTTCAAAGAAGCGGGCATCGATCATGTTAAGGCGGTGAGCTTAGGGGTGGTTGCCTACTCAGTGGGATTAGTCAGTTTTATGTTAATTAAAGTGCTCGCGCCTGGGTTTTATTCTCGCCAAGATACTAAAACACCGGTACGCATTGGTATTATTACTTTGGTACTAAATATGGTGTTTAATATTATGCTGGCACCATTTATTGGCTATTTAGGTTTGGCTCTGGCAACCTCAATATCGGCAAGTTGTAATGCCTACTTACTGTATCGACAGCTTAAAAAAGAGAATGTTTATCAGTTTTCCAGCATGAGTGGCTACTTCACTTTGAAGTGTTTGTTGGCAAGTATAACAATGGGCGCATTGGTTTGGTTTACCAGTAGGCAATATGACTGGGTTAGTTGGCACTTTAGCGAACAAGTTATGTTATTGGTTGTGTTATTAATTATTGCGATTGTTAGTTACTTTTTTATGTTGTTTTTGATGGGTGTTAGACTAAATACGATAAAAAGTGTAGCAATTACTGAATCAAATTAAAAAAAAGATTATAATCGGACACTCTGCGGCCCGAGGTCGCATTTTATCGCTCGCTGAAAAAGGCATTAGGTGGCATGGAGTTAATTAGAGGTATACACAATATACGCCCACAACACTTTGGTTGTGTGCTGACCATTGGTAATTTTGATGGTGTTCATTTGGGTCATGCTGCCGTATTAAAAGGGCTTTTAGCTGATGCAAAAGAAAATAATTTACCCAGCACCGTAATGTTATTTGAGCCTCAGCCACAGGAGTTTTTTGCAAAAAATAACGCTCCGGCTAGGCTGACTCGACTGCGTGATAAACTTCGTCTATTGAGTAACTTAGGAATTGAACGCGTTATTTGTATTAGCTTTAATCAGGCTTTTGCAAACATGCATGCTGAGCAGTTTGTTAGCGATATTTTAATTAAAAAGCTGGGCGTTAAAGCATTAACGGTTGGTGATGATTTTAGGTTTGGTAAACAGCGCCAAGGTAACTTTAGTCTATTGGCAACTATGGGCACCCAAGTGGGAATGAGTGTTAAAAGCACTGCCAGCTTTAGGCAATTAAATGCTAGAGTAAGCAGTACCTTGATACGAGAAGCACTTGCTGAAGGTGACTTAGTTAGTGCAAAAGTTATGCTTGGGCATAATTATGCAATATCTGGACGTGTTATTCATGGCTGGAAAAAAGGCCGCGAACTGGGTTTTAGAACGGCAAATATTGCGCTAAAACGTCAAGTTTGTCCGGTCAATGGTGTATTTGCGGTTCAAGTGATGATCGCAGGAAAGCAAGTTTTTGGGGTGGCTAACATTGGAAACAAACCCACGTTTAATGGAACTCGTGCCTTATTGGAAGTTCATCTTTTTGATTTTGCACAAGATATTTATGGACAATTTATGCATGTGGAGTTAATTGAAAAGCTCCGCAATGAGAAAAAATTCGAGACATTAACACAACTGACGGCACAAATAGCAACCGATGTTGCCGCCGCTAAGCAGTGTTTTGGTTTAAATTAGGTAGCCGATAGAAACGGAAAGTAGGATTAATGAGCGACTACAAACATACTTTGAATTTACCGGAAACAATGTTTCCAATGCGTGGCAATTTGGCACAACGTGAACCAAAAATGCTTAAAGCATGGTATGAAGACGACCTATACGGTCAAATTCGCAGCGCGAAGAAAGGTAAAAAAACTTTCATTTTGCATGACGGCCCTCCGTATGCAAACGGCGATATCCATTTAGGCCACTCAGTAAATAAAATATTAAAAGATATTATTGTTAAGTCTAAAACTTTATCAGACTTTGATGCGCCATACGTACCAGGTTGGGACTGTCATGGTTTACCAATCGAGTTAATGGTTGAGAAAAAAGTTGGTAAACCCGGTGTTAAGGTAACTGCGGCAGAGTTTCGTGAGAAATGTCGTGCCTATGCTAAAAAGCAAGTGGAAGGCCAAAAAGTAGACTTTAAACGTTTAGGCGTTTTTGGTGATTGGGATAAACCTTACCTAACAATGAACTTCGACTTTGAAGCTAATGCCATCCGTGTACTGGGCCGCATTATAAAAAATGGTCACCTTCATAAAGGTGCTAAGCCTGTGCATTGGTGTACAGATTGTGGTTCAGCATTAGCTGAGGCCGAAGTTGAATACCAAGATAAACAATCTCCAGCTATTGATGTACGTTTTACTTTTACAGATCAAGATGCGGTAGTTAATGCGTTTGATTTAGCGGCTGGCCATACAGGAACAGGTAGCGTAGGAACCGTCATTTGGACTACGACACCATGGACTTTGCCTGCAAACCGTGCGGTAGCTGTACATGCTGATTTAGAATACGCGCTAGTACAAGTAGAAGATGAAGGCGTTCAGCAACGTCTTATTATAGGTTCTGAGCTGGTTAAAGATGCGATGGATCGTTTTGGTTTTAACCATTTCCATATCCTTGGCTATGTTAAAGGCGCAGCACTTGAAAACTTAACCGTAGCACATCCTTTTTATGACTTTAATGTTCCTGTTATTGTTGCTGAGCATGTAACAACAGATTCTGGTACCGGCATCGTGCATACTGCACCAGGTCATGGTCAAGAAGATTTCGTGGCAGGCCTTGAGTACAACCTTGAAGTAGCTAACCCTGTTGGCGCAAACGGTGTGTACTTACCTGATACTGAATTATTTGCCGGTCAACATGTGTTTAAAGCCAATGCGAGTGTAATTGAGGTATTAAAAGAAAATAATGCCCTAATGCATCATCATGCATTAACGCACAGCTACCCACATTGCTGGCGCCATAAAACGCCTATTATTTTCCGTGCCACACCACAATGGTTTGTTAGCATGGATCAGGCTAACTTGCGCCAAGATTCACTGGCTGAAATTAAAAATACTCAGTGGTTACCTGAATGGGGCGAAAGCCGTATTGCTAACATGGTTGAAGGCCGCCCTGATTGGTGTATTTCACGCCAACGTACTTGGGGTGTACCTATTGCGCTGTTTGTTGATAAAGACACGGGTGCATTACACCCAAATACTCAAGAGCTGATTGAGCAAGCAGCAGCGCTTGTTGAAAAGTCAGGTATTCAAGCTTGGTATGACTTAGACCCAGCTACTTTACTAGGTGAAGAAGACGCACAACAATACATGAAAGTGCAAGACACACTCGATGTGTGGTTTGATTCAGGTGTAACTCATGCCTGTGTTGTTGATGCGCGTGAAGATTTAACCGGTCCTGCTGATTTATACCTAGAGGGTTCAGATCAACACCGTGGTTGGTTTATGTCATCAATGATGACCTCAGTGGCAATTAATGGTCATGCACCATATAAACAAGTGCTTACGCATGGATTTACGGTTGATGAAAATGGCCGCAAAATGTCTAAGTCATTAGGTAATGTTATTTCACCACAAAACGTGATGAATAAACTAGGCGCTGATATTTTACGTTTATGGGTAGCATCAACTGATTACACGGCAGAAATGACGGTATCAGATGAAATATTCAAACGTTCAGCAGATCGCTACCGCCGTATTCGTAACACCAGCCGTTATTTGCTTGCTAACCTTAGTGGTTTTGATCCAAAAACAGATCAAGTTGCTGTGGATGATATGGTTGAGCTTGATAAGTGGATTGTAGGGCGTGCTGCACAGTTACAAGATGACATTTTAGCGGCGTACGATAGCTACCAAATGCTATTAGTGACGCAAAAGTTAATGAACTTCTGTACCGGTGAGCTTGGTTCGTTCTACTTAGACGTTATAAAAGATCGTCAGTACACGGCAAAAAGTGACAGTCATGCACGTCGTTCTTGTCAAACCGCGCTGTACCACATTGCTGAAGCAATGACGCGTTGGATGGCACCAATCATGAGCTTTACAGCACAAGAAATTTGGGAAGCACTTCCAGGTGAGCGCAGTGACTATGTATTTACTTCAACTTGGTATGAGGGCTTACAAGCGCCAACTACGACCAAGTTTAGTAATGAAGATTGGCAAGCTATTTTAAATGTGCGTGACGAAGTGAACCGTCTGCTAGAAGCTGCACGTAAAGAAGAAGTGATTGGCGCTACGTTGCAAGCAACGGTTAACCTGTTTGCAAGTAAAGAACTTGCTGCAAAACTGATTGCACTAGGTGATGAACTTCGCTTTGTGTTACTCACTTCAGCTGTAAATGTTACTGAAGTAGAGAGCCAGCCTGCAGATTCACAAGCAACCGAAATTGAAGGTTTATACATTAGCGTATCAGCAACTGATGCTAAAAAGTGTGAGCGCTGTTGGCATTATAGTGAAGATGTAGGTATTGAACCTGCGCACCCTGAAATCTGTGGTCGTTGTGTTAGTAACGTTGACGGTGAAGGTGAAAAGCGTCAATTCGCTTAGGAGTTGTTTTTAGTGAGCAAACTAGCCCAAAAAAGTGGTTTAGTGTGGCTTTGGTTGAGTCTATTACTACTAGTAATAGACTTTGCCAGTAAAACACTGGTTGTAAACACCATGGCCTATGGTGAGTCAATTAATCTACTGCCTGTTTTTAGTATCACTTATGTACATAATTACGGTGCAGCTTACAGCTTTTTAAGCGAAGCGGGTGGCTGGCAACGTTGGTTTTTAAGTGTAATAGCAATTGCAATTAGTTGTTTGTTGGTATGGTGGTTAAAGCGCCTTCCTGCGTCTAATAAAGTATTGTGCGGTGCATACTCGTTAGTGTTAGCGGGTGCTATTGGTAACTTATACGACCGTGTTGCTTATGGTTACGTTATTGACTTTTTACATGTGTTTTACGAAGACTCACATTTCCCCGTATTTAATATTGCAGATTGTGCTATTTGTGTAGGCGCTGCGTTATTACTATTTGACGCCTTTACAGGCGAAGAACCAAAGGAGCATAAAGCATGAGCCAAGCTGTAATTGGTGAAAACTCAGACGTTATTTTTCATTTTTCTATTAAACTAGAAGATGGCTCTGCCGCTGACTCAACAAAAGTGCATAACAAACCTGCCAAGCTCACTATGGGTGATGGCAGTTTAACCGCTAACTTTGAAAAATGTTTGCTTGGCCTAACCGCGGGTGAAAGCAAAACATTTGAGCTTGAGCCTGAGGATGCCTTTGGTCAACCCAATCCAGATAATATTTATTATGTAGATCGTAGTAAGTTTGGTGCAGAAACACCGGCTAAAGTAGGTGCGATTATTGCGTTCACCCAACCTGATGGTACTGAACTTCCGGGTTTGGTTCGTGAAGTGCAAGGTGAGTCAGTTACTATCGATTTTAATCACCCATTAGCGGGTCAGCGTTTAACGTTTGAGGTTGATATTATTGAGGTGCAAGGCTAATGGAAATATTATTAGCTAATCCACGAGGCTTTTGCGCCGGTGTTGACCGCGCAATTAGTATTGTTGAGCGCGCTTTGGATATTTTTGAAAAACCAATCTATGTGCGTCACGAAGTGGTGCATAACCGTTATGTGGTTGATGGTTTAAAAAATCGCGGTGCTGTATTTGTTGAAGAACTTGATCAGGTTCCTGACGATAGTATTGTTATTTTTAGCGCTCATGGTGTATCTCAGGCTGTTCGCTCAGAGGCTAAACGCAGAGAGTTAAAAGTATTTGATGCAACCTGTCCGTTAGTGACTAAGGTGCATATGGAAGTAACCCGTGCTAGTAAAAAAGGCATTGAATGCATCTTAATTGGTCACCACGGACACCCTGAGGTTGAGGGTACCATGGGGCAATACGATAATCAGCAAGGTGGTATTTATCTTGTTGAAACAGTTGATGATGTATTAAAGCTTGATGTAAAAAATGCGGATAACCTTTTTTACTGCAGCCAAACAACTCTATCAGTAGATGACACTGCCGATGTGATTGATGCTTTACGTAGTAAATTTCCTACAATTGATGGTCCACGTAAAGATGATATTTGCTATGCAACACAGAACCGCCAAGATGCGGTTCGTGATTTAGCTGATAAAGTGAATGTGTTATTAGTTGTGGGTGCTAAAAATAGCTCTAACTCTAATCGTTTACGGGAACTTGCCGATAAAATGGGTACACAAGCCTACTTAATAGATGATGCTAGTAATGTTGAAGCATCATGGTTTGATGGTATCAACAGTGTAGGTGTGACTGCCGGTGCATCAGCTCCTGAAGTATTAGTTCAGCAAGTCATTACACGCTTAAAAGAGCTTGGTGGCAAACAAGTAACAGAAAACCCAGGTGAAGAAGAAAACATTGTTTTTGCTGTGCCAGTAGAGCTGCGTTAGTCTATTAATAGATAAAAGGAGGGTCGAATGAGTAAGCAACTGACACCAGATGCACTACTTTTTTCGGCCCTTTTTAATGAGCGTGGTGTACTTGCATCCCTCATAGTAACCCAAGTCGTGGCTATTATTTTAGCTTTTGCTCCTAATGCTGGCGGTGACATATGGCTGCATTTGGGAGAGATTAGTTTATTTCTCCATGTAACCGTATTAGTAAGCACCTCTTTTATATATATTTGTCGCCGATTTCTTGCAAAACAGCCTCAGTTTATTCAGCTTAGTTTTTTTATTGCTGTATATAGTTTGAGTACTGCTTTATTTAGTCTGGCTTTTTCTTATATTGCTTTTGATATAGAAAACGAAAAACAACTTACGTTTTTTGTGTTACGTAATTGCATTATTGTATTTTTGCTTACCTTACTTTTTGTACAATTTTTGCTTATTCATTTTGAAAAAGAGCAGCAAGCCAAAGCACTCTCTCGTGCAGAGCTTGATGCTTTGCAGGCGCGGATCAGACCCCATTTTTTATATAATAGTTTGAATACGGCAGCAGAATTAACGCATCATGATGTTGAGGCTGCAGAGCATGCTATTTTAGCATTAGCGGCGCTTTCGCAGGCTGCAATGCGGTCAGGGCAAAGTGTATTACTCAGTGATGAAATAGTATTAACTAAACAATATATTGCTCTTGAGTCATGGCGTTTTGCTGAGCGCTTACAGGTTAAGTGGTCATTACCAGAAAATCTCCCTGCGCTCTATATTCCATATCTAACATTACAACCTTTGGTAGAGAACGCAGTATGCCATGGTGTAGAGCCCAGCCAAAGTGGTGCTACCATTAGTATTGAGCTGCATGTTACAACACATTATTTAACCTTGATTGTGACTAACCCTGTACCTATTGAAGCCGCTAATACTAGAGAGCATAACGGTATGGCAATTGATAATATCCGTTCTCGTTTAAGTATTTATTATAAAGATCAGGCGCAACTGACAATAACTAACAAAGAAAATAAATTTAGAGTTAAAGTGGTTATTCCAAAACAAACAGAGCACATGTTATGAATGCACTGATTGTAGATGATGAGCCTTTAGCCAGAGCACGCTTAAAACGTTTACTTAGTCAGAGCCATACATCTATTCAAGTGCAAGGTGAGGCCGGTAATGGCAATGACGCTTTAATAAAAATAAAAAAACTTCAGCCTGATTTAGTGTTTTTAGATGTTGATATGCCAGGCTTAAATGGCATCGAAGTGGCCAATCAACTCAATAGCTTTGCGGTTCCGCCGGCAATTATTTTTATAACTGCTCACCCTGAGCATGCACTTGATGCGTTGCAACTAAATGCAGCAGGGTATTTGGTAAAACCTATATCAGTAAAAAGTTTGCAACATGCATTACAACAGCTAGGACGTTTAAACAGAGTACATCTGCAACAGCAACAAACAGAAAAAGTAACGTATCAACTGGCTGGCACTACCAGAAGTGTTGAAATAGAGAGTATTTTTTATTTTAACGCAGAGGAAAAGTATACCAAGGTTGTGTTCGATCAAGGGGAAGCTTTAATTGAGGACAGTTTAAAGCATCTTGAAATGCAATACCCGCATCATTTATTAAGAATTCATCGACATACTTTGGTGAATAAAAACAAAATTAGTGCCCTACATACGCTTCGAAACCATCAACATGTTATTGAACTTGATGGTTGTACTGCTTTGTTAGCTGTCAGTCGTCGAGCACTCAAAAGCGTAAAAAGTGAACTTTAATACGCCTACCTATTAACCGCTTATCAACATAATTAACCGTTAATCATGGTTCTAGTTGAATCTAATCTGTAATTGCATACACTTATTATCAGGTAATTATTATTTGGTTTTACTATGTATTTGAGTACGTTTAAATTGCAAAAAGGTTTTACCCTTATTGAAGTCCTCATTGCGTTTATTATTCTCAGCTTTGGTTTATTGGGCGCTGTAGCCCTGCAAGCAAAAGCAAAGCAAGCAAGCTTTGATTCAATGCAACGTGCTGCTGCTGTTGCGCTTGGTAATGATATTATTCAACGTATTCGAGCTAATGATACTTCGCAGCTCGCGACCCTTTACGATGTAGAGTTTACTAGTGAAACCACGAAGAAATCGTCTAAAACATGTTTTACAAGCTCATGTAGCAACGCGCAAATAGCTAGTTTAGATATCGAGCAATGGAAACGTGCTATTCGAGCCCGAGAGAATACCGGATCACTTGATGGTGCAACTGTGTGTATTAACCCTGAAGTGGTAGCGGGTTCTGGTGGGAAAGCATATAACCTTGAGGTTATTGTTTCTTGGCAGGGTCGACAAGAATTTAAAGCAAGTGAGGCGACAGGTAAGATTAGTTGTGGCGTCGCAGATAAAAAGCGTCGCTTAGTCGTGCTTAATAGCTATGTATACGTTAGGAGCTAAAATGAAGCAAACAGGATTTACACTCATTGAAATGATGATATCTCTATTTATAGGGGGATTAATCTTGGGTGGGGTAATGTTTACTTATATCGGTATGAAAGTAACCACCAAAGACACAATGACTATAGGCGAGTTACAAGAGTCAGGCCGTTTAGCTATAAATATTATGCAACGAGATATTGAGCAAGTTGGTTTTTGGGGAACATTTTATGATGATTCATTTACTGCTGCAAACACATCATCATTGTCAAATCCTACTAATGACTGCTTTGAAGGAGCTAACAATGGCAGTTTTCCAGATTTAACGAGTAGTAGTAACTTTAGATCTTTATACGCTAAAACGGCGGCAAGTTCTAATGAGCTCAACTGTGTAAAAAACCCAATTAAAGGGACTGATATTTTACAGGTTAAGTTTTTACAAGGTAATCAACTAGAAGTTGATGCCTCAGGTGTTAATGAAACGCAAAGCGATGAGAATTATTTTATTGCTGAGCAAGAAAATGCACGCTTTGAGCGAGGTATTGTTGACCCTACTAGCGTAAATATCAATGCGTCGGTATGGCCGTATAGTCATCACAGCTATTATATTTCAGAGCAAACTTATACGGTAAATAATAAGAACCTTACTGTACCGGCACTAATGCGAAAGCGTTTAGTAGGCGGGTCTATAAATACTGAAACTATAATGGAAGGCGTGGAAAATATGCGTTTTGTTTTTGGTTTAGATACTACCAACGATAGTCGCGTTGATATCTATAAAAGCATCAGTGATATGAACGCCAGCGACTGGGAAAACCGTAGAGGTATTTTAACAGTACAAGTTTTCTTACTGATCAGAGCATTGCAGCCAGATCCAGGCCTTAAAATTAAGAACCAAACGTACATATTAGGGGAAGATGCTAATAGTCGCTCTCTTACTTTTTCAGATAATTTCAGACGAACTGTTTTCACGACGACTATTCGTTTAAATAATGTGGGAGCAAATTTATGGCGTATTTAACTCATATGAAAAAGAAACAACAGGGTGTTGTACTTATTACAGCACTTATTATGGTGATAGCAGTGACAGGAATTGCGGTTACTTTAATGAGTAGCAGCAGTATTGATATTAAAATTACAAATGCAGCTCAAGAGCGTGAAGTTGCAGAAAATCAACTAATTGGTGAAGTACAGCGCATTATTGCTGATGAAGCTAGTAAAGGGGCTGCTAATCAGTTCTTTTTAACCCCTGAAGAAGTATCAGATAACGGTGTTGTTATGGCTGAACGCGATGATATGAAAAGCAATATGATTAACTTAAACAATGGTGTACTTGATTTAGAATGCCCTCGTCGTTTTAATTTTACTGCTGGCATTTCATGCAACATGGTGCAAGTTTCTACAACCATAGAGTACGGCTCAAAAAGTAAACACCAACTAACAATTGTTACCGGCGTAGCCCAAGAGATGGCTAGCATAAGTAAGGGGTTTTAATATGAAACTTACACTAAACAGAATGTTCATGCCTATATTTGCAATATTAATTGGCATGTCAGCTCATGCTGAAGATATAGAGCTGTATGTTAACCATAATGTGGAGACAGATGAAAAGCCACGCGTAATTATGATTTTTGATACATCAGGCAGTATGGCTTGGGATGTAAACGATGGCAATGCCTGTTACATGAGAAGCGGTAATCGTTATTACGAGGTCGATTGTTTTGAAAGTAAAGACAGCTATAAACGTAATGAGCAATGTTACAAACGAACTAGCTACTACAATTATGAAGCCACATGTAGTGATAGTCGTTTAAGAGTTGCACAAAATGCGATTACGCAATTAGTGAACGATAATGATGATATTGAATTTGGTTTAATGCGTTTTAATGGCAGTAGTGGCGGTTATGTACTAGCCAGAGTAGGTGCTGAAAAGTCAACGTTGCTCAATAAAATTGATGAGCTACCTGCTAGTGGGTCAACCCCATTAACTGAAACATTATGGGAAGCGTATTTATACATAACAGGCCAAGATGTTTACTATGGCGATAACACTAATAATCGAGATTTTACCGCAGAGTCATCAGGAGTTTATAAATCACCTTTTGCCCCAGTAGCGGGTGAGCCATTACGTTGTGACAATAGTATCAACATTATTTTAATGACAGATGGAGATCCTACCAACGATTCTAATAGAAATAATGACATATTTAACCTTCATGAGGATTATTTTTCTGAAAATGCGCCTGTTGTCAGCAATAGTTATTTGGCAGCGCTGGCAAAAATTATCCATGGCACAGATGATGTAAAAGTTGATTTGTATAGCAAAACCAATAATGTACTAGATATTGGTCGTGTATTTCCTATTGGCTTTGGTACTGGAATGAGTAACTCAGGTAAAAACTTACTTACTGAGACTGCAGACTATGGCGGTGGGCAATATTTGCATGCCAATACTGCAGCACAACTGTCAGACGCACTTAAAAATACGATTTCTCGTATTCGTGAAGTAAACGATAGTTTTTCATCGCCATCAGTGGCCAGCAATAATGTAGACCAAACTCGCAGCCGTGATGCTCTTTACTTTGCTATGTTTTATCCTGAAACAGGGGCTCGCTGGCGTGGTAACCTCAAAAAGTTAAAAATTACAGGCAATCAGATTGTTGATGCGACTAACAAGCTTGCTCTTAATAGCGACGGTTTAATTTCAAAAGATGCAAAAACATTTTGGCTACCTGCGGGCCAACCCGCTGATGGTAATGCGGTTGCACAAGGTGGCGTAAATCATTATCTAAGTACGATAGATCCACTAGCTCGTAATTTATTCACTGAAAATCAAGGCTCTATTGTTAGCTTTGATACTTCGGTTGTCAGCGATATTCTTAGTGGTATTGTTGATAACCCGCTCACCTTAACAAGCCAAGATGTTAATTGGGCTAGAGGGGTCGACGTTGATGATGAGGATAAAGATGGCTCTTCGCAAGATCAACGCTCTGATATTTTTGGCGACCCATTACATTCCAAGCCTATTGCTATCGACTATGGCAGTGATGATATACGAATTCTTATAGGAACAAATGCCGGGTTTTTACATATGTTTAAAGATGCCGGCGAGACTGTAAGCGAAAGTTGGGCGTTTATACCTTCAGCATTATTTGACATTATTAAGCCACTCAGAAATAAACAAGCAGATAGCAAGGTATATGGCATGGACGGCCCTATCAGTGTTTACTTTAGTAATAAGAGTTTGAATAGCGAAGGTTTAAATGACGGTATTATAGATGCTAGCAAAGGAGATGCTGTTTGGGCTTTTGCTGGTATGCGTCGTGGTGGTAAGAATTACTATGGCTTAGATATTACAAATCCGAACCAGCCAAAGCGCCTTTGGAGCAAACCAATTGAAGGCGGCAAAGGCGATTTTACGGAATTAGCACAAACATGGTCAAAACCGCAAATAGCTTATATTAAAGCTTTTGGTAATAAACCTTTACTCGTATTTGGTGCAGGTTACGATACAAATAAAGACGCGGCTATAAGAGCTGAGGATTCCCGTGGTCGAGGCATTTATATTGTTGAAGCAAAAACAGGTAGCTTAGTGTGGGCATTAACCCCAAATAGCAATGGTTTTAAAGGTAAACATAGCATTGCCGCTGATTTAACTACGCTTGATTCAGATTATGACGGCTATATTGACCGAATTTATGCTTCAGACACCGGTGGTAATATTTGGCGAATTGATATGCCAGGAGAAGATAGCAGTGAGTTTAGTCACTTTAAACTTGCTGAGCTTGGTAGCAATCAAAATACCCAAGACAGGCGCTTCTTTTATAAGCCTCTGATTGCGCGTACTTTGTTTAGTAAAGTAACAGAGACGACCATCAACGGGGATAAAGTTATTACCCGTTTAGATACTCCTTATGATGCTGTTGTTATCGGCAGCGGCAATCGTTCAAAACCAACGAATACAAATGAGCAAGATCAGCTGTTTATGATCCGTGATGAAAATACGCTGACACGCTCATTTAAAATCAATGCGCCTGCGGCAGTTAAACCCTCCGACTTAATGATTATGAACGATGACCCGTTTGGTAATACTTTAGATGACATAGATGGTTTTAATCTTGTTGAAGCTGAGTTGGCAAAAAAGAAAGGGTGGCGCTACGAATTAGCCAAAGGTGAAAAGTCATTAGCTGCAGCTACCGTTGTTGGCGGAGTTGCTTATTTTACTTCTTTCACGCCAGCATCTGATGCCGTTGTAGAGAATCAATGTTCTTTAAGTGGAGGCGGTGGTGCGCTTTATGCGTTTCATTTGCATTACGGTACAAAGGTGTATGAACAGCTCAAATTTGTAACCAGTTACGATGTGCCCGATACACCACAGCTATACTTTGGTTCTTCTTGCGTGGATGCTAATACCGATGGACAGTGTGATGATGGTCCTGATGGTCCTGATGGTCCTGATGGTCCTGATGGTCCTGATGGTCCTGAAAGGAAGCCACCCGAAAGTAAATTTTATTTCCCTGGTCCTTTAATTAAAGGTGATTCCAAACCATTTGTACCCGGTAACATTTCAGGGCCTGGTCTAAAAATCGAAGATGGAACTATAAAGTTACTAGAGAGTGGCAACAGTGGCTTTGGCTTTAAAACGCAGCAAACATATATTTATAAGCGTGAAGAAAACGACGAGATAAACAATTAAGGGCTGTATATGAATAAGACACAACAAGGATTCACATTAATTGAGTTAATGATCACAGTAGCGATTGTTGGCATCATTGCCGCAATTGCACTGCCGAATTACAGTGAGTATGTAAAAAGAGCATCACGCGCAGAAGCTGCATCTGCGCTGTTAGATGCGGCAAATAAGCAAGAGCAATACTTTGTAGATAACCGAGTTTATTCAACTTCGTTTAGTGACTTAGGTATTCAAAGTAAAACTGAAAACGGGCATTTTGAGTTAGCAATAAATGTGGTTAATAGTAATGAATTTACAATTACAGCGAAACCCATCGCTGGAGCTGTTAAAGGGGATGCTGATTGTACTGAATTGTCTATTAATGATTTAGGCTTAAAAGGGGCTAAAGGCACCAAAGGTAAATCAGATATAACCTATTGCTGGGGTAGATGATGCTAATTAACTTTACTCTGAATTGTATACCTATCTCAAGCAGCTATTTTTAGCGCTAATTGCGTTGAACCTACTTGCAATAGGCCAGCTACTGACGTGAAGTCTGGCTTTTTACACTGTAAACCCCCTAACTAGAATTCAGGTTAGTTATTTTTGCATCTATTTGTGGACTTTATCCTTATGCGACCTGTTTGACTTATAGATAGAGCAAGCCCTTCAAGGTTTGCTTTTTCACTATTAGGGCAATAGATAAAAGTACCATTTTGAAAGCCATTTAAAGAGCCGTCGGGTCTAAAAGTTATTGCAGTTCGGGGGTACTCTAAGCTATCAGAGGGATGGGTATGTTCAAAGGTACTAATAAGACGTTCGTCATTATCCAAAGATGTTGACTTGTCATGATCAGTAAAAAGTGACACACCCGTGTGCCACTCACCATCTAGACATTGTTTATCTTTCAAAGCGCACAGCGTTACGTAGTTGCCATGCTCTATAGCATAAAGACGTGCTAAATTAATATTTCGGTGTAATAGACTAACCTGATTATCTGCGCGATTGAGCGCCAAGAAGTCAGGAGCAAACGACAAAGAGAGTTGACTCAGTATTGCAATAACTAAAATGGTTACTAGTAATTCTACTAACGTAACGCCATCGTTTTTGTGAACACTTATAATTAACTTCATCCCTGAAGCCTTACATTGAACAGTCCATTATATTAGTTTAGTAAATAATCAAAAAACGACAAAGTATGAAATGGCTTTTAGCTGCAGGTTTGAGTTGTGTCACCTATATAAAAAGCAGTTCCTGATTGAGACAGTGTTAACCCTTTATTATTTTCATTAGTACCATTAGGGCAAAAAATAAAATTTCCAGGTTTAGTGGTGATACGACCGCTGGTGTTAAACCGTATCCGTCTATCTCCAGCTGTGAATGTTACCTTATCATTAAGGCTAATTTTTTCCATGACGCGAATTAAGCTGTCAGAGGAAGAATTATATTGACCATCATTATTTGCATCAATAAAGGTTATAATAACTTTATTACGATCCCACCTTGCTCGGCATTGCATACTATCATCATTGTTTTTAACCTCCGAATGCTGAGCTGCACAAATAACCACAATCTCATCAGTACTAGCTGCTTGTGAGCGCGCAAAACTAATATTACGCTTAAGCTCCAATAAAAAGTTTTCGCCTCGATTTTCTTCCAGCATATCGCTACTATTCCATATTGCAATACTTGCTATTATTGCAACAATAGCAACGGTAACCATTAACTCTAATAGAGTAAATCCTGTATGCTTGGTTTTCATATAAATCTCATTAACTCGGTGATGTTGAAAGGTCAACAGACCCTAGTATAGTTATTTTTATTAAAATAATCATACCATGATTATTTTTCACCTGTGCTATTCAATCACTTTGTTTGCTATGAACCTCATGATTGTCTAAAATCGAGGCAACTGAGGCTTTCAAAAGTAACTAATATGAAAAAAATAGAAGCAATCATTAAACCGTTTAAGCTCGATGATGTGCGCGAAGCACTATCTGATGTTGGCATTACGGGTATGACAGTAAGTGAAGTCAAAGGGTTTGGTCGTCAAAAAGGTCACACCGAGCTATACCGTGGCGCAGAGTATATGGTTGATTTCTTACCAAAGGTAAAGTTAGATATTGTGCTTGGTGATGAAGATGTTGAACGCGCTATTGATGTGATTGTTAAAACCGCACAGACAGGCAAAATTGGTGATGGTAAAATATTTGTCACTGAGGTAGAGCGTGTTGTTCGTATTCGTACTGCAGAAGAAGATGAAGACGCGATATAATCGTAGTCTTGAGTAAAAAAGGCGCTACTTTTATTTGAAAGTAGCGCCTTTTTCGTATTATTTATTTCTACTGTTAAATTTGCGCGTTTGCGCTGCATTCTCACTTAATTCAGTCAATCCAAGCTTATCGTAGCTTTTTTCCATCATGGCTAGTGCCGCATCCAAGTAGCTACTTTGTGAGTAGTGCTCTACCACAAACTTACCGCGATTCGCAGCTGCTAAATAGGCTTCACGTTCGTAGTAGTAAGTCGCAACTTTTAGCTCGTAACGTGCCATGCGGTTTAATAGCCAAACTAAACGACGTTTTGCTTCTGGCGCATAGTCACTTTCTGGAAAACGTTTAACTAAGGTTGATAGATCGGTATAAGCTACACGGGTACGTTTAGCGTCTCTGTCGGCTCTATCTACACCAAAGTACTCTTGGAAAGCATTTTTATCCGCTTTAATATTAACCAAGCCACGCATGTAGTACATGTAATCTAAATCTTTGTGGTTTGGGTTTAAGCGAATAAAACGGTCAATGGTAGCAAGTGCCTGCTCTGTATTACCTGATTGGTAATGTGCGTACACTAAATCCATTTGTACTTGTTTTGAAAACGGGCCAAACGGGTAGCGAGAATCAATTGCCGCTAACAGTTCAATTGCACGTGCGTATAAACCAGAATCAAGCGTTTGTTTTGCATCTTCATATAGTGCTTGTGCTGATCTGTTTGGTACTCGTTGAATGTCTTCTTGGTCAGGTGCAGACGAACAAGCCCCTAAACTAAGCACTGAAACTGAAAAAACAATGGCGAATGCACGTTTCCCTATTTTATTTATCATTTTATTTGTTACCTTCGATGTCTTCGGCTAGGCCAAGTGGGTAAAACCGAGTAAACTATGCGTATTATGTTATGCTTTTATTAAAAGCGATTCTAACCCAGTCAAG
Source organism: Pseudoalteromonas sp. 3J6 (assembly GCF_903995135.1). GTDB lineage: Bacteria > Pseudomonadota > Gammaproteobacteria > Enterobacterales > Alteromonadaceae > Pseudoalteromonas. The sequence goes on along the minus strand of NZ_LR877185.1, from coordinate 815,797 downwards.
CAAAGCTTGCACTGGTAAATTGGGTAAAGTTACTAATGTCAGAGCAAATATCTCTCCAAGCCGAGGTCCCAACAGACTTAGGTGGTAAACGTCTAGACCAAGTATTAGCACAATTGTTCCCTGATTATTCACGATCACGGATAAAAACGTGGATTTTAGATGATAAAATCACCGTTGACGGCGAAATTTTCAACACCCCGCGTGAAAAATTACTCGGTGGTGAAGTTGTGGCTGTTGAAACAACAATAGAAGCACCTCGTGAATACGAAGCACAAGATATCAAATTAAACATCGTTTATGAAGACGATGATATTTTAGTTATCAATAAACCAATGGGATTAGTGGTTCATCCTGGTGCAGGTAACCCTGACGGTACTGTGTTAAATGCATTACTTCATCACTTCCCAGAAATTATTAACGTACCACGAGCGGGTATAGTGCATCGCCTAGATAAAGACACCACAGGTTTAATGGTTGTCGCGAAAACGATTCAAGCACAAACTCACCTGGTGAAAGCCTTACAAAAGCGCGAAAATTTCACACGTGAATATGAAGCGTTATGCAATGGTACTATGACCGCCGGTGGTATGGTTGAAAAAGCGATTGGTCGTCATCCAACTCAACGTACGCACATGGCTGTTCATGAAATGGGTAAACCAGCGATTACGCATTACCGTGTGGCAGAAAAGTTCCGAGCTCATACTCGTTTGCGTTTACGCCTTGAGACCGGACGTACACACCAAATTCGCGTGCATATGGCTTACTTAAACCACCCACTAATTGGCGATCAATCTTATGGCGGCCGTCCTCGTCCACCAAAAGGAGCAACCCCTGAGCTGTTTGAGTTACTGCGTAGCTTTAAGCGTCAAGCGCTGCATGCTGTAAAATTAAGCATTGCTCATCCAATTACTGGTGAAATGATGACCTGGCAAGCACCTATTCCTGATGATATGGTCCAGATGACACAAGCACTGCGCGAAGATACAAAAGCAAATCCAGATATAGCTAGTTAATTATGTCTGGCTTATCAGCTACATGGCAACCTATTCAGGGTGTAGGCACATTGAGTACTACACGGGATGGAGGTGTGTCAAAGCCTCCATTTGATAGTTTGAATTTAGGGTTACATGTAGGTGATAACAGCCAAGATGTATTAACCAATCGAGCGCATGTAAATAGTTACATACCTAATCCTGCTGTTTGGTTAAATCAGGTTCATAGCGCTGATGTAATTTTAGTGGATGAAGCGTTTGACGCTAATCACATACTGACGGGGGATGCGCTTTACACGCAGTTACGCAATCAACCTTTAGCTATAATGACCGCTGACTGTTTACCTATTTTACTTACCTCAAGCGATGGCCAAGAAGTGGCTGCAATTCACGCAGGTTGGCGAGGATTAGTGCAAGGAATTATTAATAATACAGTTAGCTGTTTTAAACATGAGCCAGCGAATTTACATGCGTGGTTAGGTCCTGCAATAGGAGCTAACCGATTTGAAGTCGGTCAAGAGGTTGTTGCAATATTTACAGCCAATAATCCAGCTTTGCACGACGCGTTTAAATCTCAAGATAACGAGAAATATTTAGCTGATATTTATCAAATTGCGCGTATTTTGCTAAATCAACTGGGTGTTGTGAATATTAGTGGTGGTGAATACTGTACTTTTTCTCAAAATAATCAGTTTTTCTCTTATCGACGAGATGGGCAAACCGGTCGTATGGCAAGTTTGATTTGGCGCAAGTAAATTACTATTAAGTGATTATTTTTCCCTCAATACCTTGAACAAATCCGCTAACATACCCATTTATAAAGTAATTCGTTTTTTTATAGGCAAACCCTCATGCGTTTAGATAGATTTACAAGTAAATTTCAGTCTGCGCTTTCAGATGCGCAATCATTAGCGCTAGGTCGCGATCATCAATTTATTGAACCCGTTCACCTTATGTATGCTTTATTAAAGCAAAGTGGTTCAAGTGTGCGCGCCTTATTTGCACAAATGGGCATTAGCGTGGATGAGCTCAATACTAAACTATCTCAAGAGATAGAAAAATTATTTAAAGTAGAAGGTGTTGGTGGCGATGTGCAATTGTCAAACAACATGGTTTCACTTATTAATCTGTGCGACAAGCACTCTCAAAAACGCAAAGATAAATATATCTCAAGCGAACTGTTTGTATTAGTTGCTTGTGAAGATAAAGGGCCGCTTGGGAGTGTATTTAAGGCACTTAACATCACCGCTAACAAAGTTGAAACTGCCATAGAAGTAATTCGTGGTGGTCAAAAGGTTGATGATCCTAACGCTGAAGAAACTCGCCAGGCACTTGAAAAATATACTATTGATTTAACTGAGCGGGCAGAGCAAGGTAAGCTTGACCCTGTAATCGGCCGTGATGATGAAATTCGTCGCACCATCCAAGTATTACAACGCCGCACTAAAAACAATCCTGTGTTAATTGGTGAGCCAGGGGTGGGTAAAACCGCGATTGCCGAAGGGCTTGCGCAACGTATTATTAATGGGGAAGTGCCAGAGGGCTTAAAAAATAAGCGCGTACTCTCGCTTGATTTAGGCGCGTTGGTTGCTGGGGCCAAATACCGAGGTGAATTTGAAGAGCGTTTAAAATCAGTTTTAAATGAATTGGCCAAAGAAGAAGGCCAAGTGATTTTGTTTATTGATGAAATTCATACCATTGTTGGCGCTGGTAAAAGTGATGGCGCTATGGATGCGGGTAACATGTTAAAACCTGCATTAGCACGTGGGGAACTCCATTGTGTAGGTGCAACGACCTTAGATGAATATCGTAAATACATTGAAAAAGATGCTGCACTTGAGCGCCGTTTCCAAAAGGTATTAATTGAAGAGCCATCGGTTGAAGATACTATCGCTATATTACGTGGTCTAAAAGAGCGTTACGAATTACATCACTCAGTGGAAATCACCGATCCGGCAATTGTTGCTGCAGCGCAGTTATCACATCGCTATATTAGTGATCGCCAATTACCTGATAAAGCAATTGATTTAATTGACGAAGCAGGCTCTTCTATTCGACTGCAAATTGATTCAAAACCTGAAGCCTTAGATAAGTTAGAGCGTCGTATCATTCAATTAAAAATTGAAGATAACGCCCTGGCTAAAGAAAAAGACGAGGCGAGTCAAAAGCGCCGTGCAGAAATGGTTGAGCTGATCACTGAGCTTGAAGTGCAATACCGTGAGCTCGATGAAGTATGGAATGCCGAAAAAGCGTCTTTGCAAGGTACGCAAGTCATTAAAGCCGAACTTGAACAAGCACGACTTGATTTAGAAGTGGCACGCAGAGCAAGCGATTTACAGCGTATGTCAGAGCTGCAATATGGCCGTATACCCGAGCTTGAGCGTAAGCTTGATTTAGCATCGCAAGCCGAAATGCAAGAAATGAGCTTACTTAAAAACCAAGTGGGCGAAGACGAAATAGCCGAAATTTTATCACGTTGGACCGGCATTCCGGTGGCACGTATGCTTCAAGGTGAGCGTGAAAAACTATTGCAAATGGAAGAGCAGTTGCACAATAAAGTGATAGGGCAAGATGAAGCGGTGGTTGCTGTGGCTAATGCCATCCGTCGTTCGCGTGCAGGGCTTGCTGATCCGAATCGTCCTATTGGCTCATTTCTATTCTTAGGGCCAACAGGGGTGGGTAAAACAGAGCTAACAAAAGCGTTGGCTGGCTATATGTTTGACACTGAAAGTGCCATGGTACGCATCGATATGTCTGAGTTTATGGAAAAACACTCAGTGGCGCGTTTAGTTGGTGCACCTCCTGGTTATGTAGGTTACGAAGAAGGGGGCTACTTAACGGAAGCCGTTCGTCGTAAACCGTATTCGGTTATCTTGCTTGATGAAATAGAAAAAGCGCATCCAGATGTGTTTAATATTTTATTACAAGTTCTTGATGATGGTCGTTTAACTGATGGTCAAGGACGTACTGTTGATTTTAAAAATACGGTTATCATTATGACCTCTAACTTAGGTTCAGACATTATCCAAGAGCAATCGGGAAGTAATGACTATGACGAGCTTAAAGCAAAGGTAATGGGTGTACTGCATAATGAGTTCAGGCCTGAATTTATTAACCGTATTGATGAAACAGTAGTGTTCCACTCACTTGCACATAGTCATATTAAAGAAATCGCAGATATACAGTTAAGTAAATTGCGTGAACGATTAACTGAGATGGGCTATTTACTTGAATTGACGGATGCTGCGCTTGAGCGGATTGCTGCCAGTGGTTTTGATCCGGTTTATGGCGCTCGCCCACTTAAGCGTGCAATACAACAAACCATTGAAAATCCGTTAGCACAAAAGCTGCTTAATAATGATTTTCAACCAGGCTGCATCATTGTTATTGATGCAAGTAGTGAGGGCTTAGAGTTTACTAGCCGATAATCTGAGCACAGTAAAAAGCCGCTGAAAACAGCGGCTTTTTTGTTTTTGATTCAAGTGGGTGGATTAAACTTTAAAGGTAAGCAGTAAATCATTTACTTTTCGTGAGCCTTCGACCAATTCAGCAGCGCCATGCGCTACGCTATAACTGAGCTGTAAATTGTCATCCCCCAAGCCTTTAATTTTTTCAACATTGCAGCCAATATCTCGACTTACCACTTGTTGTTGCTCTGCGGCGGCTGAGATGTCGGTAGCAAGTTGTGAAATTTCACTAATTTGAATGAAAATACTATCTAGCTCTTGTTGTGTTTGCCCTGTGGTGTTCACACAGTCATCGGCTTGTTGTTTTGTGCTCTGCATGATTTTAGACCAGCTGAACAAGGTGTCTTGAATCTCTTTAATGGAGCTATGAATTTGTGCTGTGGCGTTTTGAGTACGTGAAGATAATGCGCGTACTTCATCAGCCACCACCGCAAAACCTCGACCATGCTCACCAGCACGGGCAGCTTCAATCGCGGCGTTCAGTGCTAACAAATTAGTTTGCTCTGCAATACCTTCTATTTCACTCATTACCTGACCAATTTTATCAGCTTCAGAGGCCAGCCCTGTGGCTGTGGTTGCCGCTTGCTCAACTTGCATGGCTAAGTCAGATACCATTTTGCTGTTATCGGCAATATGACTTTTTATATCAGAGCAGCTTTGATAGGTGATCCCCACTTTATCTGCGGTATCATTGGTATTATTAGAAATTTCACCAATGGTGGTGCTCATTTGTGACATTGCTGTGGCTATTTGCTCAAGCTGGGTTCCCTGAGAAGAAATACCTTGTTCGGTCAGCGTAGATTGCTGATCTAAGCCTTGGGCAATGGTATTAAAACTCAAGGTTGAGTCTTTAACACGACCGAGTACCGTTTTTAACTTAGCGCAAAGCATTTGCTCTCGGTAATCACTAATACTGTGAGGGTGTGAACCACTAAATACATAACGAGACACCGAATCTGCCTGGCTTTTTTGCTGCTTTAGAGTTGCAGGTGTTGCTATTAGCTCATCATAATTTAAAGCTAAAATGATAATACACACCACCAAGTTAACCGCTGCAATTGCGATTGACCCCCAAATAGCGACATTAGCTAACCAAACTAAAACACCGGCTATGCTCAAGCTCTGTCTGAGTGAGGTGTGCTCACGCCAGCTAAATAGTGACTTATTAGCGTTAATTTTGGCATACAGCTTCTGCGCTCTGCGTTTTGCATGTTGCGAGAGTTTTACACGCACAGACTGATAACCAATCAATTGGCCATGTTCAAAAATAGGTGTTACAAATGCATCAACCCAATAGTAACGGCCATCTTTACATAAGTTTTTTACAGCACCACGCCAAGAATGTCCTTGCTTTAAGGTGTCCCACATCTCTTTAAATGCTGCTTTAGGCATATCAGGATGGCGAACGATATTGTGGTTTTTATTGATGAGTTCATCCATTTCATAGCCAGCAATACTGCAAAATTCATGATTGGCATAGGTAATAACACCTCGAAGATCGGTCGTTGAAACCAACTCTTGATGTTCTTCAAAAGTGACCTCTTCATCTATTAAGCTTTGATTACGACGCATAGTAATCCTTTATCATTCTTTATTGGGGTGTCTATTGTAATTACTAAAACTAATGTACGTTAGTGATAAGTTTTAAATAGCAGTAGTAAGGCATTTTTTTTAATGTTTTTATGATCTTTATCAATTTTAAGAGTAATTGATTTTTTTAGTTATGCCAAACTTTTAGCAAGTGATTCACCCTTTCGTACGGGGAGAAATAATGCCTTGAGGTTGCGATGTATTGTGGCAAATAATATGCAAAAGAAATTGTATATTGCTGGTGGCAATGGCAAGATTATCTTTTATGGCGTGAAACAAAGCGTGTTTAAAATTCATTAAAAACTATATCTAATAAATTCATATAGTTTTTTCTTCATTTAATCTTGAGTAAAGGTAATTAGACCCCATAACCTTATGATTAAGCCACTTGGCTCGAGGAAACTTTTTTTTGGCAACTTATAATTTAAAGAACACGCTCAACGCGCTATCTAATGCAGATAATCAGCATGCTATTAAAGGTATTATGCGCGGTATTGAGAGAGAATCATTAAGAATTAAACCCGATGGTTCTATTTCTAAACAAGCTCACCCAAAAGGGGTTGGCTGCGCGCTTACCAACGGACATATCACGACTGACTTTTCTGAGTCTTTACTTGAGTTTATTACGCCTGTTAGCGAGTCATCAACGCAAACGTTACAACAGCTGAAAGATTTACAAAAGTTCACCCTAGAACATATGGGCGATGAACTACTGTGGCCAATTAGTATGCCGTGTTTTATAAATCATCAGGACGATATTGTATTAGCACAATTTGGCGATTCTAACGTTGGTAAAATGAAAACCTTATATCGCGAAGGTTTAAAGAACCGCTATGGTAGTATGATGCAAGCGATTGCTGGGGTGCACTTTAATATTTCTTTTCCAGAAACGTTATGGCAGTCACTACATTCACAAAAGCAAAGCAGTGCGAAGCTTGAAGACTTTATATCTGATGGGTACTTAGCATTAATTCGCAATTTTAAACGCGAGTTGTGGTTAATTAGCTATATGTTTGGTGCGTCACCGGCATTGTGTAGTTCATTTTTGCAGGGGCGTAAAAGCGATTTACCGTTTAAAAAGCTGGGTAAAGGTACTTTATATTTAGAAGTGGGCACGGCGCTTCGATTAGGTAACTTAGGTTATACCAACAGTGCACAGTCATCATTACGCGTTATGTATAACTCATTAGATGAGTATGTTGAAGGGCTTAAAAAAGCCATAAATACGCCTTCAGATATTTATGGCAGTATTGACGACTACACCAGTGCAGAGCCAAAGCAATTAAATAAAAATATTCTACAAATAGAGAACGAGTTTTACTCGCCAATTCGCCCCAAGCGTAATGCTAAAAATGGTGAAACACCCACCGATGCTTTACTAAGAGCGGGTATAGAATATATTGAAATTCGTGCATTGGATGTTAACCCATTTAGTGAAGTAGGCATTGATTTAGAGCAAATACACTTTTTAGATGTATTTTTAACCTATTGTTTATTAAAAGACTCAGCGCCTATGGACTGGGAAGAGCAAGCGCGAAGCACTGAAAATCTTGATACAGTAGTAAACCAAGGCCGAGAAAAAGGCCTAATGCTTAATTTTAATAATGAGCAGCGCAGTCTTGAATCATGGGGCGATGAAATATTTAATCAGCTCGTTGATGTTGCTAAGTGGATGGATAGCGCGTACGGGGTTGATTATTACTCAAACACTATTAAGCGCATGGCAACGTGGGTGCATAATCCTACATTAACTTATTCAGGGCGTTATGTTGAGCAATTAAAAGCATCAGGGCTAGATAATGGTCATTATGCACTCTCACTTGCTCAAAAGTATAAACAAAGCCATGATATAGCCAGTTATACTGAATTTTCAAAGTCGTGGTTAGAGCAACAAGCGACAGAGTCTTACCAAGCTCAAAAAGCAATTGAGCAAGCCGATAATCAATCATTTACTGTATTTTTAGATACATATTTCAGGGTCAGTTGACCTTTGCGGATTACAATTTGTTCAAACTAGGAGCGGTTTAATCGCGGCGCGAGGTTTGTAACCTAGTGGGCTCGATAACTGCTCCTGCGTTATTCTACTGGCTTACATCCATGTAAGAATAAGTAAAAACCGAGCAACAAAGAGCAAATCGCTCCTAGGCAGAACCCGAAGGGCAGCGCCTGTTTGGCATTGATGCTGCGTTATCGCCTATTTATGGGGAATAACCACACCACATAGGCTCTGCCTTGCCTAAATACCAAACAGACTGCTGCAAATTCAACCTTGAAAGGTCAACAGACCCAAGTAAGTCGTAGGCAAAAAAAACGCAGCCCATAGTAGCTGCGTAAATATTCTTTAGGGATGAAACAATGCTGTACTGCTGCATTCATAGATTCAGACCCACGCTTTTTTAAAAAGTTCAGTGAGATCTTAAAAAATGAAAAAAAATATTATTACTTTATCTCTAGTGCTTACTTTAGTTGGTTGTGCCACTGCACCACCAAAGCAACCAGAAGATATTTGTAAAATCTTTGAAGAGAAATCTGACTGGTATTTTGATGCTAAAGACGCGCAAGACAAGTGGGGCTCTCCCAAACACGTATTAATGAGCATGATGTATCAAGAAAGCTCTTTTCGTCATGATGCTGCACCGCCTATGGAATACTTTTTATGGATAATACCAACTGGACGCGCAAGTGATGCTTATGGTTATTCTCAAGCTAAAACGCCAACTTGGTCTGATTATATTCGTGAAACAGGTAATAGTGGTGCTGATAGAGATGAATTTGAAGATGCGATCGATTTTATGGCGTGGTTTGTTTATAAAACCCACAAAGTTAATGGTGTTTCTAAATGGGATGCCTACGCACAGTATTTAAATTATCACGAAGGGTGGGGCGGTTATAAGCGAGGCACTTATCGTAAGAAAAAATGGTTAATGAGCGTTGCCAATAAAGTAAAACACCGTGCGAGCCGTTATGGAGCGCAGCTAAGGCGCTGTGAGGATGATTTAGACAAAGGTTGGTTAGAGCGTTTATTCTTTTAACTAATCTAAGCCCAGATTAATTAAAAAAGGAGCCATTTGGCTCCTTTTTTATTGGGTTATTTTTTACGTTTATTGGGCTGAATTTTAACTTGTTTAATCATATTTTCTTTTATCTCAAGCACTTCAACTGGGTAACCCGCAATACGAATGCTTAAGTTAGCATCAGGAATATCTTCCAAATACTCAACAATCAGGCCACTTAAAGTTTTAGGGCCATCTAATGGGAATTCCCAGCCCATTTCTTTATTTAAGTCGCGGACGTTAGCACCACCATCAACAATGTAAGAGCCATCGTTCTGTGTGGTTACTTCTTCACTTGGTGTGCGGGTTTGAGTAGTGGTGAAATCGCCCACAACCTCTTCAAGAATATCTTCTAGGGTAACTAAGCCTTGGATATCGCCATATTCATCAACAACAATACCAATTCGTTCTTTTGATAACTGAAACTTTAGTAGTTGAGTATTAAGCGACGTTCCCTCAGGAATAAAGTAAATTTCACGTACAGCGCGTAGTAGCGAAGGTTTATCGAATTGCTCTTTAGTAAGAAGACGCAATGCATCACGAGAGTGAATAAAGCCTACTGCATCATCTATATTGTCGCGGTATAAAAGCACGCGAGTATGTTGAGCATGAGTCAGCTGCTTACTAATTATTTTCCAGTCATCGTTAATATCAATCGCCACAATTTCATTGCGGGGTATCATAATATCTTCAACGGTAACCTGTTCTAAATCTAAAATTGAGGTCAGCATACTTTGGTGGCGCGCCGGGATCAGCGCTCCAGATTCGTTAAGCACGGTTTTTAATTCTTCTTTACTCATGCTGTGCTCATCTATTTGTGCAGCACTAATACCAAATAAGCGCAATATGCCGTTGGTCATCCAGTTAACAACAACCACAAACGGGAAGAGTATTTTTAACAAGCCTTTGAGTATCACTGAGCTGGGAAAAGCGACTCGCTCAGGATAGAGGGCGGCCAGTGTTTTTGGCGTTACTTCAGCGAAAATTAGTACAACAAGTGTTAATGCACCTGTCGCTATGGCAATACCTAAATCGCCATACAAGCGAATACCAATAATGGTGGCTACCTGCGCTGCAGCAATATTAACAAGGTTATTACCAATTAGGATCAGACCTATCAACCTATCTGGTCGACTCAGTAATTTACTAACGCGTTTCGCAGCACGATGATTCTCTTTAGCGAGGTGTCGCAAACGAATACGGTTGATTGACATGATTCCGGTTTCTGACCCGGAGAAGTAAGCAGAAAAAAGCACCAATAAACCTAATATGATAAACAGGGTACTTGTCGATATGTCGTCCAACGATGGATCCTTTTTTTATAAACCAATGCGTATTAAGCTAGAGTGAGCTTTCAGAGTCAAGTTAAAACTTATTCAGGACCACTTCTTGTATAAAACGGCTACCAAAATAAGCGAGTGTGAGTGTAAAAGCGGCAATCATTATACTAACTACCACTACTTTTCCTCGCCAACCACGTTTGACATGGCCAACTGCAATTGTGGAAAAAATGGCCCAAGCAACTAGGGATAAGATTGTTTTGTGAATAAACTCTTTGGCAAACATGCCATCGAGAAATACAAAACCAGTGATCAGCGCCACACTTAATAATACGGTGCCTAAGTTTAATAACTGGTAAAGTTGACGCTCTACAACCATCAGAGGTGGTAAGTGACTGTGAACTATTGCTAGGTCTTTTCGCTTTAAGCGCTTATCAATAAAATAAAATTGCACACCATATAAAGTCGCAATAATTAAAATACAGTAAGCCAATAACGACAGTGATATATGCGCAACTAGTGCTAGTTCTACATTAATACTTTGTAATAAAACGTGATGAGGGATAAATAAGCTAGAAATGGTTAAAAGCGCAGCAAAGCCATAAACAACAGGTAGTAACAAGGTTGCGGGAAACTTCAAAGAAACAGTGGTGACACACAGCACGATAATCCAGCATGTCAGTAATGCCACATTAACAATACTTAAATCTTGCCCATCAGCCCTAAATACCGAATTTACTAAAAGCAGCATGTGCGCCAAAATAGCGACAGTACTGAGTATAATAGTAACTTTTTGGCTCGGCCCCTGACGGTGAAACAATCGCGAAAGCACGTGAGACGTTGCTAACACATAAAATAAACTGGCAATAATAGTTAAACTAATAATCAGCATTTTGCTTTGGCCACTTAATTGAAGTCAAATAATTCGTGTTCGTTATGTGGCCATTGTATTTTATAGCAAAGCAAATGCATAGACCCTGTAAAAAGAAACTCAATAAGCAGCATTTCAGCACTGTATTGTATGCCACCATTTACGGTATACTATTTCTAATTGAATTTTAATAACATCGACCTTATTAATAGAGTTGATTTCAACGTCTTTTCGGAACCGTTACATGTTTGAGAACCTCCAAGAACGATTAGGTAAAACCCTAAAAAATATTAGTGGCCGTGGCCGCCTAACTGAAGACAACATTAAAGATACACTTCGTGAAGTGCGAATGGCATTTTTAGAAGCCGATGTGGCGTTGCCTGTTGTTCGCGAGTTTGTAAAACAAGTTAAAGAACGCGCAGTTGGTATTGAAGTTACTAAAAGCTTAAGTCCTGGCCAAGTATTTATAAAAATTGTTCGTGAAGAACTTGAAAAGGCCATGGGTGAAGCTAATGAAGAGCTAAGCCTTAACGCGCAACCTCCGGCTGTTGTGATGATGGCGGGTCTTCAAGGTGCTGGTAAAACAACCAGTGTGGGTAAACTGGCTAAGTTTTTAAAAGAGCGCAAGAAAAAATCTGTGCTGGTAGTGAGTGCCGATGTTTACCGTCCCGCGGCAATTAAGCAGTTAGAAACATTAGCAACAGAAGTAGATGTAGAATTTTTCCCAAGTGACATTTCACAAAAGCCAGTTGATATAGCACAAGCTGCTATTTCTCACGCGAAAAAGAAATTTATTGATGTGGTATTAGTTGATACTGCAGGTCGCTTGCATGTTGATAATGACATGATGGATGAAATCAAAGCGCTTCATGATGCAATTAATCCAATCGAGACTTTATTCGTTGTTGATGCAATGACAGGTCAAGATGCTGCAAACACCGCGAAGGCGTTTGACGAAGCATTGCCTTTAACCGGTGTGATTTTAACTAAAACAGACGGTGATGCCCGTGGTGGTGCTGCGTTATCTATTCGTCATATTACCGGGAAACCTATTAAGTTTATGGGTGTTGGTGAGCGTACTGACGCACTTGAACCTTTCCACCCTGATCGTATCGCCTCACGTATCTTAGGCATGGGTGATGTACTTTCATTAATCGAAGAAGTCGAGATGAAAGTAGATAAAGAGCAGGCAGAAAAAGTAGCGAAAAAAGTATTTAAAGGTGATGGTTTTACACTGGATGATTTTGCTGATCAATTAAAGCAAATGAAAAATATGGGCGGCATGATGTCGATGCTTGATAAACTGCCAGGCATGCAAAACATTCCAGATGCAGTAAAAGGCCAGATGGGCGATAAAACCTTTATTCAAATGGAAGCAATTATTAGCTCTATGACTAAAAAAGAGCGTGCACGCCCAGAGATCATTAAAGGTTCGCGTAAAAAGCGCATTGCAGCGGGGTCGGGTACTCAAGTACAAGAGATCAATAAGCTGCTTAAGCAGTTTACCCAAATGCAAAAAATGATGAAAAAAATGAAAGGCAAAGGTGGCATGCAAAAAATGATGCGTGGCATGAAAGGGATGTTACCACCGGGAATGATGGGCGGCGGTGGCCCGAAATTTTAATAATTTAACCTTTAATATCTCCGATACGAGATAAAAAGCAATCAATAAAGAGGCAAATTGCCTCTTTATTGTTGAATAAACTATGCACAGAATAGCTTGTTCACATGCTTTTTCTTCTTGGATCACGGTTTAATCTACTAAACTGCCTTTTTGCATCACTTCTTACTTGCATTGTTGCTAAAAACTCGTACAATTCACCGGCTCCCCATACTGGGGAGTAAATCTTATTAATGAAAACAGTCAATCTATTTAGAGGACGGTATGGTAACTATTCGTTTGCAACGTGGTGGCGCTAAAAAACGCCCTTTCTATCAAATTGTGGTTGCGGATAGCCGTTTCTCGCGTGACGGTCGCTTCATCGAGAAAGTAGGTTTCTTTAACCCAATCGCTTCAGGTCAAGAAGAAAAACTTCGTTTAGATTTACCACGTGTTGAGCACTGGTTAGGTCAAGGCGCAGGTCTTTCAGATCGTGTAGCTAAATTAGTTAAAGACGCTCGTAAAGCGGCTTAATAGGCGTAAGTGTAACCATGAGTCAAGAGAACACCTCATCAATAATTGTCGTAGGAAAGCTCGGCGCCCCATATGGTATAAAGGGCTGGCTTAAGGTGCATTCATTTACTGATGATCCCCAAGGGATCTTCGATTTCAGCCCGTGGTTGATAGGGCAGCAAGGTAAATGGCAATCCTTAGAAGTGGTCGACTGGCGTCGCCACAACAAAGGCTTTATCGCTAAGTTTGCGCAAGTAAACGACAGAGACCAAGCAATGGCTTATACCAATGTTGAAATTTCTGTGGATTCAGCGCAGCTACCAGAATTACCGCAAGGTGAATTCTATTGGCGAGATCTCATTGGCATGTCGGTTGTAACTGATAAAGGTTATAACTTAGGCATTGTTGATGACCTTATGGAGACAGGCTCAAATGACGTACTGGTTGTGAAAGCAAACAGTAAAGATGCATTTGGCCAAGCAGAACGTTTAATTCCTTTTTTAACTGATTCAGTTATTCAAGAGGTTAAATATGATGCGAAAGAAATTACTGTAGATTGGGATCCAAGCTTTTAATGAGTCAAACAAGTTCGTTGTGGGTAGGGGTTATCAGCCTTTTCCCGGATATGTTTGATGCAATTACAACGCAAGGTGTAACCGGTCGCGCTGTTAAAAAGGGGTTAATCGACTTTAACTGCTGGAATCCACGAGACTATGCAACTGATAAGCATAGAACCGTAGATGATCGTCCTTACGGGGGCGGGCCAGGCATGTTAATGATGGTTGAGCCGCTTAAACAAGCCATTCTTGAAGCCAAACAGGCTGCAGGGGATGGTGCAAAAGTAATTTATATGTCGCCACAAGGGCGCAAACTAGATCAGCAAGGGGCTAGCGAACTCGCAAGCTCTGAAAAACTGATTTTAATTGCCGGTCGCTATGAAGGTATAGACGAGAGAATAATAGAATCGTACGTTGACGAAGAATGGTCAATTGGTGATTTTATTTTGAGTGGAGGTGAACTACCTGCCATGACATTAATTGACGCAGTAGCGCGATTAGTGCCAGGGGTTTTAGGACACAACCAGTCAGCAGAGCAAGATTCATTTTCGGATGGCTTGCTAGATTGTCCTCACTATACACGGCCAGAAACATTGGACGACAAACAGGTGCCTGCTGTATTACTCAGCGGAAACCACCAAGAGATAGCAAAATGGCGGCTTATGCAGTCATTAGGTAGAACTTGGCTTCGCCGTCCTGACTTGTTGCATAACCTAGCTCTGACTGAGGAGCAAGCGGTATTACTCGCGAAATTTCAGCAAGAGTACCAAAAAGCTTGTGGCTAGAAGACAGTTACACCTAGGAAAGTGAGAAACATAATGGCAAAAGTAAACCAAAATATTATTAAAGCGCTTGAAGAAGAGCAGCTTAAAACAGACGTACCTGCATTCGGCGCTGGTGATACAGTAGTTGTACAGGTAAAAGTAAAAGAAGGTGCTAAAGAGCGTCTACAGGCCTTTGAAGGTGTTGTAATCGCTAAGCGTAATCGTGGTCTTCACTCAGCATTCACAGTTCGTAAAATCTCGAACGGTGAAGGTGTTGAGCGTGTATTCCAAACGCACAGCCCTCTTATTGATAGCGTAACAGTTAAGCGTCGCGGTGCGGTTCGTCGTGCTAAGCTTTACTATCTACGTGAGCGTTCTGGTAAATCTGCACGTATTAGAGAAAAACTTAACTAATACGCGCTGTTTATCAACGCAAAAAAACGGGTTGCAACCTTTGGGTTGCAACCCGTTTTGGTTTTAATGCTATTGCGGTTTTTATATCGCTATATTCAAAAACCAATACACACCTTAACCTGCATGCGTTAAAGTGTGGTTCACTTCAAATCACAATATCTTCTCACTTCTTGCAAAAATGATGTACAAAAATGAATGATAAAACGATAGTTACACACAACGGCAATTTTCACGCAGATGATGTTTTTAGTATCGCTGCACTTAAAATTATTTTCCCTTCTTTTACCCTGATCCGCACACGCGATAATGCGATTATTAATGACGCCGATGTGGTTATTGATGTTGGTGGTCAATATGACCCAGAAACTAACCGGTTTGATCATCATCAGCGTGGCGGTGCTGGCGCTCGTGAAAATGGTATTCCTTTTTCGTCATTTGGCTTGGTGTGGAAAAAATATGGCTTAACAATATGTGATGATAACCAAGATGTGGCGAATGCGGTGGATGCAGGGCTTGTATCAACTATTGATGCCATTGATTGTGGTCATGTTGAAGGGGTTGCTACAGGCATTAGCTTAAGCCAAACAATTTCTATGTTTAACCCAACATGGGAAGAGGAAAGTGATTTTGATGCTGCTTTTGATCAAGCGGTTGAATTTGCACACACTTTACTGATTCGTTTTGTAGCTTCTGCCCGAGGTGGTTTAAATGCTAAAAAGATTGTTGCTCAAGCAATAAAACAAGCTGATGATCCTCGATTAATCGTATTAGAGCGCTATACTCCGTGGAAAAAAACCGTACATAGTTTATCTGATGAGGCATTATTTGTCGTTTACCCATCTCATTCTGGCAAGTGGATAGTGCAAACGGTGCCTGCAGAATTAGGCTCTTTTGAAGACAGAAAGTCATTACCTGCACCATGGGCAGGATTATCAGACGATGAATTTCAAGCGGTAACTGGTATCGATGATGCTATGTTTTGTCACAATGGCTTATTTATCGCTGGCGCAGAATCATTCGACAGTATTATGTCGCTTGCGGCTATGGCATTAGAATACTAATAGTTCTCCTTAACCGCTCGCCGGTTACTTAATAAAAGTGGCTTTAGCCACTTTTTAAGATTCTCTACTTAACCTGAACCTACGTAAATTCAATGTAGTTAGCGCTGAAATAGCTGCTTGAGATAGATTTATTATCTAGCGTTTAGGTTACTTACTACCGTTTCCACCTTGGTTTTAGTTGAACAACTGATAGTGATTTTTTCAATAATTTGCCTTTTAACCCCTAACGTATCCTGTTAGTATTTATCGTATTGATTAGTTTACTTTTTTGTAAGTTTTAATTTACGATTTTGCTTTTTTTGGATGGGATGAGAACGTGGCAGAGATAAGTGATTTAGCGCAGCTAAGAACAAGTATAGATGAATGCGACGCGCAACTGGTTGCCTTACTTGCAAAACGCAATGGTATTACCCAACAAATAGGCGCAATAAAACAACAAACTGGCGCGCCATTACATGCACCCGATCGAGAAGCAGATTTATTAGCTGCACGACGTCAAGAGGCTATTAATCAAGGTGTAAATCCTGATTTAGTCGAAGACATTCTCAGACGCATGATGCGTGAAGCTTATCAAAATCAACAAGCCAAATTAGCCTGTGCCGACCCACAATTATCGCCAATTGTTATTGTTGGTGGTGAAGGGGCAATGGGGCAGTTATTTGCAAAACAATTTCAGCGTTCGGGTTACGAAGTCAAAATTTTAGATAAAGCGCAGCAATCACAGGCAGCGGATATTCTAAAAGGTGCAAAACTGGTGATGATCAGTGTACCAATAAATGCTCTTGAAACAGTTGTTAACGCGCTTCCAAAGCTTGATGATGATTGTTTGCTGGTTGATATTACATCAGTTAAACAAGCACCATTAGCTGTGCTTAAAAAAGTACATAGTGGGCCAGTTGTTGGTTTACATCCAATGTTTGGACCTGATATTTCCCATTGGGTGAAACAAACCGTGGTGGTGTGTGAAGGGCGTAGTCATGAGGTGGCACAAGGGTTATTAAAACAGCTACAAATATGGGGTTGTCAGTTGGTTGAACTTGAGGCCAAAAAGCATGACGAAGCAATGCAAATTATTCAGGTTATGCGTCATTTAACCACCTTTGTGTACGGTCAGTTTTTAGCAAAACAGGGACACACACTCGCCGAGCTAAGAAGTTGTTCATCACCTATATATCAGTTAGAGCTAATGATGGTTGGCCGTTTATTTGCACAATCGCCAGAGCTATACACCGATATTATGTTAGCGCAGTTTGACAATGTCGAAAGCTTATTGGCGCAGTATCAGTCTTTGTTTTCGCAAACGCTTGAAAAGCTAAAAGCAGGGGATAAGCCCGCATTAATTGATGCTTTTGCTGATGCAAAATCTTATTTCTCAGATTCAACGGCGCACTTTTTAACCCAAAGCCGTAGTTTATTAAATAAAGCGAATGATGCGAAAGTACTTGATTAAAAAGAATAGCTCCGTGAAAAGAAAAGGGCCGCTAGGCCCTTTTTTAATATTTTGTTAGCTTTCTACGCTCACAGCTTGTAAAGACTCGCTTTGGTAACAACCAAGTACACGAACATATTGAGTGTGCTGCTTGAGCTCCTCCAATGCATGCTTCACTTGGTTATCGATTAAGTTTGCCTCCAAGTCTACATAAAACACTTCTTCCCACGGGTTGCCAGGAGTTGGTCGAGATTCTAGTTTCACTAAATTAATATTATGCTGTTTAAAAATCATCAACGCATCGGCAAGCGAACCGGCTTGCTGCTTGGTTGACATAATTAAGCTGGTTTTAGTAGGGATTTGAGTTGATACTTGCAGTGGCTTTCGGGCAACCACAATGAAGCGGCTGTGATTTTCTTTTTGATTGGCAAGATTCGCCTTGATCACTTCAAGGCCTACATTTTTCCCAGCTTGCGCAGAGCCGATTGCTGCGCTGTTCGGTGTTTCAAGAGCTGATCTTAATGCACTTGAGGTCGAATCACAGGTTTCATGTTGAAGTTCACCAAGACCCTGTAAAAAACGGCTACACTGGGCAAAGGGTTGCGGATGTGCAAAGACTTTAGTTAATTGGTTCAGCTCAGTTCCTGGGGCTGCTAATAAGCAATGCTCAACGCTATGAGTAACTTCACCGACAATAGAGACCTGTGCATGCTGCAGCAAATCAAATACTTCATTAATACTACCTGAGCTAGTGTTTTCGATAGGCAGTAAGCCAAAGTCGGCTTGACCTTTTTCTACTTTACCAGTGATTTCTTCAAATGAGGTACAACCAATTTCAACTAATTTACCCGGGCGACGGCTAAAATATTTATGACATGCAAGCTGACTATAAGAGCCTTGACCGCCTAAATACGTTACGCGATGGCTCTCACTCAGTGCATCGGGGTTTAAATTCTTTTGAAGCATGGCTTGTTGATGCAATACTGAGTCTTCTAATATCGTTTGAAACACGTTGTTAACGTAGTAAGCGTCAAGCCCTAACGATTTGCCATAGCCTATAAGTTTTTCGAGCAAAGCCAGTTCACGGGCCTCATCACGAATGGGTTTATTATTTGCAATTTTATATTCAACTACGCCATGACTAATGCGGCGTCGCTTTGCTAGTAAAACAAGTAAATCGGAGTCGATTTCATTTATATCGTGCCTGAGAGTATCAAGTACATCGTTGCTCATTTGGTTTTCCTCATTCCAAAAATATCACTGATTTTGCAGTGAAAATAAAAAAGCCTCCCAGTTGGGAGGCTTTACTATTCGATTGATTTTATCTCACAAACAGGGAAGCCTCTTCTATATAAAGAAGCTAAAAAAAGAAAAAAAGGCGTGTGAGTAATTTATATTCATACCCTTAATGTATGAAGTGTCACTCCCAATGTCAACAAGCACTTACCTGATGTGGATTTTTTACCTAATATATGTACAAAAGGCGTTGTTTTTTAAAAGTTTATAAATAATTTATAATTCTGATTTAAGTTCTGGTATATTTCTATTACTTACGAAAATAATAATTATAAATAAGGTTGGCTTTTTGTGTATCGACGCCCTCCATCTCGATTTGGCATAAACTCACTCAGTGTAAAGTTATCATTGTTGATCTCTGGCATCTGTTTAGTGGCAGGTATTTGCGCGGCTGCATTAATGCTCAAGTCAGAAGAAAAACAGCTTGTTTTTGAAGAGCATGAGGTATTAAAGCAATCAAATGAATTATTAATAAACCAGTTTAACAACTTGATAGCGACCAAAGTTAAAATAGCAGAGCAAGCTAATATTGTTGTTAGCGAGCAGCTATTTGAGGGCCAACTGTCTTTTAAAAATAATACTACACAGACAATGCAGCTCACCAATGATGGCTCAGTGCGCAGTGCATCACCGGATGGGCTATCAGCCGCGTTTATCCCTCAAACTGCATATTCTCCTTTTTATAAACAGCTAATTGCTGATTCTGAATCCCTTTGGAAAGTTATTTCTCCTACGTTAATTCAAGATTTCTATAATTTTTATCTTATAACTGAAGATAACTTTATTCGTGTCGCACCGCCAAACTGGGCGCTTAATGTGCCTGGAAATTATACATTCAACCAAAGTGATAGCTTCAATTATGCGAAGTCTTTAACTAACCCACAACGAGAGCCTCAATGGTCAAAAGTTTACTATGATGAAGTTTGGAATAAATGGGTAGTCAGTTTAATTGTTCCCATTTATCAAGATGATGAGTTTTTAGGGGTTACCGGTAGCGATATTTCACTAAACTCACTCATATCGCAATTACCCGTCGGTGGAAAGGAAAAACACTTAGTAGTGTTTGATAAACAAGGACAGCTATTAGCACATCCGAACTTAACCTCTGAAAATTATAAAGAGTACGGAGAGGCAGGCAAAAAGCTACTACCTGATGACTTTATTTCTCCAGAACTAAAGCGCGTTATTGATAACGCAGGGCAAATACAATTACCAGAATATGCCGATTCATTTTCATTAAATGATGAAGACTACATTATAAATATCCATAAAGTTGAAGGTGTAAACTGGTATGTGGGTGTATATAAAAAGCGCTCCTCAACGTTATCGGCATTGAAAGACTTAAAGCTTAAGTTTTTTGGCCTATTTATTCTGTATGCCATTTTAGTCGCTTTATTATTACACCAAGCACTTTACCAATTGGTATTAAGACGCTTACATTCATTGGTTTATGCAGTTACTAACTTTGGTAAAGGCCAGTTAGAGATTGAGTTTCCAAAAGAAAATAAAGATGAAATTGGTACGCTTAATGGTTCATTCAAAGATATGACCATTGAAATTCGCAAACTCATTGACGGCTTAAACCAGCGCATAATAGAAAAAGAAATCGCAGAGAAAGCTGCAAATCGCTTGTCTAAAGCGGTTGCGTTCTCGGGTACAGGGGTGGTGATCACCGATGAAAATTTTGTCATTGAATACGTTAATCCAAAAATGTTAGAAATGACTGATTTTGTCGAAAATGATTTCTTGCGTCAGCCATTACTGACAATTATTGCCAATGAAATGACCATGTTGGTAGAGGATATTGACATTGATTTGCGTAATCGTAATTACTGGCGAGGAGATACGCTTATTGAAGCGCAAAACAAGTCGCCAATATGGGTATCGCTTAGTGTGTCACCTATTCGAGAAGACGGTGGTAAAATAACCAGTTACGTGGCATCAGCGCAAGATATTTCGTTTGTGAAAGAAAGCCAACGAAAAATGGAACAGCTCGCTTACTTTGACACACTAACCGGGCTTGCTAATCGTACATTCTTTAGAATGCAGCTCAGGAAGTCGATGGCGCTTGCTGAGAGAGGGCGTTACTCGTTTGCTTTATTTTATTTTGATCTGGATGAATTTAAGCGTATTAACGATACTTTAGGTCATGATGCGGGTGATCAGCTGTTAGTTGAAGTGGCAACACGCTTAAAACAGCGCTTACGAGCAGAAGATACCATAGCCCGTTTAGGTGGGGATGAATTTGCTGTTTTACTCAGTGGTATTGAACATCAAAAAGAAGCATCTGAAGTCGCTGACACCATACAAAAAACCTTAAACCAGCCGATAAAACTTGGCAGCAATGAAGTAATTGTCAGTGCAAGTATTGGGATCACCTTAGCACCATTTGATAGCCTAGAAGAAGATCAGTTACTAAAGCATGCCGACTTAGCCATGTATGAGGCCAAAGCCAAAGGGCGTAACACTTTCCATTTTTATAGCCAAGATCTAAATGCGGCAGCTAATGAACGATTATTCCTAGAAAATGAATTGCGTCATGCAATTAAAGAAAAGCAACTCACGCTACATTACCAGCCACAAGTTGATTGTCGCGATAATAGCGTGGTGGGATATGAAGCATTACTTCGTTGGTTCCATCCTACACAAGGGTTTATTCCTCCAACTAAGTTTATTCCGATAGCTGAGGCAACGGGTTTAATTGTAGAGCTCGGTAAATGGGTGCTACAACAAGCGTGTGAGTTTACGAAGCGACTAGAACAACAAGGTAGAGCAAGTAATATGTCGATCAATCTGTCAGCAAGACAGTTTAAAGACGCAAGCTTAGTGCCTATGCTGAAAAAAATAATTATAGAGACGCAGATTAATGCTAAAAGTCTGCATCTTGAATTAACCGAAAGCATGTTGATGGGGAATGTTGAAGCAGCTATTGATCAGTTACATCAACTTAAAAAGTTGGGTATCTCAATTTCTATTGATGACTTTGGTACGGGTTATTCTTCACTGAGTTACCTTAAGCGTTTCCCTGTCGATATTCTTAAAATTGACCGCTCGTTTGTCAAAGATATACCTGAGGATGATAACGACATGGAGATCACTGCGGCCATTATTGCTATGGCACAAAAGCTGAAGCTTGATGTAGTTGCCGAAGGGGTCGAAACAATCGAGCAAGTTGAGTTTTTACAAAATAATAATTGTTTTATTGTTCAAGGCTATTATTTTAGTAAGCCAGTGGCTGAGGATGATATTCCCGCATTATTTGATCAATTAGCAGCGCTAAAAATTATTAAATAAGCAAGAATTGCGGGTTAACCACCCGCAATTTTTACTTTAAATTTTAATCCCTCTAAAATCGCTTTTAATTTGTCGCGATCATCACCTTGTACTTCAATAACACCTTCTTTTACTGCGCCCCCTTGGCCCATCTTACTTTTTATTGTTTTTGCTAACTTTTTCAAATCATGCTGTTGTGGATCAAGACCAACAACCAGCATTACACCTTTACCTTTTCGGCCTTTGGTTTGACGCTCTATGCGAATTGACCCGTCTTTAAATAGTTTTACATCCAGTTCTTTTTCTGGCTTTGGCTGATCAATTCGCCCTGTTGCTGTTGAATACACTAAGTGACTATCACTCATAATTAACCTACTTAAGATTGAATATAATAATGCGGCAAATAATAACAAATTTGTGAAGCAAAGGCGTAATTTTTGCACCAAAGCTGAACACCTTTTAATGCCCCCAAAGATAAAACAACCTGTTTAAATACCACAATCATATCTATGAATAAAAGTGTTTAAAGATTTTAAAAAAGCGCTTTAAATTGGCTAGCGCTATAAAAACATCCATGCTACTATTTCGGCATCATAGATGTATGGACGTCCAAATGGTTAATTCTTACTTAGAGTATGCTCAACTTAATGTTGAGCCACAGTTAATTCACGCTGAGCTAGAAAAGCTTGAGCAATACCTAAATAAAAATGCTGCACCAGCCGTGCGTTGGGAATACCAAATTCCTGAGCTAGGTGAAGGTGGGGCATGTAGTTTATTTGGTTACCTACAGGATGAGCCGTTTAAACTAAGCGATTATGTCAGCCAAAGTACGCAAACAACTGAAAAATTAGCGCAACTTCAATTGATTGTTGACTACGTCATTGAAAACACAAAGCTTGATTGGTACGGCATTTATCAGAATACCCACACCAATGAAGGGGAGCAGTTATTAAAGCTGGCTTATTTTGGTGCGCCGAGTCGTCCTTTATTTCCGCTTACTGCTGAATTTGCGACTGCCAGCAATAACGTTCAGGTAGCGTTTAGTGGTAAAGGACGCGTTATCAATAACGTTGAGCAATATTTGGCAGCAGGCGGTGAATATTACACCTGCGATCCGAAAGTAAAAGCAGAAGCCTGTTTACCGCTATTTAATGCACAACAGCAATGTATAGGTATTGTTGATGGTGAAGCTTTTAACACTGATTTTTTTGATAAAGCGACGCTCGCGTTATTAATAGCGTGCTGTATTAAAATTCCTCACTTTTTAGTGTAAATAACACTAGTCAATCAAGTGAGTTTTTATGTTAAGCTTAGCGCAACAGCTAACCCCTAAATAACGAAGAGATAGCCAATGTTCTCAGTATTAAAACCATTACCAACAGACCCTATTCTTGGCCTTATGGCGGCCTACAAGCAAGATACTAACCCAAATAAGATTGACTTAGGGGTTGGTGTATATAAAGACGAGCAGGGGAATACCCCGGTATTAAAGTCAGTAAAAAAAGCAGAAGCGTTTCGTTTAGAAAATGAAATGAGCAAATCTTACATTGGGCTTGCTGGTAACTTAGATTACTGTCAACAAATGGAAAATCTTCTTCTTGGTGAGCACCCGGCATTATTAGCTAATCGCGTACGCACAGCACAAGCACCTGGTGGTACAGGCGCACTTCGTGTTGCAGCAGAATTTATTGTACGTTGTAATCCAGGCGCTACTGTATGGGTTACTAACCCAACGTGGGCTAACCACATTAGCTTATTTGAAGCTGCAGGCTTAACGGTAAAAGAATACCCATACTACGACTACGAAAACAAAGATTTATTGTTTGATGAAATGGTTGAAACACTAACACAGGTGCCTAAGGGCGATGTGGTGTTATTACATGCATGTTGTCACAACCCAAGTGGTATGGATTTAAACGAAACACAATGGAATACTATTGCTGAACTTGCAAAAGATGTGGGTTTTACGCCATTAATTGATATTGCATATCAAGGTTTTGGCTCTTCTTTAGAAGAAGATGCGAATGGTTTACGTATTTTAGCCAATGCGGTTGAAGAGTTGATCATTTGTTCATCATGTTCTAAAAACTTCGGCTTATACCGTGAGCGTATTGGTGCCTGTTCAATCATTGCAAAAGACAGTGCAACAGCTGATATTTCAAACTCGGTGTTATTAAGTGTGGTACGTAGCATTTATTCTATGCCGCCAGCGCATGGTGCAGACATCGTAAACACTATTTTAAGCAGCACAGAGTTAACGCAGCTATGGCACAGTGAACTTGATGAAATGCGTAACCGTATTAATGGGTTACGTAGTTTAATTAAAGACAGCCTGGCAGCGAAAGACATTGCTCAAGACTTCTCGTTTATTGACCGCCAACACGGTATGTTCTCTTTCTTAGGTATTAATAAAGAGCAAATCGAGCGCTTGCAAAAAGAATACGGTATTTACATTGTCGGTTCTAGCCGTGTTAATGTAGCAGGTATTAGCCAAGCAAATATCAACTACTTTGCTAACGCAGTTGCTGATGTTTGTAAGTAATCAGTAAGCAGCTTTGGCTTTTAAATAATAAAAAAACCGCACACTCGTTGCGGTTTTTTATTTCTATAATGGCTTAAAGCCAGCGAATAGCACCTGAAATACGTTCATTATACATATCAACTGGTGAGCCAAGGCTTGCAATTAGCACGGTATCGGCCTGTTTGCCACGATTTATATGGCCAGCATAGCGAGAGTCATTAAAATCATCAGAGCCAATTTCAAAGATTTGATTATCGCTTGGCACAATAAACACGGTCATAGGCCCAAAGTCAGACTCAAACACTAAATGAATACCTTTCTCACCTTGAAAATCGCAAAAGTTAACATAAGTCACTTTGCCAGGTAAATCACTAATATGGCCGCCAAGTAAAGCCAGCTTTTCATTGACAGTTTGGATGCTAATTTGTTGAGTTTTATTTAACGCATAAATTTCATGGTAAACATGGGCTAGTGCATGCTCACCAGCCGTTTGATTAATACTTTGTTCTTCGCTAAACATAAACGCACTAACTGCAATCACAAACGAAGCTGCCAAAGCAAAATGCATTCGGTCGAACTTAAACCATGAGCGTGCACTAACCACGTTATCCTTTTGCTCAAGTTCATCTGTTCTGGCTTTTTCTTTTAACGAGGTGTTTAAAATAATTCGTTCAGCAAGATTGTCAGGTACAGTAATATCAAGCGCGTCGTCGAGTTGTTTATCGAATGCTTTGCTTTCATTTAAAAATTGTTGTCTGTCGGCACTGCTGTTTGCAAATTCCTGAAGCTCTTTGTCCAGCTCATTTGGCTGCGCAATCGTGCGGCGACGAAACTCAAGTTCATCCATTATTTTGATGCTCCTTTAAGTTGTTCATCATCACGGCTTAATGCCTCTTTAAGTTGATTTTTTGCTCGGAATAAACGTGTCATAACAGTATTTTTATTTAAGTTAAGAATGTCTGCAATTTCATCTCCGGTGCAGCCCATTACCACCTGTAGCAACAGCGGCTCCTTGTAGTCATCAGCCAATAAAGAAATTTGTCGCTGAATAACGGTTTGTTCCATTGCTGTATCTAAACTATGGCTGGTTTGATCCACCAATGTGTCGTTATCTACATCACTGTAATCAAATTGCTTGCGCTCAAAGCGTCTGGCATTCTCACGCCTTAAAATGGTCAGCAACCATGGCTTAGCTGCTTTTTGGTCGAGTAACGAATCAAGCGAGCGCCATGCACGCAAAAAGGTTTCTTGCACTAAGTCATCAGCAATAGTCGGATCGTTACATAACCAGTAAGCAAAGCGATAGAGTTCCTTATGATAAACATGAACCAAGGCTTCATAGCGTTGTTGTTTTTCAGCCATATTAATTAAGACCCGATCATTCGATTTTTTATTTCCAAACATAAGCACTTTTTAATTAAAATTATTATAGGCCAAAAAAGTAACTAAGATTCTTATTAAGAATATAGCTCTTTTAACGCAGATGATGACTTAGCTGTGTGCGATTGATGTTTTTTTAATAAACTAACAATCGCTTCTAAATCAGTGCTAGCCGATTGGTTACCGTACAACTGTGCTTGTAAATTATTTACCTGCGCAGTGAACTGCGAGTTGTTTATCATAGCGCATAAATGGGTGAGAGCTCCTACCTTTTTATCTGTTCGAGTTAGCGCGTATAGCTTAAGTGCATCGTAAAATGCTTTATTATCATGGCTTTTAGCAAGTATTTGCAGTGTTTTTAAATCTGCTTGCTGATTGCCTCTATGATTTGCTTGCGTCGTTTGTTGCACTTCTTTAGCTGAGCGTTTCATAAAGTAAAGAACCAGGGTCACAATCCATAATATGTAACCTAATACGGCTACAATAATAAGCCATAGAGGCGTACTAGTGTGGCGTTGCACGCTGAGCGCTTGCTGCGTTGGCTCTGCATCCGTGTTGTTTAAAGTACTTTCAACGGGTGTATTTAGTGAGTTTGCTGGCGCTGTGGTGCTTGGTGTTACCGTAATTGTGCGTTCTGATAAAGTTGCGTAACTAATTCGGTTCATTTTGGTGTTATACCAAGGCAGGGTAATTTCAGGCAATGTATAAGTGCCTGGTGTTTGTGGTAGTAGCGCAAATGAGGCGCTTTGCTGTGATACCACTCGACCATCGCGTACTGCATTATTAGTCTCTTTTTCATCCGGGTAGCTGCGAATACCATTTATAGAAGGCATATCAATTTCGGGGAGTTGCTCCTTAGTAACCCCTAATGCGGTAAGCATAATAGTGCGGGTTATTGGCGTGCCGGCTTCAACGGTATTATCGTCTGGTTGCCATTGCTCGGTTAGACTTACTAATTCACTGGGTAACCAATCACCTTGATAGTTCTCAGGGATGGGTTTGATTTCAATCTGTTGTTCATCGCCAAGTGCCGACACCTCTAGTTGGCGATAGTTTTGTTGAACACGCCCTTGAAAAACCGGTGCTTCAATGGTGTATGCACCACTTTTTTGCGGCTGAATTAAATAATTACGGGTGATCACTAAATAACGTTTACCGTTAACCAGTTCATAATCTTCACTTTGCTTACCTAGCTGGGTGAGTTGAGCATCTTCCATGCTTGGCGTGCTTAAGCTGCCATCAAGTAGCTCTTTAGCTAAGTAAAGTTTAATGGTGTAAACGCCAGCCTCTTGCACAAATAAACTGTTATTTGTAAGCGAGCTTTTTAAAAAAATATCATCATTTTTGCCCGCATCGCTGCTTCGCTCTTTAACCGACAAGTTTATCGGTTGAGAGCTGAGCCCTGCAACACTAAAAGAAGGAATTGTGTATTCGCCGGCTTTGCGAGTCATTAACTTAACAGACCACGATGTTTGTTTTTTAATGCTACCGTTAATAATGTTGGTGCGGCTACTTAAGCTCATAGGGCCGACTACGAAATCCTTTAACAGCGCTGAAGTATCGGGTTGTTGCCCTTTGATTGAATCATCAACGCTAATATTGAGCATAAAAAACTCACCTGCCAGTACCGGGTTTTTATCTACGCTTGCCTCTAATGAAGTGGCGGCCATTAATGGCATGGTAGTTAATAGCAATAAACAGCAAAATAATCGCATTACCATGATTTTTCTACTCCTGTTGGACGGCGTTGATATTGTCTTTTTTGGGCTTCTAATTGCATTTTGTTTCTTAATAAAATAGCGGGATCGTCGGGCACTTTTCTTAGTAACTGATTTAGTTGTTGTGCTTTCTCTTTTTCTTCATTAGTGAGTTCAGCCGCCTGTGCTTGCATAGCTTGTTGTTGTGCTTGCTGCTTTTGCTCATCTGATGGCGGTTGCTCATTCATTTGATTGGGTTGACTCTGTTGCTCGTCTTGCTGAGGTTTACTATCGTCGTCTTTGTTCTCGTCTTGTTGGTTTTGTGATTGAGCTTGCATGTCAGGCTGATTTTGTTCATCTGACTGCTCGCCAGATTGGCTTTGTTGATCTTTTGATTGCTCCGAGGGCTCACCCGATTGCTGCTCTTCACTGTTTTGACTGTTATCTTCGCTTTTATCTGCGTTATTTTTATCGCCATTTTTTTGCTGATCTTGTTTTGATTTATCTGCATCATCTTGACTTTGATCATCTTGATTTTGCGAATCATTACCTTGTTGGTTTTCTTGATCTTGCTGTTGCTTAAGTAACTGCTCAACTAACGCTTGGTTATCGGCTGCTTGGGTAAAATCAGACTGCAGTGATTGCGCTTGTTTGTAAGCGTTTATAGCAGCCTCCAATTGTCCGGCTTTAGCCAGTGCATTACCGTAATTGTAATAACCAGTAGCTGATTTATCTTGACTAAATTCGTTCAGAGCGCCTTCAAACTGACCTTGCTGATAAAGTGCAGCGCCTTTGAGAGCGTTGGACTTCGCTTGCGCTGCTTGTTGGTACTCTTGGTTGTTGTAAGCTTCTAATGCACGTTGATCGGTATTTTTAAATAGCGTTGGTAACTCTACTGCATGGGCATTTTGCTGAGGTAAAAAGCTTAGCAATAGCACCGCACCAATAAACGCAGAGCGCCTAAATAAGTATAGAGCTAAGGGCAGTAAAATAAGCAAGCCATAAATGCCAGCATCGATTCGCCACAAGGCTAAATTTGGTTTTTCACTTTTTAGTATTTCACTGTTTGCTTGCGGTGAAAAAATGGCAATATCGCTATTACTTGGCTGATAATTAGCGTATTGGCCGCCACTATTCTTTGCCAGTCCTTTGAGTAAAGAACCATTGAGTGTAGGCACTACTATTTGGCCGTAATTATCTTTTAAAAATCCGCCTTCAGGTAACTTTATTGGTGCACCTTGCTCAGTGCCAATACCGTAAATATTAAGTCGATACTGGCTACTGTTAGTAAAACCACTTATATCACTTTGCTGTTGTTGTTCAATACCATCGGTGATCAAAATAATATCACCATCTAGGTAGCCTGCTTGAGTGAGCAGCTCTTGCGCCATGTCTAAACCTGCCAGCACGTTAGAGCCTTTATCAGGCATAATTTCAGGGCTCAAACTAGGAATAAGATTAGCAAGGGTGGTTGCATCATTGGTTAGTGGAGAAATGGTATAGGCAGTGCCTGCGTAGGCTACTAATGCAGTATCACCTTCTTTAAATAACTCAATCATATCGAGGGCTTTAAAGCGAGATTGCATTAATCGATTAGGAGCAATGTCGGTGCTATACATAGAGTACGACATATCCATTACAATAACGCGGGCACTTTTGCTTTGAAATACAGGGACTTGTTTTTCCTCAAAACTTGGGCCTGCACTAAATATAATGGCTAAACTGCAAAATAACGCAACTAGCCACAGCGGCTGACGAGCCTGATTATTTGATTCACTCATAACAAATTGTGCTAAATGTGGCGCAATAAGTGACGCCGATTGGGCTTTTTTCTTTTTAAGCATGGCAATAAAAAACAGCCCTATCGCAGGAAGTAGCAGCCATAAAATAGCGGGGCGAATAAACTCAAAATCCATTAGCTTGGCTCCTTCAATGCACGTACTGTTTTTAATAATGCCATTGCACTTATTAATAGAATGGCCAGTAATAACGGATAATAAAACAAGGCTGTTTGCGGGCGAAAGGTCTGCTCATCGGCACTAATTGGCTCGAGTTTATCAAGCTCTGCATAGATTTGTTGAAGGCCTGCTACATCTTTGGCTCTAAAGTACAGCCCCCCAGTTTGCTCGGCAATATTTTTCAGTAAGCTCTCATCTAAATTACTGCCCCCAGAGCCCATATTAAATAAACTAAAGCCACGTGGGTTATCTGAGCCGACTCCGATGGTGTACACTTTTATGCCTTCTTCACGAGCTAGTAATAGGGCATCTTCGGGGTCAAGGTTTCCTGCGGTGTTTTGTCCATCTGTTAGCAACACCACAATGCGATTACTTTCTTTTTTACTAGCAAAGCGTTTAACCGATAAGCCTAAAGCGTCACCAATAGCCGTGGCACGTCCAACTAAACCTATTTGTGCTTCAGTAAGCATTTTGCTGACGGTTTTTACATCACGGGTGAGAGGTGTTTGCAAAAACGCGGTATCACCAAACAATATAAGCCCGAGCCTGTCGCCTTGACGCTGCTCTATAAAATCGCTAAGCACTGCTTTAACCATAGTTAAACGGTCAACATATTGGCCATTATAAGCCATGTCTTGTTCTGTCATTGAGCCCGATAAATCCACAGCGAGCATAATGTCGCGACCTTCATTAGGCAGCGATATAGGCTCATCTAACCAAGTAGGGTTCGCTGATGCTGTTACTAATAATAGCCACAGCAACCATTCAAGAGTGTTTAACTTACGTGCACTGGGCTCTACATGTTGATTATTTAAATTATGCGATGCAAAACTTGGGATGCGTAAACGTGTCGTTGCATTACTTGCTGCGGGTTTTAATAGCAGTAACGTTAAAGGAAGCGGCAGTAATAAAAACAGCCATGGCCAGCTAAATTCAAACATGCAGTGGCTCCCTTAGCTTAAATTGTTTAATAGCTTGGCGAAACTTATCACTGAGTGCCGGTGGTGTTTGTGCTGCGCTATATAGGCTTGAAATTTCATCTTCATTAAAACCAATTGCAGCAAGTTGACTTAGGGTTTTACACCAGTTAGCTGTGGATTGCGCTGCTAAGCGTGGATCGTAATAGGTGATCACTAAACGCTTTAAAATAATATGCAATTGCTGAGCTGATTGTTGTTGATTAGCTAATTTAATCGCATTACGTTTTGGTTTTTTAAATTGATAGTTTTTGTACATAATTATAATTAAGCCACACACTAAGCACAGTGCAATGCTAATAACTACCCACCAAGCAGGGGCTAACGGCCACCAGTCAACGTGAGAGGGAGCAATAATATCGTGAAGGCCATCAAGTGGAGAGGTTTGCATGATTTATCTTCTCACTAATTGCAGTTCCAGCGCAGTGGCTGCATCGAATGATAATAGGTTAAGCCCAGATTTTGTTAAACGATTAATACGCGCGCTAAATGCTTGCTCGGCATTTTTGGCAAATCGTTCTCTAAAACTGTTATCCATCAAAGGGAGGGCAAACTGCTGATTATTAGCACTTACCGTAACCGCTTGTTGGAAAGCAGGTAACTTATGCTCGAAGGGGTCGCTAATATGGCAGCCTATTAATTCACAGTGCCGCGCAAGTAATTCGAGTTGTTTAAAGCTGGCGTCATCTAAGGCGTTAAAATCGGATACGATATAAACCAAACTACCGGGTTTAGCTAAGTGATTTAAACGCTTAAGGTTATCACTAAAGTTATTGCTGGCGGGTTTATCAATATTTTCAAGTGCCTGCTGATGGGCGTCGCATAAATTATGGCACAGCTTTAACACGGCCTTTTCACGGGCACTAGGTTTAAGCTCTAAATGCGAGTGCTGATTAAACACAATACCGCCAATTCTATCGCCACGTTGGCAAGCAGACCATGCAACTAAGGCGCTAATATGTGCAGCTTGTACCGACTTCAATAATAATTGCGAGCCAAATAACATGGAGTTTGAAAAGTCAGTAAATACAAATACCGGGCGTTCTTTTTCTTCTTGAAAAAGTTTGGTGTGGGTTTCACCGGTACGAGCCGTGACCCGCCAATCAATAGAGCGTATGTCATCACCGTGTTGGTAATGGCGCACTTCGGCAAACTCCATGCCACGGCCTTTATGCGGCGCTAGATATTGCCCCGCTAAGGTATTTTTTATTCTAACTTTAGGTGCCAGCTCAAGCAGTTGCGCTTTTGCTTTATAATACATCAGCTCTTTAAGCGATAAATTAACACCATGGCTATGACTTAATTTAAGCCATGCCTGAGAATCAAAGTGTGTTTGCATAACTTAAGGTACAGCAACTAGTTCAACAATACGGCTAATAACCTGATCTTTTGTAATACCATCGGCCTGTGCTTCGTAACTTAAAATAATACGATGGCGTAATACATTATGTACCACAGCTTGAATATCGTCAGGCGATACAAAATCACGACCACTTAACCACGCATGAGCTCTGGCACATTTATCCAAAGCAATGGTGGCACGTGGGCTGGCGCCGTACTCAATCCATCGGCCAAGTTGCTCATCTAAGTTTGCGCCTTCTCGAGTAGCAATAATCAACTGAACTAAGTATTGCTCTAGTGGCTCTGCTAAATACAGACCCAAAATCGCTTTTCTAGCGGCAAACAACTCTGCTTGCGAAATTTGCTCAAGCACTGGAACTTCATCATTAAGTGCTTCACCACGGGTTAGGCGTAAAATATCAAGTTCGTGCTCAGCCCCTGGATAATTAATACTTAAATGTAATAAAAAGCGGTCTAATTGCGCTTCAGGCAGTGGGTAGGTCCCTTCTTGCTCAAGTGGATTTTGCGTTGCCATCACTAAAAACAGGTCACTAAGTGGGTACGTATTTTTGCCCACAGTAACTTGGCGCTCAGCCATTGCCTCTAGTAGAGCTGATTGTACTTTCGCTGGTGCTCGGTTTATTTCATCCGCTAAAATGAGGTTATGAAATAAAGGGCCTTTTTCAAACACAAACTCACTGGTTTGTTGACGATAAATATCAGTACCGGTTACATCGGCTGGTAACAAGTCTGGGGTAAACTGAACACGCTGAAACGAGCCTTCAATACCTTTTGCTAAAGCATTAACCGCTCGCGTTTTTGCAAGCCCCGGAGGGCCTTCAACAAGTAAATGACCATCGGCTAATATAGCAATTAAGAGTGCTTGAGTGAGCGCTGGCTGGCCAATAATTTGGGTGTCTAAATACGTTTTTAAGTTTGAAAATGCGTTAGCTGCCATAATAAGTGGACTGTCCTCGTCAGCTTAAATAATACCTAAAGTGGTTAGGTAACAAATACTGAGCTAGTTATAAGGTTTATAAGTGTATAACTCAAGAGTTAGACTGATTTTTTGAAAATAGTTCGTTATTTTTTAACGCTTTTTAGCCTAACACAAAACTTTGTAAAACCTGCTAAAAAAGCCTATTGTATTACCCTTACACAATGTATGTAGTGATTTACAATGGCGCTTTATGATTAATTTACGTTTATCTATTGGCTTTATCACACGGGTTGTTTAGAATCGAGGAAAACATACAGGTCTGACCTGTCAGCGGGAGAGAATAATAAATGTCTGAGCAAAACATACTTAAAACACCAAAAGGCGACCGTATTGCCATTGTAAGCGGCCTGCGTACTCCTTTTGCTAAGCAAGCAACTGCGTTTCACCATGTACCAGCATTGGATATGGGTAAGCTAGTAGTTAATGAAATGCTTGAGCGATTAAATTTCGACAAGTCAGAAATCGATCAACTGGTTTTTGGTCAAGTAGTACAAATGCCAGAAGCGCCAAATATTGCACGTGAAATTGTATTAGGTACAGGTATGCCAGTGGGCGTTGACGCGTACTCAGTGTCACGTGCGTGTGCAACTAGCTTTCAAGCAATTGCAAATGTTGCCGAATCTATTATGGCAGGCTCTGTAAACGTGGGTATTGCTGGTGGTGCCGATTCATCGTCTGTATTGCCAATTGGTGTAAGTAAAAAATTAGCCGGCAGTTTAGTCGATTTAAACAAAGCCCGTACGCTTGGTCAGCGTTTAAAAATATTCTCGAAACTACGTTTAAAAGATTTATTACCAGTACCGCCAGCGGTTGCTGAGTACTCAACGGGTTTATCAATGGGACAAACAGCTGAGCAAATGGCTAAAACCCATAATATTAGCCGTGAAGATCAAGATGCTTTAGCACATCGTTCTCACTCATTAGCAACTCAAGCTTGGGCCGATGGCAAGTTAAAAGATGAAGTAATGACGGCGCACTTACCGCCTTATAAAAGCTTTATTGAAGAAGATAACAATATTCGTAAAAACTCAACGGTTGAGGGTTATGCCAAGCTTAAACCGGTATTTGATCGTCAGCACGGCTCTGTGACTGCCGCTAATGCAACCCCATTAACCGATGGCGCAGCTGCAGTGTTAATGATGAGCGAAAGCAAAGCCAAAGCATTGGGTTACGAAATTTTAGGCTACGTACGCAGTTTTGCGTTTTCAGCCATAGGCGTAGAAAAAGACATGCTAATGGGGCCAGCTCACTCAACGCCAATCGCGCTTGATAGAGCTGGTATTACGTTAGCTGATTTAGACCTTATTGAAATGCATGAAGCGTTTGCATCGCAAACCTTAGCGAATATGAAAATGTTTGCTTCAGATAAATTTGCACAAGAGCACTTAGGGCGTAATAAAGCCATAGGTGAAATTAACATGGATAAGTTTAACGTTAACGGCGGTTCACTCGCTTATGGTCACCCATTTGCGGCAACCGGCGCGCGTTTAATTACACAAAGCTTATACGAGCTTAAGCGTCGTGGCGGTGGTTTAGCGTTAACGACTGCCTGTGCTGCGGGTGGTTTAGGTGCAGCCTTTGTATTGGAGAGTGCGTAATGACAGATTCAGTATTTAATTTAACGGTTGATGATAACAAAATAGCCGTGGTAACCATTGATGTGCCGGGTGAAAAAATGAATACCCTGCGTGACAGCTTTGCTGATGATTTAAAAGCATTATTAGCACAAGCTAAAGAGCATGCAGTGAAAGGTATGGTATTTATTAGTGGCAAAAGTGATAACTTCATTGCCGGTGCTGATGTAAAAATGTTAGACGGTGTTGAAAAACGCGAAGATGCATTAGCTATTAGTGAGTTATGCCATCAAGCATTTTTTGATATGAAAAAACTACCGTATACCACGGTTAGTGCTATTCACGGCGCTGCTTTAGGTGGTGGTTTAGAGTTTGCTTTGGCATGTGATTATCGCGTTGGTACAGATAGCGATTTAACTAAAATTGGTTTACCAGAAGTACAACTAGGTTTATTGCCTGGCGGTGGTGGTACACAA
The DNA here is from genome assembly GCF_903995135.1 of Pseudoalteromonas sp. 3J6. Taxonomy (GTDB): domain Bacteria; phylum Pseudomonadota; class Gammaproteobacteria; order Enterobacterales; family Alteromonadaceae; genus Pseudoalteromonas. The sequence continues at coordinate 780,713 of NZ_LR877185.1, read as the reverse complement.
CGCTTAACTAAAATCGTGGGTATTCAAAAAGCCCTTGAGTGGATGCTAACTGGTAAGCAAATTCGTCCAAAACAAGCTAAAAAAGCCGGTGTATTGGATGATTGTGTTCCACAAAGCGTACTGCTAAAAGTGGCCAAAGAGTTTGCTGCGAAGAAAAAGCCACAAGCTAAAGAGCCTAAACTTGATAAGGTCAGCAAGTTATTAGAATCAAACCCGTTTGGTCGTAACTTTATCTTTAAAAAAGCTAAAGAAAACGTACTTAAAAAAACCGGTGGTCACTACCCAGCGCCGCTTGCGATTATTAAAGCGGTTCGTGCAAGCGTAGAGCTTGATGAAATGAAAGCGTATAAAACCGAAGCCGAAGGCTTTGCTACGTTAGTAATGAGTGATGAGTCTAAAGCACTTCGCGGTATTTTCTTTGCAACCACTGAAATGAAAAAAGAATGGCGCAACGATGACGCTCCTGCGATTAGTAAAACTGCTGTGTTAGGTGGCGGATTAATGGGCGCAGGTATTGCTCATGTAAGTGCGGTTAAGGCTAAATTGCCGGTACGTATTAAAGATGTGGCAGAGCAGGGCATAAGTAATGCCATGAACTACACATACAAAATCTTAGATAAACGCCTTAAGCGCCGTATTATGTCTAAAGCTGATATGCAGTTAACCATGAACCGCATTACTGGCACTACGGATTACAGCGGCTTTAAGCACATAGATTTAGTGATAGAAGCGGTATTTGAAGATTTAGAGCTTAAGCAAGGTATGGTTGCTGATGTTGAGCAGCAATGCCAAGCGAATACTATTTTTGCAAGTAATACTTCGTCATTACCTATTTCGCAAATTGCAGCAAAAGCAGAACGCCCTGAAAATGTAATTGGTTTACATTATTTCTCGCCAGTAGAGAAAATGCCACTGGTAGAGATCATTCCTCACGAAGGCACGTCACAAGAAACCATTGCTCGTGTAGTTAACTTTGCACGTAAGCAAGGTAAAACGCCAATTGTAGTAAAAGATATGGCTGGTTTTTATGTAAACCGTATTTTAGCGCCATACCTTAATGAAGCGGCTAACTTAATGCTTGCTGGTGAGCCGATTGAAAAAATAGATGCGGCTTTAGTCGAGTTTGGTTTTCCTGTTGGACCGTTGGCACTGCTGGACGAAGTGGGTATTGATATTGGATCTAAAATTGCGCCAATTCTTGAAAAAGAATTGGGTGAGCGCTTTAAAGGACCTGATGCTTTCTCGCGCATGATTGATTCAAAACGTCTTGGTCGTAAAACAGGGCGCGGTTTTTATGAATACGACAAGAAAGGCAAAAAGGTCGATGAGTCAGTCTATGAGCTACTAGGTGTAACCCCAGCCCCACGTTTAAATAAAAACGAGATTGCTAAGCGCTGTGTTTCACAAATGCTTAATGAAGCGGCTCGTTGTTTAGATGATGGTATTATCGCAGGCCCGCGTGATGGTGATATTGGTGCTATTTTTGGTATTGGTTTCCCACCGTTCTTAGGTGGCCCGTTTAGCTACATGGACAAATTAGGTGCGAGTAAAATAAGCTCTGATATGTCTACACTGGCTAACAGCAATGCCATTTTTGCACCCTGTGAATCACTGGTTGCAATGGCTGATAAAGGCGATAAGTTTTACACTACAGTCACTAAAACAGCTGAAGTTGAGTCAGATCAGTCAGATGATAAATCGACTGATACTCAAAATGAGATGACTGAGCACAAAGATTAATGTTTTAAGTTAACGTAAAAAAGCCGCAAATTATGCGGCTTTTTTTATGTTTGATAATCAGAAAATATAGAGATATATACGCTTATTTACAGTAAGGCTTCAATAGCCTGTTTGTCTTTATCTGGCATGTTGTCGACCACCAAATTAAATGAATTATCAATCATACGCTCAATTTCACCTTGTGGTATTGAGCCGTCTAAAATCACTGTATTCCAAAGGCGTTTATTCATATGATAACCTGGAATCACCGAAGGAAAAATATCTCGTAATGACTGTGCTTCATCAGGGTCGCACTTTAAGTTTAGCCACCAAATAGGTTCGCCGTTTTCATCGGTTTCACCCTCATTGCTCAGTGCAAGGGTGGCGAACATCTTATGGTTTACTTTATATACATCAACATCTTTAGCAAAAGGTTGCGTTAGTTTAACTAACGGTTTGTTCATTAAATAAGTATGTACAGTTTGTTGGTTCATGAGCCATTCCTTGAGGTCATAATCGATATCTTAACCATAGCATTTTTTCATTAGCTTTGTGGCATGAAATATTATTTGAGCTTATTATTTCTTAATTTATAGACTGATATATTGGAAGTTAGTTAAACCAGTATCTATGTTGGGACTGGAAATGTGAAAAAAGTTTTTTTGTTAAGCACTGGCTAAACAGATTTAGGCAAAGACAAGTATGCAGTAACAGCAGCATCACGTTTTGTCAGGTCTGTTTGGTACGAGTGTTTACTATACATAGTGCAATACGAGACAGGCTCTCCGACACTTAATAAAAAATCATTATGGTCGAAATTGCTCAATACTTTTTTCCAGCGCTCTTTGACTTTAACTGGCGCGCAGGGCAAAGAGTCCAAAATACGTTTAGACTCCTCAAAGTTGCTATTAATAGCGACATTGAGCATATCGTCGTTTGCAGCCCCAAGCCAACTTGTACCACTGGTACCCACACATAAAAGTGGCATATAAGGCGCAAGCGCTGGGCATACATCATTTCTATACACGTCAACCTTCCAATAGCGACGAGCTATTTTTACAAACTGAGCAAAATCCTTTATTGATGTAAAGTTTGATTTAGCTAAGGATAAAATTTCTATTCTAGGTTTATTGGCATTAACGGTGTCGTTAGCAACATCAATATACCAAGGACCAAGTATCAATGCGTTTTGAAAGTATTCATCTCGCAGTGAGCCCCATGCTTTTTGTAAAGAGCTACCTTGTACAATTAGATTTTTTAATAAACTGAGCCCAGGTTTTTTAGTGGTAGGTAATACCGTTTGCAGTAGTGCAAATACCTCATCGCGTATTTCTCTACAGCGGCCAATAGGGTAAGGTTTTTCTGCAAAGTAAGGAATTGATGGTGCAAGTTTTAAATCAGCTAATAAGCGTAAATGAGCTAGATCAGCACATATCAATGCACATTGTTCTGGTGTAAAGTGTTCATTAAGCACGTATATTCCTTTGAGTGATTGTTTAATTCTAGTCCTGAAAGGTCATCAGACCCTAATGGAAAATGAATACTTTCAAATTATATGTGATTTTAGCGTAAATCCTTGGGAGTAGGGTAATTTGGATGAACTACATTTTTATGGGCATGAATCGAAGGGATGGGTGCTTCAGGCTTGGCTTTAATGAGCTTAACCAAGGTACTTAAATCGTATTTAGGTTCGCCGTAAAATTCATGCCAAGCTTGCGGAATACTGTTTGGATCTGCCGCTTTAATTACATGTGCCATCCATTGCTTTCTCAGTTCGGCCCACTCCTTAGTTTGTTTTCCACTTTCGGTAATCCCTAAAATTGGCCTTAATTCAACATACAGTGTTCTTCTTGCACCTTGGCTGCGCTTTACTCCTGAACTATGTAAAACCATTATGTCATGAACTATGATGTCACCTGCTTTAGCGGGTTGTTGTACTACATTAGGAATATCCCACCCATATTGATTGGAAAGTTTGTAAATATCTAAAACTTTATGCTGGGTATTTGGTACGTAGCGTAAACAGCCATCTTCTAAAAGAGCGTCATCAAGGTATATACCAATATTTAAATAAGGATATTGCCTAGAATGAGGAGCGTCCTGATGCCAAGTAATATGAGGGTGTGGGTACGGGTATTTATAAGCTACATCTAATTGCAAGGGGACTGCGCCATCTCCTACCAATTCTTTATAAACTTCGATGAGTGGTGGGCTAGCTAATAGTTCAATTATTAATTCAGGTGACTCGAATAGTAAGTCGTTATAACGAAAAAGACGAGGCAAACCTGAGTCTGTTGAGATACAACATTGATTATTGACTTGCCCATTGTGAAAATTCTCTAGTGCTAATGCTTCTAACTTATCTGAAAAACGTTGTAATTTTTTAAGTAATGTTATCGAAAGTGCATTTTCAAAGTGAACAAAACCGTTTTTTAGGAAAAAGTCATGTTTATTTGAGGATATTTCCATAAATTAAATTGTCCTTTTTATTTTAAACAAAGTTCATCCATTTTTTGCAAACTATATATTTGGAAGCGTTTCTATCCAGCGACAGTCTCTGATCCACTTGACCATTACAGGGTAACCTTTGTTTGGGCAAGTCATTTGCCATGCTTGTAATAATGGAAACCCAAAACCATTCCCATTTTCAAAAGCATGCTTTAACGTCTTACTCGCACCTTTATAAGCATCTTTATGAAAGATAATATCTAGTGATAATGACAAATGAATAGCTGCTGCAACAGCCCAAGCTGTCGCAGCCATTTCTTCTGCGTGCATAGCTTGTTTCTCTCTGCCCGCAAGCAAGCCATTCTTATAAAAGTCAGCATCTAATAGGGGCCTAAAAATTGGCTCACAGACAGCAATATGCCCAGCCTCATGGAGGATATCACCAGGATAGAACCCATTGACAAAATCAAGCAATAAAACGCCTTTTTCTAGCTTAAGGCCGGGTAAAAAGGTTTTTTCGTCTAAGGTTTGATACCGGTGCTTTATTCCGATATGAGTAAGAAAGGTTAAAATTTTTTCAACGTCTTTAAGCTGTTTACCAGTGTTAACTTGAGCGTTAATAATCATGATAATGTGAGGTTGCTGTTAGTGCTTAGCCAAGTTTCAAATTCTTCTATACGTTGGCTTTGATAAAGTGCGACTGATGTTTCATGATATGGCAAGGCTAATGAGTCCAATAGATTGGTCCATTGTGTCCATTCATTTTCATCTACATTAATAGAGCAACCACATTTAGCTGCCTGTGCGTGCTCAAACATATGTTTTACGCCAGGTAACCCTAAGTTATTGAGCTCTGAAAATTTGGTTAATTTGATCTTAGTTTTAATTATCTTTTTTATTGGGAATGTAAATACAAAATCTGGGCTGTGTGGTGTTATGTATTCATAATGAATAGCTTCACCGCCACGAAGCTGCGCATCATGAGGTAAAAAAGTCAGCGGTATATTTAAACTACATTGATTTTCCGTTAGTTTATGGTGTTTGTATACTTGAATGTCGGTTGTTAGTTTGAGTCTGTAATTAGTATCAACGCCATTTGGGATTAGCATATTACCTTTGAAAGAAGATGCGTCTCCTGCATTTAAACGCCTTGCTTCGTCGATGTTTAAGCAATAAAACTCTTTTAGGAGTATGTCATCTGTTGTATTAGCTTCTGCAGACATTAAAGAGTTAAAAGGTGTTAGCCATGCCTTTAAAGAAATTTTTTGTGGGATTAATGTGCCAGAATCACTCAAGTATTGACATAAATGAGCAAAAATAAAAACTTGAGGTTCTCGCTTTAATAGCGCTGTCATAGTTTCTGAAATAATAATGTCAAATTGCTGAGAGGGGGGCGCTTGCCAGCAAGTTGCGTCATCACACGTAATTGCAACAATGTTTTGGGTGATTGAAAAGTGCTTTACTAGCTTTTTAATTGCACTGATATTTTCTGGATGAATGTCAATGAGTGTGACTTTTATACGTGAGTTTGTGGCAACACCTAAATAAGGAATAAGTAACGTGCCATAAGGACCTGTACCGGCATAAAGAACATGAATATCATCAGTCGTTGCTTTTAAACGTTCTTCAATAGCGAGTTTAACACCTTGCATAAAGATTTGCGTACGAAGAGTTTCTTCTATGCATTTAGCTGCTTGTACGGGAGAAATTGCAACGCCTTGGGATGTATTTTCATCGTTCCAGTCATTCATATCTAAATCAGTTGAAATAGACGTAATATTCCCTAAGTAATTTTTTAAATCGTTGATAAAAGGCTTTATCACCCCCGCATCAGCTGGCTCATTTAGCAAATGTGTAATCGCATTACGGTATCTGTTCAGTAACTCACTATCCATATCACTCCCTGTATTTAGCTACAAAAATCGTTGCTTGCAATAATATAGCACTCTATTCTAACTAAGTTTAGTCAGCGTTAATAAATCAATTTAAGGTGTTTTGCTTGTCTAAAATCAGGCGCGAAAAGGAGTTATTATGCAAAATGAATTGAGAGTAAAAGTACCTCCTCTGAAAACAACAATGCAGAGCATATTGCCCTGTTATAACGAAACTGGGCGTTTAGGTTTATTTCAATTAAAGCGAATGTGGCACAAAGTACAGTTTCAAAAGCAAGGCTGTGCAGATAAAAAAATAATAGAAGATGAATGGTCACTCGATGTGATGATCATGGATATTTTAGGCTTAGGGCTCACACCGACAATAGAGTCTATTTTTGCGAGTGATAGTTTTTTAACATTCGAAAACTGGGTAGAGCAGCATTATGGTATGGCTATTTCAAAGACGGCTAAAAGTGAGTTAAATGAAAAGATAGCTGCATTTTTCCAGCAAAAGGGCCTTAAACAACAAAAAATATTGCTAAATCAGCCTCGTCATTACGTTCTAACATCGCAGCAGTGGCAAAGCTGGGATGATAATGGTTACGTTATTATTCCTGAGTTAGTGGAAAAAACGCTATGTGAAGACGTTTGTAACATGGTATATGAACGTTTGAATATGGATAAACATAATCCTGTTTCATGGTATCGAAATCATGAACTTAAACAGGGAATTATGGTACAAATTTTTAATGATATAACCATGCAGGTTATTCGGCATCAGCCTCAGGTGCGAGATGTATTTGAGCAATTGTGGGGTGAAAACAATTTAACTGTAAGCACTGATAGGCTCAGTTTTAATCCACCGCAGACAGAAAGTTGGCGATTTCCTGGGCCAAATCTTCACTGGGATATAAACTTTAATAAACCGCTCAGATTTGCAACGCAAGGATTACTATACCTTACTGACGTTGCCGCTGAACAAGGTGCATTCAGTTGTGTACCTGGCTTTCATAAAAAAATAGACAACTGGCTTGCTAGTTTACCTAAAAATACCAATCCACATCATTTTAATTGCCAACAATGGCACAGTACTCCATTAGCTGCAAAAGCAGGTAGCTTAATTGTATGGCGACATACATTACCGCACGGTAGTTGTTCAAATAAGGGGAGTACACCTCGAATTGTACAATATATAAATATGACTCCATTAAATAAGTAGCTAAACAGCTCTCGATATAGGGAATAAGTAATGCTGTGTAATGGGGTGTAATGTTTTTTATTTTTAACTTATGCCAAAATTATACATAACTTATTGTTAAAAATAAGTAGATAGACTTTTCAAGTAAGCGACTATTAAAAATAATAGAATTAAAAAGTTGTATTCTACGTCTTGTGAGTTAATCTACTTACTGAACGTAATATTAATTTGCGACGTGTTTTTTCATGGTAGGATTGGTGTAAAGGAGTGCTTAAGTATGAATCTACATGATTCATAGTCTACAGCGAGTTTGGAATATGCGGCCCCCCACATTGATGAGCTATTAAAACATTCAATACGTACCCAGCTTGAGTCTCTTCTAAAATCTAGATTAACAACTGAACAACGCCCAAGTTGAACACCTTTAATTAGTGAACGCTTTTGAGGCCATACATGATCAAGTTGTGCAATCAGTAATATTGATAAAATGGATGGCTTCACAGTTTAATTGCTACATCATTGTACGCTAAGAAATATATATTATAAATTATAAGGAGTGTGTGGTGCTACACCATCAATTGTCTAAGTCAGCCGCATGTATTAGTGAAGAGCCAGTTGTAACTGGGTTACTTAATCAAGCACTGCGCGATCAAATTAGTTTGCTTAAACAGCAACCAGCTACAGCGTTGACTCTACAGCAGTCTTTTTTAGCAATCGCAGATCAAGCACTGACTGAAAGAGAGGATGCTGTGTTAATTGAAAAACTTTTTGTTGACGCTTACGAAGAAGCAATAAAAGTCCTTAGGCAAGCTCAATTGCATGAAGTTGAAATGACAAAACAGTATATTAATCAACATGGCCTAGTGATGTCGGTTTTAAACTGCACAACAACAATAAAAGATGTACATCGCAACACCCGTTTCTACAAAGGGATTTTTGAGCTTATTAATGATTTACAACAACGGGATTCGCAAATAAATATTGTCTACCCAGCTTGTGGGCCATTCGCCCCGTTATTATTACCTATTTTGCTGTATATGGATCAGCAAAAAATTATTTCACCACAAAAAGTACGCATTTCTTTAGTCGATATTCAACCTGGAGCGATCAAATCTCTCAAGGTGTTAGTTAATGAGTTGCAACTTAATGACTATATCGATGGCATTTACGAGGCTGATGCTGCTTTGTTTAAAGGTAACAAAGCGTTTGATATTTTTATTGCTGAGGCATTTCAGCATGGTTTTTCTAAAGAAGCTCATTTGAGTATATGCAGAAACTTTGCCTCTCAACTAAGCCATCATGGAGTAATGTTACCGTGTAAAATCATGGTTAATGCTGCATTAGTTAATTGCCAACGAGAATATGTTGAACAGTGGCTGCAACCGCAAAGCGATGCTGCGAATCCGATATTAAATCAAGATACGTTGAATGAAAGAATTGAGCTGGGAAATATATTAACTCTTGATCGTCATAGTTTGCTCACGCTAGACATAATTGCTCTTGGAGAACAACAAGTTGTACGCTGTAACACAGTTTCTATTCCTCAAACAGCCACTGATGTAAGTGAACTAACGCTTGTCCTTTACGCTGAAGTAATGACGTATAATGGGCATTGGTTACAGCAATATCAGTCAGGCATTACGCATCCATTGCCTATGTTTTCGGTATGTATTGATTTTGTACCTAAGGCCCCCGCAGTAGATGGTTTATTACTTACAAAAAAAGATAAAATAGATTTTTATTATAAGCTTACCGGTTTGACAGGTTTTTTGCCGACGAAAGCTGACGAAGAGGTACACTATGGAGCAAATTAGCAAGGTAGTGTTATTTACTTCAAGTTGTTTATCTATACCTACGATTGATATGTTGATACAGCGCCAGTTGTTAGTCGCTGTAGTATTAGTGCCAACGCAAACAAATAACATGCAAAGCGAAATTGGTCAATTGCAAGCACATTGCACATCACAAAATATACAATTTTCAGTATGGAATAATGATGATACGTTGCTTGCACAACTTGATGATTGGCAAGTATCAATGGCCTTGAGCTGTTTTAATGCGGGAACTCAAAGTCAAACGATTATTGATTTTTTTCATGGTAATGCTTATGGAATTTACCCTGCAAAGTTATCAGATTATCAAGGTACTGATCCACTCTACTGGCAAATTAGAGAGCATCAAGATAATTTGTTACTAACTGTTTATCGCTTAAGCTGCGAACACCCCCTACAATTTTCGTTACAGCAGAGTATAGCCATTCATCCATTTGATACTTATCAAAGCCTTGCTATTCGCGTTGCATCTGCAATCCCACAAGTGTTGAGTATTTTCTTCGAACAATTTGATAATTTGCATTGGCAATCAGATACCGACATTGAACAAATCAAGGTCGCGACAGCCCTGAACTATGATAATTTAACATTGTCTTTTGAACAGTACAGCGCGGTTGATTTAGTCGCGGCGGCAAGAGCGGGTAACCCGCTTTATGGTGGCTTTATTTTATCGGGTAAATTTGGTGATTTTAATGTGCTACAAGCATCCTTTGTTGATCAAGCCTCATTCACAGAGCCAGCTGGTACGGTCTTAAGTATTGACAAGTCACAAGGGTTAGTTGTGCAGACTAAACAAGGCTCAGTGGCATTAGATATTGTTTCATGTCAGTTTGGGTGTATTTCAGGTTATCGTTTTGCATCTTTAGCTAATATTACAGCTGGTATGCAATTGTAATTATATAAATTATTTTAAAAGGAAATACGTTATGAGCGCAGACCCATTTTTAGGCGAAGTGGAGATTTTTGCAGGAAATTTTGCCCCTAGAGGTTGGGCTATATGTGCAGGACAGCTATTGAGTATTGCTCAAAATACCGCCCTTTTTTCACTTGTTGGTACTACTTATGGTGGTGACGGCCGTTCGTCAATGGCGTTACCAGATATCAGAGGACGTACACCGGTAGGTGTTGGTAGTGGGGCTGGCTTGTCCAGTCGTGAGTGGGGCCAGCTTGGCGGAAGAGAATTTAGTAAAATTACATCTAATAATTTGCCACCGATGCAAAGTGCGATTGCATTGCCAAGTTTTGCACAGTCAGTTTCTGTCAGTATTCCTGGGCAGACGATAAGTGGAGTAACGGGATCTGCAAACATTGCAACAACACAAGATGCTAATAGTGGAGAACCAACAGCAGGTGCAGTACTTGCTACGGTTGTTGCTGGTGGTGGGCCTGATAAACAAGAAAAAATATATCAATCTACGGCACCAAGTTCATTGATCAGTATTGGTAATGTGACAGTTGATACATTTGATGTTCCAGCACAAGATAACATTGCCCTAACTCTGCCCGCGAATAGTTTAACAGGTATCGTTAATTTACATGGTGGTGGCCAATCGCTTTATTCTCAGTCACCATTTGTTGCTATGCATTATATCATCGCCATGCAAGGGATTTATCCGAGTCGGAGTTAACTATTTATGTCGCGTCATTATCATTTTATCGCTGGTTTACCGAGGACTGGTTCAACATTATTGGCTGGTATATTACGGCAAAACCCCGATTTTCATGCCGATATGTCAACCCCTGTAGCTGGTTTTGTTACTAGTTTACTTGAGCAAATGGGAGCTGGGAGCGAGTTTGCTAGTAGCATAAGCTCAGCGCAGCGCTTGAATATATGTCATGGAGTTTGGTCTGGGTATTACCAAGATGTTGAAAAGCCCATTATTTTTGATACCAATAGACTGTGGACTGCAAAGCTTAATATCTTAAATTCCTTATTTGGTAATGATTTTAAAGTGATGTGTTTAGTCAGAAATCCAGCTTGGATAATGGACAGTTTTGAACGTGTCTATAGGCAAAACAGTCTTGAATTTAGCCGTATTTATTCCCCCGCAGCACGACAAAACGTGTATACCCGCTGTGAGCACATTGCGTCTAATCAAGGGCCTTTTGGTAGTGCTTGGGCTGCGCTAAAAGAAGGTTTTTATGGTGAGTTTTCGGATCAGTTATTACTGATCGACTACGATTTGCTCGTAAGTAAACCTGAAAAGAGTGTGGCTCTAATTTATCAGTTTTTAGGCTTACCGAACTTTGCGCATGACTTTGAAAATGTAACATATAACGCCAGTGAATTTGATAAAAACTTAGGTGCAGATGGCTTACATACAGTGAAAAATAAAGTGGCTTTTACTGGGCGTAAAACTGTACTCCCCCCAGAACTATTTAAAAAATACAGTGATATGGCTTTTTGGTTAGAACCACAAGGCAGTAACGCAAGTTTAATAACACAAAAAACACCTTAATTTACCAGTTATGGTATTAAAAACGTTGTTCTCCATAAATATATTAAAGGATTGAATACATGCTGAAATTCTCCTTATCGCCTATTTCTATTGTTGTCGGTTCGGTTTTAGGGCTCACTCAAACCGCAGGCATTGCACAGAGTGTACAAGTGCCAGTGCAATCAGAGTTTAAACTCACTCCACTTATAGTGCCAAGTATTAATTCATTTAAGGCAAAGGCTGATGATCTTGTGTTAACTGCTGCAAGCAGTGTTAACCATCTAGTCATTATCGATGCGGGAGTACCTGATAAAGCCTTATTTTATAGCGATTTAAATGCAGAGACAGAGATTGTTGAACTCAATGCTGATGAATCAGGTATAAATCAGCTTGAAGAGTTGCTTGGTCGTTACCAGCAGTTAGAGAGCGTGAGTATATTTTCTCATGGGCGCAGTGGAGAGCTACAACTAGGTAACAGCCAAATAAATACTGCGGTTATTGAAAGTAACCCACAATTAATGGCGGTATTTAAGGGGGCTGTAAAACCTGGTGGGGATGTGTTTTTTTATGGCTGTGACATTGGTAAGGGTCTGCAAGGCGATCAATTTTTAACACTCTTTAGTCAGTCAACGGAGCTTGATGTAGCCGCTTCTAACGATTTAACCGGTAATAGTCATAAAGGCGGAGATTGGGATTTAGAAATAGTTAAAGGGGATGTCGATTTTGCTGATAGACCATTTTCAGAGCGAGCCTTGATTGACTTTTCTGAGGTGTTAGCGTTTGATGGTACATTGAATTTTGATAATATACCTACGGGATACGCTAATAATAAGAGTTATATAATACCGGGTACCAGCTACAGCATAAAAGTTAAGTCTGGGGCTGGTGGGGGTCAAGATTTATATAATTTTTCAGCGGGCTATGTTTATATATCTACAAGCTCATCATCTCAGACATACAGTAAAATATATTTTACAAATAACGAAACGTTTGATTTATCTAGTTTATATGTTTATAACTCAAGTGGTAGTAATAGAGTTATACGGCTAACAACGGATAAAGGAGGCGTAGCGGATAGCGGGACTTTACCGAGCGGTAGCAGCGAGACTATAAATGCTTCTGGTGCGTTATTTACAGAAATAAAATGGTTAAAAATAGCTTATTCTGATAACTCTACTCTTAGCTGGTTAAAAATTGACAACCTTGCCATCACTAACTTGTCTTCAACTCCTGTTAATTCAGCGCCTGTTGTTGATTTAAATGGTGGGATTCCAGGTACAGGGAGTTTTTCGGCGTTTACTGAAGGCAGCCCTGCTACCGTGATTGCACCCGATGCTGAAGCCGGTGATAGTGATGGCGACTCAATAACAACAATAACCGTTGCATTAACAAATGATCAAGATGGCGCCTCAGAAGGTCTTAATGTATCTGCCAGTGCGCAAAATGCACTTGGGGGTGTAAGTGGTGCATCAGATATTAGTTTACAAGACACAATTTCTATTACAGGTGCAACTGCAACAACGGCTGAAGTTACCACTTTCCTTAAAGCAATCACGTATAACAATACCAGTTCGTCGCCCAACACAACTTCGCGGACAGTGTCAGTTGTTATCAATGATGGCACTGAAAACAGTACTAGCCGTACAGCGACAATTTCAGTGGCTAATCTTACAGCAGCTAGCTCTACAGCAGCGGGTTTTAGCACCTTAGATGGTACAAATTTAAATCCGGCAATAACGTTTAGTAGTGATGATGAGGTTTTAACTGTATCTTCAGCAAGCCATATTATAGGGTCTACAGCCCAGGGTGGCGATGGTACAGATGAGATTATTGTTATAGATGGTAGTGATCTCACACAATTTACCAGTTTAACCTCCTTTGAAACGCTCTCTACTTATAATGACGGCTCATTAACGCTCAGCGAGTCGCAACACGATGCGTTTACAACGATAAATGGCGCTGGAACAAATACATTTACTTTGGCAAGTGCAGATGGTGATAGCAGCGTAATTGCAGATGCAGACATAGAAACGTATGTTTTAAATGCTGCTTTTAATATTACTTTAGCTGGGACCGCGCAAAATGTTACCGGTAGTAGCAATGCTGATACTATTAATATTGCTGGATTGAGCGTGACAGGTACGCTTGCTGGCGGCGGCGATACCGATGTACTGCAAATGAGCACCGGTGCTGATATTAGTAATGCCACGGTAAGTGCATTTGAGTCTTTAGCATTAAATAGTGGTGCTTCAGTGACGATGACTGAGGCGCAGCACGACAGCTTTCCTTCGATAACAGCAAGTGGCACTGATTCAATTACCATAAGCACCGCGACCGATGGCCTAACTGGTAATAGTTCGGTTGAAACGTATGTGTTGAGTGCAGCGAATACATTTACGTTAGGCAATGCATCACAGAATCTAACCGGTAGTGGTGGTGACGACACGGTTAATGTGAATGCACTGAGTGCGACGGGTATTTTAGCGGGCGGAATTGGTACCGATACCTTGGTTGTTACCAACGGTGGTAATATATCAGGTGCGACAGTCAGCGGGTTTGAAGATTTATCGGTTGCTGCTGGTGGCACAGTCACCCTAGGCGCATCTCAGCTTGCGAGTTTTTCTGGCACAGTATCAGGCAGTGGCACTGAGACAATTTCTGTTTCAGGAGATGGTAATGTAAGTACTGTTTCGGCAATAGAAAGTTATACCTTAAATGACGATAGTACGAATACGCGCTCGGTTACTGTCACTAATGCTAGCCACTCTGTAACTGCAACCTCTGCGACTGATGCAATTACGTTTGATTTAGGTTCACTTACATTTACTGGAATCATTACCGGTGACAATACTGTTGCAGATACACTGAGTTTAAGTAATGGTGCAAATATATCAGCTGGGACCATAAATAATATAAATAACCTAACCTTGGCATCTGGTGCTTCAGTTAACATGACGACCAGCCAGCACCAAGGATTTTCAGGCACAATCACGGCTCCAGGCTCAGAGTCTATTACCATTAGCGGAGATGGCGATTTTACTACTTTAGCAGGTGTTGAAAGCTATAGCGTGGGTGATGACAGCACTAATACTAGAATCATTACAGTTTCAAGCAGTAACACCAATGTGGATGCTACTTCAGCTACTGATGTTGTTACGTTTGCAATAGGCACTAGTGCATACACTGGTACCCTTACAGGCGACGCAACAGCAAGTGATATTGTTAACGTATCTGATGGCGCGGATGTCACAGGAGGGGGCTTCTTTAATATTGGTACATTAAGCTTAGCCTCTGCTGCAACAGTAGCAATTGATGTTAATAATATTAATGATTTTAATACAGCCATTACAGGCTCTGCTGGCGCTGATACGCTAAAACTTATGGATGGTGGTATTTTTAATTTTTCCAGCACCACGGTATCGGGTATTGAAAATCTGGCAATAGGCACTAACAGCAACACGACTATCACCTTAACCGATAATTTTAATACTGATGCTGGCGTTGTGTCTTTTTCTAATGCTAGTGGCAGTGCTATTACAGCTGCAGTGACGCTAGATGCAAGTGCATTTAGCGCTGACATTTTAACAATGACCTCATCAGATTTTAGTGGTGATGATGTACTTAAAGGTGGCTCTGGAGCCGATACTTTACGCCCAGGCGCTGGTACAGATACGTTAACAGGTAACGCAGGTAATGATAATTTTGTAGGTAGCTCATCTCAATTATCAGGCGATACAATTACCGATTTAGCCGCAGGCGATCGTATTACTATTGCTGGTATTACAGGGCTTTCAGCCAGTAACGTACGTTTTAATGGCACAAGTACATTAGAAGTAGATACCAACGCCACTGATTTTAACATTTCTGAGCTAACTCTTGCTCTTACAAACGCACCAGGCAACGACCTTACCTTTACGGTTGCTGATAGTGGCCCTGATACTATCATTACTTTTATTTCACCGAACTCAGCACCCACATTTAGTTCGCTTAATGGCGGTGCTACATTTATCGAAAATGGCAGTGCAGTGATAATAGATAGCGATATGACAATTGCAGATGCTGAGCTTGATGCACTTAACAGCAACGCAGGGGATTACAACAATGCTAGCTTGACTATTCGCCGGCGCGATGGCGCAAGTACAGAAGATATATTTGCTCATTCGGGACTACTCAGTACATTAACTGAGGGAAGTACATTTAGTTACAATGCTAATAATATAGGGACTGTTACCACAAACTCGGCAGGCACTTTAACGCTAACATTTAATAGTAATGCCACTTCTGCAATCGTAGATTCTGTTGCGCAAGCTATTACCTATGCCAACAACTCAGATGTGCCTTTAAATGCAACTGTGCTTGACTATGTATTTGATGATGGCGCGGTTCAAAGCACCGGTACTAATCAAGCGTCAGTCAGTATTACCTCTGTTAATGATGCGCCTACAGTATCAGCAATCGGGGCTAACCCAACCTTTACAGAAAATGGCTCAGCAGTGGCTATCTTCTCTTCCGCTGCTGTTAGCACGGTTGAGAGTGGGCAAAATATTGAACAAATATCACTAACAGTTACTAATGTAAAAGATACGGGCCATGAGTTTCTTCAATTTGGCACCGATCTTATCAACTTAGAGCATAATGCATCGGGTACTTATTCGGGAGCCGTTAACTTTAGCTACACGGTTATGTTAAGTGGCTCAACGGCAACGGTAACGGTTACCGCAACAGATTCAGCTGCAGTATGGCAAAGTTATGTGCCGTTCTTACAGTATAAAAATACCAGTGATTCGCCTACCACCGACAATAGAGTTGTTACACTTACATCAATAAAAGACAGTGGCGGTACATCTAATGGTGGCGCAGATAGAGCAATTGGTAGTTTTGGCTCTTCTACAGTAATCGTAGTGGGTGAAAATAATGCGCCTACTGATATCAGCCTTTCAAGCTCTACGATTAGTGAATCAGTTGTGGGGGCAGGTGCTGATGTTGGAGTATTAACGACTACGGATGCTGATTCGAACAGTCATACTTATTCGCTAGTTTCATCTACATCAGCTGCAACGGGTAGTTGTACCACAAGCGCGGGCAATAGCTTTTTCCAAATAAATGGCAACACGTTAGAAACCAAAGCGGCATTACCACTGGGCGCTTATACGGTTTGTGTGCAAACAGATGACAGTGCCGAAACCTTTAAAAAATCATTTACTATAACAGTAATTGAAGCGCCTAAACCGACTACCCCTGAGATCAGTGGCACAGCAGCTACAAAAGTAAATCAAGATGAGCTTTATAACTTTATCCCTTCGGCAACAGACCCACAAAATAAAGCACTGACGTTTAGCATTGCTAACAAGCCTAGTTGGGCTAGTTTCAATACTGCAACAGGTAATTTATTGGGTACGCCCACTAAGGCAAATGTAGGGCTTTATCCAAACATTACTATCGCTGTTAGTAATGGTAGCGAGCAGGCAAGCCTGTCACCTTTTAACTTGGAAGTGGTATCAACAAATAGTGCTCCGATTGCACCTAACTTAAGTTTAGAGCTTGATGAAGATTCTAATATTAGCTTTTCCCCTGATATTACAGATGCAGACTTAGACACACTAACAATTAGCGCTGTGTCGCAGCCTCAATTTGGTACATTAACCAAGCAAGCCAATACATTCACTTATACACCTAATGCAGACTATTTTGGCCCTGATAGTTTTAATTATCTTGCAGATGATACAAAGGAAAAATCTGCTATTGCTACAGTGAATTTTACGGTGGCTTCCATTAATGATGCGCCAATTGCTAATCCAGATAGCTATTCATTAAATAGCAACGCTGATAATCGCTACTCACTTGATGTGTTAGTTAATGATACCGATGTTGATGACGATGAATTGGTAATTGTTAGTGCTAACGCTAGCGTGGGAACAGTGCAAATTGAAGAGGGAACGCTGGTTTATCAGACCCAGGCAAGCACCAAAGGGACCATTCAAATTAATTATTTGATTGAAGACCCTGATAAAGAAATGAGTAGAACAACAGCAACATTAACGTTAAATAATCAAGCAGAAAATTTGCCAACCATCGAAACACCGGCTGATATTGATGTTAATGCAAAAGGGTTGTTTACAAAGGTCAAGTTAGGTGTACCTTCGGCAATGGATAGCGAAGGTAATAAATTAGCAGTCTCATTAGTTAACCCAAGTTTGTTGTATGCGCCAGGTAAGCATTTAGTTTACTGGAAAGCAGTAGACAGCAGCGGGCTTGAAGCAATCGCAACGCAAAATGTAAACGTGAGTCCGCTTATTTCGCTTAGTAAAAATAGCGAAATAGCTGAGAATAAAACACATAGCTTTAATGTGTTTTTAAATGGTGAAGCACCCAGTTATCCAGTGACGATTGCCTATGAAGTATCGGGTACTGCTGATAGCTCTGATCATGATTTAGTGTCGTCAGAGTTGGTTATTAACAGTGGCACGCAGGGACAAGTTAATTTTACAACGTATGCAGACTCCGAAACGGAAGGCAATGAAACCGTTGTAATTACACTGGCAGATACACTAAATTTAGGTGCGAAGTCTTCAGCCACAATCACTATTGTTGAAAATAATGTAGCACCTACTATTAGTACCAGTATTACACAAGGTTCTCAACAAAGATCACTTGTTACCATAGGTAATGATCTTGTCACGATTAAAGCTGTTGCTCAGGATGCAAATCCGAACGATATCGTAACGTTAAAGTGGGTATCAGAGGATAATAAACTCCTTAATACAAGCGCAAATGAAAACGAATTTGTTTTTTCAACACAATCACTAACTCCTGGTATTTATAAAGTAACGGTAACAGCGCAAGACTCTGGCGAGCCAAGTCTCTCAACAACAAAAGATGTTTACGTTGAAGTATTAACCTCACTTGAGGCGCTAGGGCAGGAAGATTCCGATGGTGACCTTATCCCAGATGCACAAGAAGGTTACGGTGATAATGACGGTGATGGCATTCCTGATTATTTAGATGCAATCAGTGAATGTAATGTCATGCAAGAACAAGTTAAAGACAGTGATAAGTTCTTAGTAGAAGGCGAGCCGGGCGTTTGCGTTAGAAAAGGGGTTACAGTTTCACAAAATGCAATGGGCGGTGTTCAGTTGCTTGATAGTGAATTACCTGAAGATGAAGGCGCGGTAAATACAGGCGGACTATTTGATTTTATCGCAACAGGTTTACCTAATGCTGGAGATACTTACAGCATAGTAATACCGCAAAGAAAACCAATCTCACAAAACTCTGTTTACAGAAAATTAAAAGAGGGACAGTGGATTGATTTTGATACATCTGGTGACAACCAATTACTCTCTACAGCTGGTGAACCTGGCTATTGTCCTCCACCAAGAAGCAGTGAGTGGGCGCAAGGGCTTACTGAAGGCGCTTGGTGTGTGCAATTACAAATTGTTGATGGTGGCCCTAATGATGACGATGGCAAAGCGAATCGCTCAATAGTCGACCCTGGTGGTGTTGCAATTGTTCGTACATCGAACCAGCTTCCTAAGGCTAATCAGGATGAGATAACAATTGGTGCAGGGGAATCGGCGACTATTGATGTATTAAAAAATGATACAGATCTGGACGGCGATACACTTACTTTAAGCGGCGCGACGGCTGATTTTGGTGATGTAAGTATTGTTGATGAGCAGTTACTGTATACCCCACCAGCTGGATTTGTTGGTGTTGCGATTATTGAATATAGTATTAGTGATGGCAAAGGGGGCACATCAAACAGCCAAGTTAAAGTTAACTTAGTTATAAATAATGCACCAACAGCTGTTTTTGATTCGGCAACAACCACAGATAACACATCGATAGAAATAGATGTACTTCGTAATGATTCAGATATTGATGGTGATGAATTATTTGTCGTTAATGCAGTTGCAGCTCAAGGCACAGTAACAATTAACATTAACGGCACTTTACAATACATACCTAAAAGCGGCTTTGACGGTGTTGATATTATTGATTACACAATAAAAGATAGCAAAGGTGCAAAGTCTACAGCACAAGTAAAAGTGACGGTTAGCGCTGTTAAATCAGTGGCCATCAGTAATAAGTCATCAGGAGGAAGTATGGGAGGTTTGGGTTTATTACTGATTTCAGTACTTGTTATTAGTCGAAGAAGATCAATACTTCCAAGCTTTGCAATAGTAACGACTAGTTGTTTAATTAGCACCAGTGCAATGGCTGATACATGGTCGTTTGAGGCCACGCTAGGTGAGTCTAAAGCAAAGCATTCTTTAGCAACTAAGGACAACAAGGCTAATTTAGATTCTATTGATGATACTGATACTAGCTGGTCAATTGGCGCTTATTATGACCTGTCACCTAATTGGGAAGTCGCTATAAGATATATTGATTTAGGTGAAGGTCGAGCCGATTTAACTGCCCAAACAGTGAAAGCTGATGCAGATAAATTACATCAAGATTATTCACGCTTTGTACCGGTGTTACCAAAAGGGGTGGCAGCTGAAGTAGGTTACCGACATATGCTTGCTGAATCTTTAAGTACAAAGGTATTTTTAGGCGCTTATCGTCATCAGTATAAAATACAAAGTAGCATCACGGATGGAGCTCCCTTAGAGTATAAAGAACACGCTACCAAACCTTATATAGGTGCCGCTTTAGGTTATTCGGTTTATAAACAGACTGAATTATTACTAAAGTATACTTATTATAAAGTTTCAAAAAATGATGTAAGTGAGTTATCAGCAGGAATAAAAGTACGCTTTTAAGTTGATGCGTAGTGTGATCAGCGCCGCTATTAGCGGCGCTGAACCACATATTTTTAAAAAGTATGACTAAGTTGTTTTGTTTCTATTGAAGATTCTTCAGTTCGTGGTATGTTTCTCGCAATCAAAAAAACAATAGGAATTCACCCATGCCAAAGGCGAGTGATGTTAAAAAAGGGACGGCTATTGACTTTAATGGCCGTGTATTAGTAGTAAAAGATATTGTACGCTCAGTACCACAAGGTCGTGCTGGTGGTAGTTTATACCGTATGCGTTTATACGATGTAGTAACGGGTAGTAAAGTTGACGAAACATTTAAAGACAGCGATATGCTTAACCTTGCTGATTTAACTCGTCGTGAAGCCATGCTGTCGTACATTGATGGCGATGAGTATGTCTTCATGGATAATGAAGATTACACGCCTTACAATTTAAATAAAGACGCCATAGCGGAAGAAATTCAATTTGTTAATGAAGAGACCCAAGGTGTGCACGTTATTGTAATTGACGGTACTGCTGTAGGTCTTGATCTTCCTTCAAGTGTTGAGCTTGTTGTTGAAGAAACTGATCCTTCAATTAAAGGGGCTTCAGCTAGCGCTCGCTCAAAGCCTGCACGCTTATCAACTGGCTTAACAATTCAAGTGCCAGAGCATATTTCAACCGGTGATCGTATCCGCATAAATACTGCTGAGCATAAGTTTATGGGTCGTGCTGACAAGTAAGCTGTAATGATAATTAAGAGCCGAGCACTTAAGTTGCTCGGCTTTTTTGTGTCTGATTTATAAGCACCGCCACTAAAGAATACGTTGCTTTAATTTTCGCCAGTTTAACGCTATTATATGCGCCTTAATTTTTCAGCAGTCAGATGAGCATGGTATTATTTATTTTACTCAGTGGTGTGTTTATCGCACTTATGTATATTGAAACCATTAAAAAGGGTATGCCTGTTAAGCGTTGGTTATTTTTGGGTGGATTATTAGGGCCTGCAGCCTGGTGTTTATTTAATCTACATTATCGACGTGCATTAATACGTAATATTGGTGCAAAAACGTGTCTATGGCGTGCTTAGCTAGTCGCTCTAACTAAGCTGAGTTTTGATTGGCTTTGCTGTTGTTTTAAAAATGCAGTGAATTCATCTTTTGAGAGTGGTTTAGAATAGTAATAGCCTTGTAGTGTTTCACAGTTAAGCTCTTCCAGTATACTTATTTGTGAAGCTTGTTCTACACCTTCAGCAACTACATGTAAATCAAGGTTATGTGCAATAGTGACAATAGAGTCCACCATATTGCGGCCGCGTTCGGTTTTCATATCATCAACAAAGGCTTTATCTATCTTAAGCGTATTCAGTGGAAACTGTTTCAAATATGCCAGCGACGAATACCCAGTACCAAAATCATCCATAGCTAAATGAATGCCACGGGCACTTAGAGAGCGCATAATAGCAATGGCTTCTTGTGGGTCGTCCATTACCGTGCCTTCAGTGATCTCAAGCTCTAAAAAGTAAGAGGGCAGTTCATTTTTTTGTAAAATCACATCAATGCGCGAAGTTAAATCGGGTAAGCTAAACTGTTTTGCTGATAAATTTACCGCAACACGAGCGTTAAATAATCCAGCGTCTAACCATTGTTTTACGTCACGACAAGCTTTGTTTAAAACCACTTCACCAATTTCAATAATTTGCCCTGTTTCTTCGGCGATTGGAATAAATACCCCCGGGCTAATAACCCCTTTTTTCGGCGTAATAAAACGCACTAACGCTTCCATTCCAGCAAGCTTACCAGTACGAATATTCATTTTAGGCTGATAATACACCTCAAAGTGATCTTCTTTTAAGCCAAAGCGCATTAGGTTTTCTATTTGTAGTCGCTTTACTGCTTGGCGATTCATGTTGTCATTAAAGAACAGGTAGCTGTTACCTTTCTTTTTCGCATGATACATAGCGGTATCGGCGTTCTTTAATAGTATTTCAGGGGTGTTACCATCTTCGGGGAATAACACTATGCCAACACTGGATGTGATAGCAAGTTCATGTCCTGCCATTTTAAATGGTGTGGCTATTGCTGCTAAAAACTGTTTCGCCATGCGGGTGATGGTGAGAATATCGTTGGTGTTTGACATAACCAGCGCAAATTCGTCGCCGCCTAGGCGATAAAACACATCATTTTCACGGGTAAGCTTATTTAAGCGCATAGCAAGCTTTGCCAGTAAGCTGTCACCTAACTGATGACCCAATGAGTCATTTATCTTTTTAAAGTTATCTAAGTCAAATACTAGCAAGGCATGGTGTGAATGCTCCTTTGCTAATTTTTTTAAGTCAGAAAAAAATAAATTACGGTTTGGTAAGCTGGTGGTGCGATCTCGATTGGATAAATTATTGAGCTCAGACTCCGTTTTTTTACGCTCGGTTAAATCAGAATACACCACCACGTAATTGGTAATTTGATTTTGCGCGTTTTTAATTTCATCTATCGAGATTTCAAATGGTAGTAGAGCATGGTCGCTATTACGCAGCTTTACTTCTTCTTGAATATGTTCATGCTTTCGAACGGTGTCTTTTATGGACTCTATATAGCCTCTGTCGTAACCGGCTAAATGAAATTCTTTTTTAAGGTATTGCTCACGTACACCGCCGAACAAAGTTAAAAAGCTGGGATTAATGTCAACAAGCTTAAAATCTTTATCATAAATAGCCAGTGCATCGGTAAACGACTCAACGCATTTTGCAAATAGGTTTAGTCGCTCTTCGGTTGATTTGAGCTGAGAAATATCTCTTACCGTGCCAGTCATTCGCAATGGACTAAGGTTCGCGTCTTTTTCGATTATTTTTCCACGGTCGAGTACCCAATGCCATTTACCAAAGCTATCTTTAATACGATAAGTGGCTTCGAAAAAAGTACTCTCTTCAGCAAAATGTTTTTTTAGTAGATAATCTACATGGGTTAAATCGCGAGGGTGTATTAGGCTTTTATTCGGTGGGAATTCTACTAGATTGTTGTTATTCAGTACGTACTTGTCGTTAATACGAATAACCTTGCCGGTTTTTATATTCCAGTCCCATAGTGTGTCACCACTGCCTTCTACGGTGCTTTTTAAACGCTTTTCAGACTGCTGTAATTGAGAATGTGAGCGTTTTAGAGAGTGAATAACCGTAAACAAATAAATTAACAGTAATGACATTATTGCGCACACGCTAACGACAAGCGCATTTAAGTTCAAGCTAAACGATGACTCAAATGCACTAGCAGAATGGGCTGTGGCCAAAGTGGCCAACAATAGAATGTATTTTATTATTTTTATTTTTTTCATTGTCTTACTTCTTATTTACAAAAGACAATCTAAATCAAGCGCGCGCAAGAGTCAAAGAGAATGAGAATAAAGTGGTAGATTCTTCGGTTGATTCACAGATTTAGCGCTTAAAAGCTCATATCTTGGGCGATCTGCATTAAAAATTTCAGCTGCATAGGCTTTTACATCCTCAAGCGTTAATGCGTTTAAAGAATCCAGCAGGCGTTGCTGCATATTAAACTGGTGATCGCCATTGCCAATAGCAAGCCATAAACGTTGTGAACGTAAACGCAAGTTTTTGTCTTTTTCGGCAATATGCGTTGTTAGCCCATATTTTTGTTGCAGCCAGGCTTGCTCTGTTAGTTCATCAATGGTTGATAAATACTGACTGATGAACACATTATGCCTGTGTAGTAACATGTTTGGTTCAAATTTAGGTGACTGAATATAAAAAGCAATTCCGGCACGAGTATTAAAGGGCGCATAACCGGCACCGACCAAATAACCCAATTGTTGTGTGGTGCGTAGTTCATTGAAATAATCTTGATTAATTAAGTGATTAAGCGCCATCATTTTTACTTTTTCATCAACATCATCGCTTAATGCTTGGTAGTAAATCACCATGGCATTATCGCTACAAGCGAGTTCTAATTCGTAACGAGTCACTTTAGTAATTTCAAAGAGTGGGCGCTTTAAATCTTCTATAACTGCTGACTTTTTAAGGTGTAGTGCCACCTTTTTCTGAAACTCAAGGGCTTCACTTTGCTGCCAATTGCCATGTAAAAAAGACTCAACATGAAGTGCATTAAAAAACGCCTGTCTAAACTCATTAAACTGATGAAAACAGGTATCTTTAAGTGCATTTGCTAACTCCTCAGGCTGTGGGTTCCACGGCATTATCTTAGCGCCTAATATACTAAAGAGCTCACTAACAGGTTTATTTTGGTTACTATTGCGCCAATGCCTTACCAGTTGCTTTTTATATTCAGCAAAGCGTTTAGCACAAATTTTTACGTTAAATAGTGCATCAATTAGTTGATCAACCAGCTCAAGTTGGCTTGAAGATAGCCCCGCAGTATGCAAGGTTAAGCCACCTTGGTGAGAGGTTAAGTGATAACTTAAGCCCGCGAGCTCAGCTGGATAAAACTGTTCGCCAACACTATCCATAAACAAATCAGAAAACAATCGAGTCAATGCCATATGCTTTACATCTTTAACTGCAAAGTCAGAGTCCATGGCTAAATAAAAATGCCCTTTGGCCACTCTGAAGGTGGCATCTTGTTTAAACCAAAAGTCAAAGCCAGCTTCTTTTACCAGCAACGTTGGATGAGCTTGCTGCGACTCTATTGGATATAAAACAACATCTTTAGCTAAATAAGGATTTGCGTTAGGTAATAACATTTCACCCTGTGGCTGACTAATTTGTGCCAACGCTTCGAGCCAATGCAGTGACAATTTTTCAATTTTATACGGTGTGTTATACCAAGCAGCTGTGTGTTCAGGCTCTACACCCGGATGAATCAGCACTAAACGCATATTGTGAGGGGTTAACCATTGCATTGCCATTTCATGAGTGGTGGCTTTAAAGCCTTCCATTAAATAGTCGCCCTGTAAGTAATTAACTTCATCGTAATGTTGCATGTTAATACTTAAGTTACTGACCCAGTCAATCAGTCGAGATTTTTCTTGGTTATCAAATGCGATCTGTAGCAGTTTTTGTTTATCTTGATACAAGCGAGGCAGTTTGTTGATGTTGTTATTTATTAGGCAAATGTATTCAAATACCATTTCAATAATGTCTTCGTAGTATTCAATGCCTTCATCGGTCAGCGCCATGCTAATATTAAAATCTTTAAAGTTACTACCGTTGATGCCACCTCCGGCAGAAAGAGCATTGATCCAACCTTGTTCTTTAAGCACAGAATACAACGAGCCTTGCCCTTCGTACCCTAGTAAATGGGCAATAAAACTAACTGTTTTATGACGGTAAAAATCGTCTATGTTTGGCATGGCAAAGCTAATAATCAGCTTTTGTACGTGTTTATGTGGCTCTATATGAAGCAACTTACCTAAGTCTTGGCTGCGATAAAGCGGCGCTTCTATAGGTGGTTTTAATTTACCTTGTTTGCCTTTAATTTGGCAAAAATGCTGAGTTGCCCATGCTTCTAGTGTATCTAATGATTCATTGGCACAAATCACTAGAGTCATCCATTGAGCTTGGTAGTGCTGATTAAAAAAGTCACGTAATTCATCACTAATACAGCGTTGTCTATCGGCTAATGTTTGTAGGTTGCCTACAGAGAACTTAGCAAATGGATGTGCAGGGTTAACAGTTTCTTTATGCACTTGATATATACGTCGGCCATCGTCTTTAATCTTTAATTTAAACTCAGCCTCAATGGCATTTCGTTCTTTTTCGGTTTCTGCGGGATCCAAGCTGGGCGCTATAAAAAAACGGCTAAATTGCGCTAATGCCGATTCAATATGATTGTTATTAATATCAAAAAAGTAGCAGGTATGCTCCGTGCCAGTCCAAGCATTGGTGTTACCACCAGATTGAGAGACAAAATTATTAAAACTACCGGATTCAGGATACAGATCAGTGCCTAAAAACAACATATGCTCTAAAAAATGCGCTAAGCCTTGCCTATCAAGAGGATCGTCAAAGTGACCAGTGTTAACGGCCATAGAGGCTGCCGCTTTTGCTGAGTCCTGATCGCGCACTAAAAGCACTTTTAGACCATTGTCCAGTGTTAGTGTGCGGTAAGCTCTGTTATCATTGGTGCTGATTTTCAAATGATGCTCCTGAAACTAAACGTATAATTGTTAACAACAGATGATAACTTCAGGAATGCGACGCTATTTACCTGAACATCATGAAAGAACTATTTTAAGAAAATAAATAGGTTTGAGTTATTAATATAGCGGAAATTCGAGCAAATTGGCTACTGTTTTATATTCTTTAATTGGTTGATTTTTTATGAAAACAATCTTGATAATGCGTCATGGTGAAGCAATACCTATGCAGGCTGATGATGTCAGTAGAAGTTTGACTTCTATGGGTCAGCAACAAGCTGAAAAAATGGGGCTATGGTTGCAAAAAATGCACGCTCCCAGTGGCTTGTTAGTTAGTCCTTATGTTAGAGCGCAGCAAACCGCTGAGGCTGTTAAAAAAAGTAATCGTTTTTTATTTGAAGAAACCTGTCACGATATTATTCCTGAAGGGAACCCTCAGGTTGCAGCAGATTATTTAGAAACGTTAATTGCCCTCCACCCAGAATGCGATACCTGGCTGGTTGTTGCCCATATGCCTATGGTGAGCTATTTGGTTGACCAACTATGCGCGGGTAACATGCCAATTTTTAACACCGGTGCAGTTGCCCAAATTAGTTATGATGAAGCGAGCCATAAAAGTGATTACATCACCATAAATGCGCCAGCTAATGTAACCGTATAAACTACGAACCTCCCCAGCTTAAAGCCTGACGATAAAACGTGGTTAGGCATTTATCTAAAGTAAAATGGTTAACCACACACTAAAACTCAACACACTTAATACTGTAGATAAAACCACTGCACTGGCAAGGGTATCTTGGTGTTGTTTTATTTGGCATGCAATTAAATAGGCATTAACGCCTAATGGTGATGCACTTAATAGCACCAGTACTTTTAGCAGTGACTCATTAAGTGTAAATACGTGTGTGCCTAGCAATAATACCAAGGCAGGTAATATGACTAATTTTAATAGACTGGCAATGGCCGCTGCTTGCCAGTTATCGCTAATTTTATAAAAAGCTAAGTTAGCGCCCAATACAAATAACGCACAAGCAATAGCTGGTTCGGCTAAAAGCGCTAAGCCCTTAGTTAAGTCAGCAAATAAAGTAATCCCTGCCAAATTAACCAATAAACCAGTGCTAATACTTAACACCACTGGATTGAGTAGCATATTTTTGGAAAATGCTGACCAGGAAAACACATGACTAGCGCTGTTTGCACTAATTAAAAAAGTAAGGGTGAACAATAATGCGCTATGAAAGGTAATGATCATAAAAATAATGCCCATCATTTGCTCGCCTAATGCGGCAATAATAATAGGTAACCCCACCAATACAGTATTGGAATAGCTACTGCCAAGAGCAAACACGCTATGGCGTTCGTATTGAAGTTTTTTAGAGAGAATGTAGCGGTCAATAATTAGGGCAAAAAGGTAAATTAAAATAACCGGAATGTAAAAACTTAAAAAGCCATTTAAGCTGACACTGGTTTGTAAGTCTGCTTTGGCCATATTTAAAAATAAAAAGCTCGGCACACTAATATAAAAAGTAAACTTACTTAATCCCGCTATATGGATACGCTCTAAAAAGCCACTGCGGCTAGCAATGTAGCCACATAGCACAATAAATATCAGCGGGAATATAATCGAAAATATATGCACTAAAAGGCTCTTGTTGATTAGCGTCTAAACTCATCACTTTGCGGTAAATTAATTAATATCAGTACCGCACCTTTACCGCCATATTCGAGCGGTGCTTGATGCATAGCAATAACATCGGGGTGTTGCACTAAGTATTGCGGCACTTTATGCCTGAGGATATGGCCGCCAATTCCGTGTACAACACAGGCGCAGTAATAATGCTTTTTTTTACACTCATGAATAAGCCCTGCGAGTTCATCTTTGGCTACTTCTTTATTTAAGCCATGCAGGTCTAGAGTTAAATCAGGTATAAAATCCCCTCGACGAAGTTGTTTCGCTAAAAAACGATCCTGACCCTGTTGCACATAATTAACAGTACCGTTAGTGTCTATATCTGGCACATATTCATCAGAAAAGAAAAATTCTGATTGTTGTTGCTTTTTTTGCTGGGCAAATTGCTTCGCTTGTGACACTTTAGGTTTATTACTAAAACGGTGAGTGTCTTGTTTGAACACGCGCGCACCGCTGATACTTTGACGAAACAAGTCAATGTCATCAGGACTAATTAGGCTGTTTGAGTGGGGATCTTTTTTCATAGCGGCAGTCTAAACAAAAAAGTGGTAAAAATCGAGTAAAAAGGTGTGATACCCAAGCAGCTTTGAGGTGCATAGTGCAGCGCCAATAAGGTTAATTTAAAAGCGATTTATACTGCGTTATTGATTTGAACAACAGAGTGACTATTACACTTGCAATCAATGCCTTGTTTAAATTACCTTTAATTCTAACTGTCACTCGCACCTAGAGGTGGCTTGGGTATACAATAGGGCAATCATGGGGCCCATAGTTGTGCCTCGATTGAGTTTATTTTTTGAAAGTAGCAGGCAGATAATACTGATGAGTGAATTACTAATAGAAGAAGCAACCCTGGATGAAGCTGTTGCAGAACTTTCAACCTTACATGATTGGCTTCGTTGGACGACAAGTCAATTTGCAAGTAGCGGTATTTTCTTTGGTCATGGCACCGATAACGCATGGGATGAAGCGGTAAGTTTGTTATTACCAGCACTTAGCTTGCCAATTGATGCACCCAAAGAGCTGATGCATGCCCGTTTAACTAGCACTGAAAAAAACCGTTTAGCAGGCTTAATTGCCGAGCGCATTAACGATTTTACCCCAGTTCCATACCTGACCAACATTGCATGGTTTGCCAATATGCCATTTTATGTGGATGAACGTGTATTAATTCCTCGCTCGCCTTTTGCTGAGCTTATTAATAATCGTTTTACACCTTGGCTAGAGCAGCCAGAGTCAGTAGGGCGTATTTTAGATTTATGTACGGGATCGGGTTGTATTGCGATTGCATTGGCACAAGCATTCGAAAATGCGCAAGTTGATGCGGTTGATATATCCTATGAAGCGCTTGAAGTGGCTGATATCAATATCACCGATTACCAACTAAGTGAGCGCGTATTACCGATCCAGTCTGACGTATTCAGTGGTGTGCCTGGGCAAAAATACGACTTAATCGTAGCAAACCCACCGTACGTTGATGCTGAAGATATGGCTGATTTACCACGTGAATTCCATCACGAGCCAGAGCTTGGGTTAGCATCGGGTCACGATGGCCTTGATGTAACACGTACTATTTTAGATCAAGCTAGTGAGCATCTAACAGATAACGGTTTGTTATTTGTCGAAGTAGGTAACTCTATGGTACATATGGATGCACTGTATCCAGGCGCACCATTTGAATGGATTGAGTTTGAACAAGGCGGATTAGGGGTGTTTGTTATTAGCAAGCAACAACTAGATGCCTACTTTGCACAGTAATTATTAATACTAGCCATTCATCCCAAATGGCTGGGTAACACTATAGCCGAGATAATTCTCGGCTATAAGTCATTAGGAATGAGGAAAGTTAATGGCAGGTAATAGCATAGGGCAGTTATTTAAAGTGTCCACCTTTGGCGAAAGCCACGGCGTTGCATTAGGCGGCGTTGTGGATGGCACGCCAGCAGGCCTTGAGATAACAGAGGCCGACATACAACACGATTTAGATAGACGAAAACCAGGGCAAAGCCGCTATACCACGCAGCGCCGTGAGAGCGACCAAATTAAAATTTTAGCGGGTGTTTTTGAAGGTAAAACCACCGGTACCAGCATTGGTTTATTAATTGAAAATACCGATCAACGTTCACAAGATTATGGCAAAATTAAAGACGTGTTTCGTCCAGGTCACGGTGACTATACCTACTGGCATAAGTACGGCCTGCGCGATTACCGTGGTGGTGGCCGCTCATCTGCGCGTGAAACCGCTATTCGGGTTGCCGCAGGCGCCATTGCTAAAAAGTATTTAAAACAGTTTCATGGTATTGAAATACGCGCGTGCTTGAGCCAATTAGGGCCAATAAAAGCCGAAAACTACGACTGGGACGAAGTGGAAAACAACTTATTTTTCTTCCCAGATACAAGTAAGCTTGAAGTACTTGATGAATATATGCGCGAGCTAAAAAAACAAGGCGACTCAGTGGGTGCCAAAGTAAAAGTAGTGGCTAAAAATGTACCAGTTGGATTAGGTGAGCCAGTATTTGATAGGCTAGACGCTGAACTTGCACATTCATTAATGAGTATTAATGCTGTTAAAGGCGTTGAAATTGGCGATGGCTTTGATGTAGTCGAGCAAAAAGGCTCTGAGCATCGTGATGAGTTAACCCCTGATGGTTTTACCTCAAATCATGCCGGTGGTGTATTGGCAGGTATTTCAACAGGCCAAGATATAATCGCATCAATTGCGCTTAAACCAACATCAAGCATTACTATTCCCGGTAATAGTATTAATACCGAAAATGAAGCGGTTGAGATGATCACCAAAGGTCGTCACGATCCTTGTGTAGGCATTCGTGCTATTCCGATTGCTGAGGCAATGATGGCCATTACTTTAATGGATCATTTACTTCGTCAACGCGGTCAAAACCCACATGTACACCACGAACATGGGCCAATTAAAGGCGCTATTTAAGCGCCTTACGTTTAAAACTATACTAAACGGGCAATAGCGCGTTTAGTATATACAGGCTATACATCTTTATTGCCGCTCAATAATTTAAATGTGCTCAGCGCACCTAAAAATAAGAGAGCTGTTATTATGCAAAAAAACAATCAAGCTTCCATCTCACAAACTGAATATAAAGCCACCATAAAACGGCTCGAAGAGTTTAGCCGCTTTACCGATAGCAGCATTGGTATTCCGTTTACTAAATTTAAATTTGGTGTAGAGTCGCTGATTGGGCTTTTACCTGTGATGGGTGATTTAGCAGGGCTTATTTTGTCTGGCTATGTACTAATTGAAGCGCAGCGCTTAGGTGTTAGCAAGCGAGTAAAAAGCCGTATTATTATAAATATGTTGATTGATTTTGTTGGCGGGCTCATTCCATTTTTTGGAGATTTTTTTGATGCTATATTTAAAGCAAATACGCGTAACACCCGCATACTTAAAAAACATTTAACAGATAAGCTAACCACAAACCCATAGACATTATTAGTTTAAAGTGTGTAATTAGCCCTGTTATTAACTATTTATTTGGCATCAAAAAAGTACTTAGCGAGTATTTCTTTTTGTTGACCAAACTGATCAGACACTCCAATTCCAATCCCAATTATTTCCCCTTGTGCCTGCGGTGGCTCAGCGTGCAGTGCTTTTTTTACTAACGCTAATGCTGGGCTTTGTTCATTCGCGAGTAGTGTTAAATGCGGCTGAAAATTCTGAAATACATTAGGGCTACCATAACGTTCAAAAGCCACAAGTTTATTAGGGTAATGCTTTACCCAGCTAGGCACTGGTGCTTGATGATCGCGAAGCGGCTCAAGCTTGAGGGTAACCTCATCGGCTAAGCGTTGTAACTGATATGATTTTTCTAAGTTTATAAATGCCCAATTACTTGGTGATACACTAAATCCATTGGCTTTTATCTCAAACGACTGATGCTCTTTTACAATGCGCTCAACCATTTGCTTAATTTCGTTTTGTGCTTCAAGTGGGTAATCCGTTAAATACAAGGTGGCGTGTACGGGTAACCCTTGTTGGTAAAACGTAGTAATTTGGTGCGAGGCCAATTCATTGCTGGTGTTAGCGACTAGCTCAACAATAGGCTTAGAGGGAATAGCAAATACGTTAATACTTATGCTTTTTGCATAACTGCTGGCAGAAGTAGCCAACAGTGTTAAAAAAGTAAAAGAGATAAATAGCCACGACAAAGAGCTGTGTTGTTTAACCATAAGAGTGAGTCAATTCAGGTTTTTGGTTGGTGTATGGTAAGCGTAATTAAGCGTTCAGTAAATAAAGTATGGTAAGGAAGCCTTAATTAATGCATCGCTAATTTTTTACTTTGTAGATAAAAGTACGTACAATTCGCTTCGTTTTTAGTGTGCTTTATACTAATTTTATCTGTGTTTAAAGCATCGGGTTCAAACGAGTATACGAAGTATTTATGCACCAAGTAGCTGATCTAATGTCTATTTTCGAACACACTTTTTACCAAAGCTATAACACGCGTTTGGTAAAAGGTGAGCATGAGCCTATTTACATTCCCGCAAATGATACAACTCCATATCATCAAATTGTGTTTGCCCATGGTTTTTATGCCAGTGCACTACATGAAATAGCTCATTGGTTAGTGGCAGGCTCGCAACGCCGTTTAAGTGAAGATTATGGTTATTGGTATTGCCCTGATGGGCGCGATGCTACACAGCAAGCGGAGTTTGAATCCGTAGAGGTAAAACCTCAAGCAATAGAGTGGGCATTGAGTGTGGCTGCTGGGTTTGATTTTAACGTATCGGTAGATAACTTAAATGGTGAGCAAACTTGTCGATTTGCGTTTCAATCACGTGTTCATGCAAAGTTATTAGAGTTGTTGCAAAACGGGTTTAACCCGCGAACAACCTTATTATTAAAAGCACTGTGTAAATTTTATAACACCACGTGGCCATTACATGCTGCGCAGTTTTCATGGCATTCTCCCGAGGAGTTAAAAGATGCAGTTTAAATTAGGGTTGATTGTAAATCCGGTCGCAGGACTCGGTGGTAGTGTTGCGCTTAAGGGCAGTGACGGTGAAGACACCGCTGCTAAAGCCATCGCATTAGGTGCAGAGCCTAAGTCAAATAGCCGCACTAAAGCTGCACTTGAAGTGCTTGTACCTCATCAATCAAACATTACTATTTATACTGTTAATGATGAAATGGGGGAGCAAACAGCAAAAGCGTTGGGCTTTAATACGCAAGTGGTTTATCAAAGTAACTCACCCACAACCAGTGACGATACTGAGGCTGCAGCTCGTTTATTACAGCTACAAGGTGTTGATTTAATCTTATTTGCTGGTGGCGACGGAACGGCGCGCAATATTTGCCATGCTGTAGAAGACTCTGTACCCGTATTGGGCATTCCTGCTGGGTGTAAAATTCATTCCGGCGTGTATGCCATAACGCCAAAAGCCGCAGGCCGTGTAGTTGAAATGCTGGTAAAAGGTGAGCTGGTAACATTAAGCGATGCTGATGTGATGGACATTGATGAAGTGGCTTTTCGCCAAGGAACAGTAAAAGCAAAACGTTATGGTGAAATGCAAGTGCCAAGTGAAGTGCGCTATGTACAAGCGGTTAAAAATGGCGGTAAAGAAACTGACGAGCTAGTGCTAGCAGATATAGCTGCTTATGTCGTTAGTGAAATGGATGCCGATACCCTCTATGTCATGGGTAGTGGCTCTACCGTTGGCGCAGTGATGGAAGAGATGGGGCTTGAAAACACCTTACTCGGTGTTGATTTAGTTGAAGATCAAGCCTTAGTAGGCCAAGACCTAACAGCCCAGCAACTTCTTGAACTTACCTCAGGACGTGAAACAAAATTAGTGATCACTCTAATTGGCGGTCAAGGGCATATTTTTGGTCGAGGTAATCAACAACTCAGTCCTGCGTTAATTAAAGCGATAGGTCGCGATAATATTATTGTTGTGGCTACTAAAACAAAATTACAGGCTTTAAATGGCCGACCGCTGATTTGTGATACCGGTGATAGCAAATTAGATGATGAATTAAGCGGTTATATACGTGTAACCAGTGGGTTTAACGACCATATTATGTATGCAGTAGGTCATCAAGATGGGCTGCACCCAGAGGAGAAGTAACACATGAGTTTAGTAAATTACATAGATGCTGCGCAGCAATATTTTGATGATTTAGTGATAAAAGCCACCGATGACGAGTTATTTGCCGGCGGTTATTTACGCGGCCACTTTGATTTAGCCGTAGGTTATGCACAAGTTGAAGAATTAAATCTAGAAATTGCAGAACTAAACGACACGGTTGAAAAAAGCTTAGTAAAAGCTTATCGCAATGGCGAACTTAATGAAGATGATAAAGCACTCGTAGTAAGAATATGGGATGAAGTAAAAGCACTCGCATAAGCTTTTTTTATTCATTTATAACTGCGCGGCCACTGAGCCGCGTTTTTTTGTGCCTAAAAAAGAATTTGTTTATTCAGTTAAAATTTACCTCATTCCTTAGATACGCTAAAGTAGCACAGTCTAAATTCTAGGGAACAAGTGAAATGAATAACAATAATGATGCGACAATGCCAACTGGCATAGTTGCGCGATTTTTAAATTTTGTTGAGCGGGTAGGTAATAAGCTTCCTGATCCAGCAATTATCTTTTTGTTTGCCATGTTATTAATCTGGTTTTTGTCTTGGTGGTTTTCAAGCGTCACATTTGATGCAATAGACCCTCGCACTGGCGAAGCGATTATTATTAATAACATGCTTGCCAGCGATTCGTTGGCCACTTTTTTATCTTCTATGGTAAAAACATTCACCGGTTTTGCGCCACTGGGTGTAGTACTGGTTGCTATGCTAGGTGTAGGCGTTGCAGAGCATTCGGGCTTTATTAATACCGGCCTTAAATTAATGCTCAAAGTAACGCCTAGAAAATTACTAACACCCTCAATTATTTTGGTAGCTATTGTGAGCCATACGGCTACCGATGCAGGGTATGTGCTGGTTATTCCACTTGCTGGGGTAATATTTTTTGCCGCCGGTCGTCATCCGCTTGCCGGTATTGCAGCGGCATTTGCCGGGGTAAGTGGTGGCTTTGGCGCTAACTTTATCCCATCTGGGATTGACCCATTACTGCAAAGTTTTACGCAAAGTGCAGCACAAATTATTAATCCAACAATGAGCATTAACCCGCTTAATAACTGGGGCTTTGCTTCAGCATCAAGTTTATTTATTGTGATGCTAGGTTGGTATATCACCGATAAAATTATTGAACCACGTTTAAAAAATTCACCAGTTGATGGCGAAACTCAAGACCTACCAGCATTTGAAGATGCCCGTAGTGACGAAAAGCGCGCCTTTCTTATTGCCAGTTCCGTAATGATTGCAGGTATTGCGTTATTAGCGTATGTATCTGCACCCGCTGATTCAGCGATGCGCAGCAGCGATGGCTCTTTAACAAACTTTAGTTCACCATTAATGCAGTCAATAGTGCCGCTAATCTTCTTACTGTTTTGGATCCCAGGCGCAGTATATGGTTTTACCGTAGGCACCTTTAAAAGCTCTAAAGACATGATAGATGCGATGAGCAAAGCCATGAATGGTATGGCGTATTACATTGTTATGGCATTCTTTTGTTCATTATTTATTGCTGCATTTAGTAAATCAAACCTAGGTGCTTTACTGGCAATTGAAGGGGCTCAAGTATTAAAAGCAATGGAGTTACCGAGCTCTGTAACGGTGGTAGGGATTATTTTCCTAACTGGTTTTGTAAACTTGTTTGTTGGTTCAAGCTCGGCTAAGTGGGCACTATTAGGTCCGGTATTTGTGCCTATGCTAATGCAACTCGGTATTTCGCCAGACTTAACGCAAGCAGCGTACCGTGTGGGAGATTCTAGCTCTAATATTATCACTCCGCTCATGCCATACTTCCCGCTAGTGGTAGTGTACTGCCAAAAATACGTTAAAGGCACAGGCATAGGTACGCTTATCGCGATGATGCTGCCATATTCAATCGCCTTTATGATTGGCTGGAGTATCTTTTTGCTAGGCTACTGGGCACTCGGTATCCCATTAGGACTTGATGCTAGCTACGTGTATCCAGCAGTCGCGCCTTAACTTAAATCTTGATTCATAAACCTCACTCACTCGAGTGAGGTTTATATAAAAGTGCTGTAATATTCAAAGTAAGTGTAATTTACCTTTCTAAATCTCTCACTATATAGCCAAACAAACTGGCCTCACCAAAAATATAAACATAATCGTTTTTGTTGTTTATTATTGTTGACTTATCGTCGTACCACCTAAAATCATGAGTTTCGTTTGTTTTAGGATCTTTGAAATATAAACGAGTACAATTATCTTCATAATCAGAACCACACTTTTGTACATCAGTTAGGATATATTCCTTATACCAATAGTCGCCTTGCGTGTAGTAAGCCCATAACTTAATGGGCTCAGAGATAAAAATATAGAGTGTTCCATAGATTAAAAAAGGAATTAATGGATACGTGAATATTAATGATAATTTCGTTTTTGTATCTGAGAAACTATATTTAAGATGCTCCCTGTATTTAGTGCAGCGTCTATATTTATTGAATACAAGTATATTTAAATAGATAAATGATGCGCCACAAATAATAGGGAGTGCTATAAAGAAAATAACGTCGTATATTTTATTTGTGATAAATGGTGGATCTGTAAAGTCCATTAAGATAGGAATAATGATGCATAATAAAATAGGGAACATTATTGCTACAAAGAGTAAGTTATCGTAATTTCTTTTCAATTTTTAATTCGTCCATGAATTATAGCCTTTGCTTAGTTTACATAAATTTTATTGCTTTAAAAATCAAAGAAAACATGTTTATACACATTAATTAATCTGAGTTTTGGATAATTAAGCTATCTCAAGCAGCTTTTTTAACGCTAATTGCGTTGAACTTACTTACAATAGGCTAGCTATTGACGCGTAATTTCGCCTTGTTTTTACTGCAATCTCTGGTTAGAGAAAACAAACAAAATATTTTTTGATTCAATATGTTAGTTAAGTACCTAATACTGGCTTGCGGCTTCGAGTTACGAAGCTTAAGCTGACCTGATACCTGAATTTCAGACACAAAAAAACCTTGGCACTTTCATGCCAAGGTTTTTTTACTAAAGAGTCGCTGCTTACTTAGCGGTGAAGCTAACTGGGCGACGTTCTTTACGAGGGCCGCTACGCTTATCAGGGCGTTGGCCATCTTTATTAAAGCTGCGCTTCTTGTCACCAGCAGGGCGTTCAGAACGCTCGCCGCGTGGCTCAGAAGGGCCTTGATCTTGTGTTAATGTCATACCCATTGGGCGTTTACAAATAAACACTTTTTGGAAGTGATCAAGTACATCTTTAGGCATGTTTTGCGGTAATTGTACCGTGCTGTGACTGTCGTGAAGACGAATGTCACCAATAAACTTGCTTGAAATGTCTGCTTCGTTAGCAATTGCACCAACAATGTTCTTAACCTGAACACCATGCTCACGACCTACTTCGATACGGTACGTATCCATAGGGCCTGCATCACGGCTATTACGCTCGCGAGGTTTACGCTCAGCGCGCTCACCGCCACGTTCGTTACGACGGCCACGGTCACCACGATCATTACGGTCGTTGCGAGGGTTGCGTTCGTTACGCTCACGCGGTTGAATCTTAACTTCTTCAACTTTAATTGGCGATTGTTGCTGTGCTAAACACAGTAATGCACCCGCTAAGTCTTCAGGAGCAAGCTCAAGTTTTTGTGCCATGTTGGCAGCCACTTCGTTAAAGAAAGTAATATCTTTGTTTTCAAGTGCAAGCGTAAGCTTTTCTTGAAGCGCATTAATACGTTTCTCTTCAACAACTTTAGCTGTTGGTAATTCAACTTGTGCGATTTCAGATTTAGTATGACGAATGATATTTTTAAGTAAATAACGCTCGTTATGCTTAACGAAAAGAATCGCTTTACCAGTACGACCAGCACGACCTGTACGGCCGATACGGTGAACGTAGGCTTCAGAATCTTGTGGAATGTCGTAGTTGATAACTAAGCTTAAACGGTCTACATCAAGACCACGTGCCGCTACGTCTGTTGCAATAACAACGTTTAGCATGCCGCTTTTTAAACGATCAACTGTGCGCTCACGCGCTTGCTGGTTCATGTCACCGTTAAGCGGCGCAGCAGAGAAACCTTCGCGCTCTAATAACTCAGCTAGTTGAACTGTATCGTTACGTGTACGTACGAAAACAATAGCACCTTCATATTGTTCTGCTTCTAAGAAACGAACAATGGCTTTGTTTTTATGTACGTGTGCATTCCAAAACACTTGCTCTACTGACGATACAGTTGAGTTGCGTGCAGAAATATGAACCTGTTCAGGATTGTTCATATATTTGCTGCTGATGTTTTGAATTTGCTTAGGCATAGTCGCAGAGAAAAGACATGTTTGCTTTTCACGCGGCGTTTTTTCCATGATGTTTTCAACATCATCGATAAAGCCCATACGTAGCATTTCATCGGCTTCATCAAGTACAAGTGCTTGTAAAGCATCAAACTTGATAGTGCCACGATTTATGTGATCGATTAAACGACCCGGTGTAGCAACAATAATCTGTGCGCCACGACGAAGTGCGCTCAACTGGATGCTGTAGCTCTGGCCACCATATAGTGCCAGTACTTCAACACCACGAGTGTGTTTTGCATATTGTTCAAATGCCTCAGCTACTTGGATCGCAAGCTCACGGGTTGGTGTGAGTACAAGGATCTGTGGCTGTTTCACAGACGGGTCAATATTATTTAGTAATGGCAGTGCAAATGCTGCTGTTTTACCTGTACCCGTTTGTGCTAGTCCCAGTACGTCCTTTCTTTCTAGCAATAACGGTATACATTGAGCTTGGATTTCAGATGGTGTCTTGTAACCCAACTCTTCAACTGCCTTTAAAATTGCAGGAGAAAGATTTAGAGATTCAAACGTGACTGGTTCTGACATTAATACGCCTCAACGAATTTAAAGAGGCGCGCATTGTATAGGAAATACGAGGCAAATGCTTGTATAAATTACAACTAATTTATATGTGGTTGATGTTGGTCGAAATTTAACCAGCTCAAGTTGTGCGTTAATTAAGCTGGTTAACAATATACCTACAAATTTACTGGTAAAGGCCTAGGTTTTCTTTGGCGTAGGCTTCAAATTCTGTAAAACCACCAATGTGTGTTTGGTCTACAAAAATTTGTGGCACAGTCGGGCATGGCTTGCCTGCAGACTTTTCTAAATCTTCTTTACTGATGCCTTCTTTGATGATGTCGATGTAGCGGTATTTAAAATCATCGCGGTCATTAGCAAGTTGCTCTGCAACATCTTTAGCGCGAACACAAAAAGGGCAGCCTTCACGGCCAAAAATTACTGTTAACATAACGCTCTCCTCAAATTAGTTGACCCTAGTGTAACTAATTTCATTATTTATTACAGTGCAAAAAAACGATTATTGTGTTCGCTTTTTTCAGAGCCTGTAAAAAAAATAAAAAATATTTTATAAAAAATCTTGAAATAAAATTGTCCGCCCATAAATAGTTATTTGAGGACGCCTGATGGGTCTTCATTTAAACAGAACTATTTGAAAGTTATATTATTAATTAAATTTTGCCGTTACTTGTTCAAACGAAAAGTGGCAGCAATATATCGCTTAAATATGAGGATATTATTATGCGTACAGTAGATTTATCACCCCTATACCGTTCATTCATTGGTTTCGATCACTTAGCATCATTAATGGATGCCGCTGCACGAACTGACAAGCAGCCAAGTTTTCCTCCATACAACATCGAAGCACTTGATAAAGACAAATACCGTATCACTATGGCAGTTGCTGGATTTAGTGAAGACGAGTTAAGCCTGCAATCTGAAAACAACACGTTAGTTGTATCAGGCACTAAAGCAGGTAAAGATCAAAACGATGAGCGTAAATTCATTCATCAAGGCATTGCCGAGCGCAACTTTGAGCGTAAGTTCCAGTTAGGTGACCACGTTAAAGTACTTGGCGCAGACCTAGCTAACGGCTTACTAAGCATCGACCTTGAACGTGAGATCCCAGAAGCGCTGAAGCCACGTAAAATTGAAATTGGCTCAGGCAATATGCTAGAAAGTAAATAGCTTAGATAGTACACGTATTTTCCCTGTGAAAAGCCGCCATTTGGCGGCTTTTTGCGTTGTTAGTCTTTTAAATCTATTTGTATTTGTTTTAAAGCGTTAATTTTATCTATTGCAACTTGTAGTTGTTCTTGTGAAAGCTTTTTTTGTCGGCCTTTAGCAAGTAAGTCTTCAAGTTTTAATATTTTGGCTTTTGCAGCAACAACAAAACGTTGTTCTAGCTGTCTTTGCTGTTCAAGGTGGAAATCTTGATATGCCTGGTGATTATTTAAATCACCACTGTACTGAGCCACTGGCTGAGTATTTTTTACTATGTTGGGTAAATAGGCCACAGAGGTTATTATTGGTAAGGGCTGAGAGCTAGTATTACTAGTTGCAACCGTTTTCAATTGCGTGCTTTCCAACTCTTGAGTCATGTCATCAGCTGTCAGTTCAAGGGACGTTATTTGCTTGACACTTTTAGCTTGGTTAAGACCATCAATATTCTCTATTGTTGGTTTGCTAGTATAATGAGTGAAAAGTGTGTAAATACCAACACAAGCTAAAGCAATGACAGAAACGAAATTTTTCTTACTCATAAAATTACTCCCGTCTTATTTTGCCACTTGAGCCAGTTATTTTCATACTGTTGTGCCGCTTTTTGTTTTGCGATGGCCTTTGTTGCTTGGTATCGAACGGTTTCATCTTCTGGCGAAAAATAATCAAACTGATGCTCATAACTGTGTATCACCACCCATTCACCACTAGGTGTACGTATAACAGCGGAAATGGTGTTTTCTTTAGTTGTGAACGCAAGTTGTACAACCCAACTACTTTTGTTTTTGCGGTTTAATTCACTATTGTATTGAGCATATATATCTTGTTTTCCTGATATCACTAATGCTTGTTCAAGTGATTTGTTATCCGCCAACGTGCGAAAGTCTACAGCATTGGCTCGATTAGCAAATTGAGCTCCGTGGGCTTTTACCTGACTTAAAAATTTAAACTGCGATTTATTTGCTTGATAAAACGCTTTAATTTCGCTTTTGTTTACTTGTTTCTCTAACTTTTCAAGAACAGGGCTCTGCATGTGCATCATTGTATTTATGCCTAGCCAGCTTTGAATGGAGGGTCGCAAAATATCTCCTTTAGCTATTTCATACAGATGTTCAATATCAATATTCTGTTTTGCCAAAATCGGTTTGGCTTTTGAAAACGCTATATTGAATTGCCGTTTTTTTATTAATTCACTTTTGAATAGTTCACTATCTCCTCTATGGAGTTTAAAACGTACCTGCATTGATAGTGCATCGATAAATTCATATAAATTAATAGAGTTATACAAAATAGGGGTTAAATCGATCTGCTGCATTTTTTTAATCAAGCTTTGCACATATTGACCATTTTTAGGGTAGGGCCCTAATGTGTGTTTAAGCCAATGGCTATCATAAGTGTCAAGCTTTACCTGACTTGACTGTGCCTTTATAGCTAATTGCGAATCGAACAGATTTTTTAAGTAACGTTCAACATGGTATTGAGTGCTAAAACCAACGGCAGATTGTCGTTTTATTATTGCAGGTGTTTTTAGCGCTGCTTGTTGTAACAAAAACTGATTCTCATACAGACGAGTTCTAACTTCATTGATTGTAATTTCAGGTTTGTGCTTTAAATAAGCACGATGCATAAAGTTAACTTCATCACTACTGTATTGTGTAAATGAGGCCATTACTAGGGAGTGGTAACACGCCCCTAGTAATGTAATCACTAAAATAGCCATTTTTTTCATTAGCGAGCAACCATGGCGTGGTTCAATAAGTGCACCACCATTGCTATTGCATGGGGCACTACTTGCTTAGCTATATTAAGGCGATCAAAATGATCTTTTGAATTGAGTACAATTCCACCTTGAGCATAAGAAAATGAACCACCTTGAGTTAATAATGGGCGAACATCTTGGCTATTTTTATCTAAAGGCGAGAACGTTTGCATTGCTTGAGTAACGAGTGATAAATCGTTGAGCTGCTCTTGATCATAGTAATCTTTTACCCAACTTTCCCAGCTAGAGTGGTTAAGGTCTGATGTGGTCCATGTGTGGTGAGGTTGTAATAAATCAGTCGTATGAAATACAAACCCTAATACTTGAGGATTTCCGCTTTGTAAGTAACTTTGATACCAATATTGCCCTAAATTATCGATAGGTTGAAATGGCATTTCTTCAAAGTCATCGTACATAGAATAGGTTGAGTTGCTATCGATTCTGTAGTGAGATTCTGTTACACCATAACTGTTATATTTTGAAGAGTCGGCATTGAACCAACCTGTTTCTCCCCCTTTACCATCATCAAGGTAGTCACCTTTAAGCCAAGCAGATGCAAGATTATCAATAGTGCCCCAAACGGTGAGCTTCTCATAATTATAACCACCAAAATCGTTTCCATGTTGGTCTGCACCTTGGGTATGATTTTGAAAATGCCAATAGCTTGTATATTTAACTATACTTTGCGCTGCTCCCCATACTGGCGCTTGAACACATGAGCCTGTAATGGCACCACAGAAAAAGGTGTCTTCAAAGTCATCTACATCATAAGCCGCTTGTCCTAGCAGCTCGGCTAATTCAGAGATTGTCAGATTGTTTTGTGCAGCGTACTGACGTAGGGCAGCATATTCGGTGCTGGCTGGGTGTTGCTGCATATAATTTACGGCATCAAGAACAATACGTTTGTGAGTTTCTTGACTAAAAGCTTGAGCTTGGCTTGTACCGAGTAATAAAAGTGTCGCTGCAATTAATTGTTTTTTCATTTTATTCTCATCATTGTTTGGAGTAAGAGGTGCTATTAAAAAATAAGCTCATTACATTGCCATGACAAATAAATTAAACATTTAATTAACAATATTACCTATTTTGATACTTTAATATTAACTATCAAGGATACTGCCACCAATTGAAGGCATTTATATTTACAGCTTTTCAATATTATTTAAATAGTTGCTAGCTTGCTCTAAGGTTGCTTGGCGTAATGATTCATCTTGTTTATCCCAATTACGATAAACCATGCCTATTCGTGGGTTTTTCTCAAGTCGCTCTCGGTGTTTTTGCATAAACTGCCAGTAAAGGCTGTTTAGCGGACACGCGTCTTTGCCCACTTTTTCTTTTACTTTGTATTGGCAGCTTTTACAGTAGTCACTCATTTTATTTATATAGTTGCCGCTAGCCGCATAAGGTTTAGTGGCAATGATGCCATCGTCAGCAAACTGGCTCATCCCTCGGGCGTTAGGCATTTCTACCCACTCAATAGCATCAATATAAACACCTAAATACCATTCATCTACTTCATCGGGACTGATGGCGGTTAATAAACAAAAATTACCTATTACCATTAAGCGCTGAATATGATGGGCATACGCGCTGTCTAAGCTTTGTGTTAATGAGTGGCTTAAGCAATTCATTTTTGTTTTACCATTCCAAAAATAACTCGGCAGTGCACGAGTTGCATTAAGCTGGTTTTTGTTGGCGTAATCGGGCATGTTTTTCCAATACACGCCACGCACATACTCGCGCCAACCCAGTACTTGGCGAATAAAGCCTTCAACCTGAGAAATAGATATTTCATCTTGACGTTGTTGGTACTCTTTAACGACACGGTCGATAACATAGCGAGGGGGTAAAATTTTGGCATTTAACGCAAACGATAATCGGCTGTGATAAAAGGTATCTTTATCAGGGCATTGATCTGTCATCGCATCTTGAAATTGACCAAAGCGAGGCAGTAAATGTGCACAAAAATGATCAAGCGCACTTATTGCTTGCTTACGGGTTGTTGGCCAGCTTAACTGAGTTTCTATTTGTCCAAAATATCCTACGTTATGCGAATCTAAGCGCTCAATAATGGCACTCACGTCATTTTTAAATAATTTAGGGCCAGGAATATCGGCTAAATCACTTTTTGAAAACTTATTACGGTTATTTGCATCAAAGTTCCATTGCCCACCGGCAGGTTTGTCATTTTCCATTAAAATATCAAACTGCTTACGCATTGCCCGATAAAAATGCTCCATGGTGACGTGTTTATCTTTTTTAAAGCGTTTATCTATGTCGTTAAATGCTAATAAAAAATGCTCGCTGTCACAGGCATTCACCGTTA
Source organism: Pseudoalteromonas sp. 3J6 (assembly GCF_903995135.1). Taxonomy (GTDB): domain Bacteria; phylum Pseudomonadota; class Gammaproteobacteria; order Enterobacterales; family Alteromonadaceae; genus Pseudoalteromonas. Next base: position 736,422 of record NZ_LR877185.1, on the reverse strand, counting down.
ACTCGCTATTAGTCGCGAATTCGTGAAGTTGTGTTTTTAAACGGTACTCATCTGGGTATTGATATTCAATAGAGGTACATTCATGCTGCTTGGCTAAACGCGTTAAAAGAGCGGGTAAGTCATCATCGTCTTTGGTGTCATCTAGCGTGAGATGTAAAACATTTAAGCCAGCATCTTTTAATGCATTAGCGAAGTTTTCCATGGCTTTAAAAAAGGCTGATATTTTTTGCACATGGTGTTTTACATAGTGTGCTTCTTGCATAAGCTCAGCAATAACAAATACTGTGTCGTCTGATTTGTCTTTAAACCACGAATGAGCAGGATTGAGCTGATCACCTAAAATCAATCTTAGTGTGTTGTATTTTTTCATAATTAGCCAAAATTCACTCTTATACGTGATATTTTTAAAAGCGATCTATTTCTTAAAGTATGTTTAACCTGAACTCTGGTTAAGAGGTTTACTAACATATTAAATCAAAAATGATATTTATGTTTATTTTCTCTAGCCAGAGATTTTCAGTGAAAACAAGGCGAAATTACGCGTCAATAGCTAGCCTATTGCAAGTAAATTCAACGCAGTTAGCGCTGAAAATAGCTGCTTGAGATAGATTTATTATCCAAAGTTCAGGTTACCGATAATAGAGCACCGAATGCAATTTAATACAGCGGTTGATTGTAACGATTCAAATTTTATAGCAAACATAGTGTAGTTAAGGCGATAAACTAGGTTGCTTTTTTTATCAACTTATTAGTTATTATGGTTGCTAATTTAGCGGCACATCCTTATAATAGCGGCCATTGTTTAGTAGGTTATAAAATTTACTAACAGCGATATTAAGTTATTAACTTTTTATCTATTGGCGCGGGATGGAGCAGTCTGGTAGCTCGTCGGGCTCATAACCCGAAGGTCGTTGGTTCAAATCCGGCTCCCGCAACCAATCTTAATAGTAGGTTTAAACTTACTACTTTATATCGCGCATTCTAAGTAATGCGCGTTTTGCGTTTAAGCTAATGAAGTTTAATTTGGTCAGGGTACTGACTCGCAACCAAGCTTGGCCCTAGGCCACACAGTTTTGCGTTTTTTGGTGTGACGCCCCGCTTGGTTCGGGGCGTTGTTGTATCTGCACCGTTTGATTTAATGTTTATCGATTAAATCAAAATTTAAACTCAGTATTTTAGGGCTATAAGCCCTTTTTTTGTTTGTATGGAGGATTTTCGTGACAAAACTTGAACAAGATTTAGTAACCATGTTAACGCCTGCGGTAGAAATGCTAGGCTTTGAATTACATGGTCTTGAGTTTGTACAAGCGGGTCGCCATTCTACCTTAAGAGTATACATTGCTCACGAGGATGGAATTTCAGTTGACAACTGCGCAGATGCCAGTCGTCAAATTAGTGCGATTTTAGACGTCGAAGACCCGATTACAAACGAATATGATTTGGAAGTGTCGTCTCCTGGTGTTGATCGTCCATTATTCAAACAAGATCACTACGAGCAGGCGCAAGGAGAGGAAGTACGCGTGCGTACTAAGCTTCCACAAGACGGTCGCCGTAATTTTAAAGGCGACTTAATAGCAGTTAGCAGCGATATGATCACATTATCTAGCGATGGTGCAGAGCATTTAATCATGCTTAGTAACATTGAACGTGCGAACATAATCGCAAAGTTTTAATTCGAGTGCGAAGGAATAGGGCAAGCGAGGCATTACCCATGGCAAAAGAGATATTATTGGTTGCTGAAGCCGTTTCCAATGAGAAAGCGGTTCCAAAAGAAAAGATTTTTGAAGCTCTAGAGTTCGCATTAGCGACAGCGACAAAGAAAAAGCATGATGGTGAAATTGATGTACGTGTTGCAATTGACCGTAAAACTGGCGATTACGATACATTCCGTCGCTGGCAAATAGCTGAAGTACTAGAAGATGGTTCTTTAGAGAATCCATACAGCGAAATCACGTTAGAAGCTGCTCAAGTTGAAGAACCAGACTTGAAAATGGGCGACTACGTAGAAGAGCAGATTGAATCAATTAAATTTGACCGCATAACAACACAAATGGCTAAGCAAGTAATCGTACAAAAAGTACGTGAAGCAGAGCGTGCCTTAGTGGTTGAAGCGTACAAAGATCAGCAAGGCGAGCTAGTAACGGGTGTTGTTAAAAAAGCAACGCGTGATGCAATCGTACTTGATTTAGGTAATAACGCAGAAGCGGTTATTTACCGTGACGACATGCTGCCACGTGAAAACTTCCGCCCAGGCGATCGTATTCGTGGTCTTCTATATGAAGTTAAACCAGAAGCACGTGGTGCACAGTTATTTGTAACCCGTTCTAAACCAGAAATGCTGATGGAATTATTCCGCATTGAGGTGCCAGAAATTGGCGAAGAGATGATTGAATTACGTGCCGCAGCTCGTGATCCAGGTTCACGCGCTAAAATCGCAGTTAAGTCTAATGATAAGCGTATAGACCCTGTAGGTGCGTGTGTTGGTATGCGTGGCGCACGTGTTCAAGCGGTATCGTCAGAACTTGGCGGTGAGCGTGTTGATATCGTACTTTACGATGACAACCCAGCACAGTTTGTTATTAACGCAATGGCACCAGCAGAAGTGGCTTCAATCGTAATGGATGAAGACACTCACTCAATGGATATTGCTGTTGAAGCTGATAACTTAGCACAAGCTATTGGTCGTAATGGTCAAAACGTACGTTTAGCAAGCCAGTTAACTGGCTGGGAATTAAACGTAATGACCGTTGATGAAATGCGCGCTAAGAACGAAGCTGAGTCAGATAAGTTAATTAACTTATTTACTGAAAACTTAGATATTGATGACGAGTTTGCGTCATTACTTATCAACGAAGGTTTCTCAACACTTGAAGAAGTTGCGTATGTACCTGCTTCTGAGTTTTTAGAAATCGACGGCTTAGATGAAGAAACAGTGGACGTATTACGTTCACGTGCAAAAGATGCATTAACAACGAAAGCCCTTAAAACGGAAGAAAGCTTAGAAGGCGCTGAGCCTGCTGAAGACTTACTTGCGCTTGAAGGCTTAGAGCGTCATTTAGCATTTGTTATGGCAAGTAAGGGTGTAGTAACACTTGAAGACTTAGCTGAGCAAGGAATTGATGAGCTTGTAGATATTACAGAGCTATCTGCAGAGAAAGCGGGCGAGCTAATTATGGCTGCACGTAATATTTGTTGGTTTGCAGACGAGTAATTTATTAACGGAGGTATTAGAGACTATGGCAGAAGTAAATGTTGAAAAACTAGCCGGTGATATAGGTACAACTGTTGATAAATTGCTACAGCAGTTTTCACAAGCCGGTATTACTAAACAAGCAGGCGATAATGTAACAGAAGCTGAAAAAGCAACGTTACTTGATCACCTAAGCAAGCAACATGGCGGTACTGGATCTGAAGGTCCAGCGCGTATGACATTGCAACGTAAGAGCAAAAGCACATTAAGTGTGACTGGCTCTACGGGTAAAGCAAAGGCTGTGCAAGTTGAAGTTCGCAAAACCCGCACTTACGTGAAAAAAAGTGCTGTTGAGCAAGAGCAAGAACAGCAACGTCTAGCCGCTGAAGAAAAAGCGCGTCTTGAAGAGCAGCAAAAAGCTGAACAAGAAGCCGCAGAATTGAAAGCGAAACAAGAGGCAGAACGTAAAGCGAAAGAAGACGCTGATCGTAAAGCCAAAGAAGAAGCTAAACGCAAAGCAGATGCTGAGCGTAAAGCGAAACAACAGCAGATGACCCCTGAGCAAAGTGCTAAGTCTGAGAAAGATCGCATCGAAGCTGAGCGTCTGCAAAAAGAAGCAGAAGAGGCCGCATTGAAGAAAGCTGAAGAAGAAGCGAAACGTCAAGCAGAAGAGGCAAGAAAGCTAGCTGAAGAGAATTCAGCACGCTGGAAGAAAGAAGAAGAAGAACGTAAGAAACGCGAAGAAACCGCGGATCACCACCTTACGACTTCAACTTACGCACGTGAAGCAGAAGATGTAGCAGATGCTCGCGAAGAGCAAGGCTCACGCCGTGCGAAGAAAAAGAAAAAAGCGCCAGCAAAAGATAAATTTGCAGCGTCTAAAGGTAAAAAAGGTAAGCTAAAAGCGCCAGCGTCATTACAGCACGGTTTCCAAAAACCAACGGCTGATGTTAAAAACGAAGTGCGTATTAGTGAAACAATTACAGTTGCTGAGCTTGCGTCACGCATGGCTGTTAAAGGCGCTGAAGTTGTAAAAACAATGATGAAAATGGGTGACATGGTTACGATTAACCAAGTTATTGACCAAGAAACTGCGCAACTTGTTGCAGAAGAAATGGGCCATAAAGTTATCATCGTTAAAGAAAACGAATTAGAGCAAACAGTACTTAACGACCGCCACGAAGATGGTAAGTCTGAGCCTCGTGCTCCAGTAGTAACTGTTATGGGTCACGTTGACCACGGTAAAACGTCAACGCTTGATTACATTCGTTCAGCTAAAGTTGCTTCAGGCGAAGCCGGTGGCATTACGCAGCATATTGGTGCATACCACGTTGAAACTAACGGCAACATGATCACTTTCTTAGATACTCCGGGTCACGCCGCGTTTACATCTATGCGTGCTCGTGGTGCAAAAGCGACTGATATCGTAATCCTAGTAGTTGCAGCCGATGATGGTGTAATGCCACAAACTAAAGAAGCGGTACAGCATGCTCGCGCAGCTGGCGTTCCTTTAATCATTGCTGTTAACAAAATGGATAAAGAAGGCGCAGATCCAGACCGCGTTAAAAACGAGCTAGCTCAGCTAGACGTTATCCCAGAAGATTGGGGCGGTGATACGCAATACGTTCACATCTCAGCTAAAACAGGTCTTGGTATTGATGACCTTTTAGAAGCAGTATTAATGCAATCTGAGCTGTTAGAACTAAATGCACCTAGCGAAGGTATGGCTGCAGGTGTTGTAATTGAATCACGTCTTGATAAAGGCCGTGGTCCAGTAGCGTCTATCCTTGTTCAATCAGGTACGCTTAACCAAGGTGACATTGTATTATGTGGTCTTGAGTATGGCCGTGTTCGTGCAATGCGCGATGAAAACGGTAAAGACATTAAATCTGCGGGTCCTTCTATTCCTGTTGAGATTTTAGGTCTTTCTGGTATTCCAGCAGCGGGTGATGAAGCAACAGTAGTTAAAGACGAGCGTAAAGCACGTGAAGTTGCTTTATACCGTCAAGGTAAATTCCGCGATGTTAAATTAGCGCGTCAGCAAAAAGCGAAGCTTGAAAACATGTTTACTAACATGACTGAAGGCGATGTGTCTGAAGTTAACGTGGTACTTAAAGCAGACGTTCAAGGTTCAATTGAAGCAATTTCAGACTCACTAACTAAACTTTCTACTGATGAAGTAAAAGTGAAGATTGTTGGTTCTGGTGTTGGTGGTATCACTGAAACAGATGCAACTCTTGCTGCAGCGTCTAACGCAATCGTAGTTGGCTTTAACGTTCGTGCCGATGCATCAGCGCGTAAAGTGATTGACTCTGAAAACTTAGACCTTCGTTACTACAGCGTAATTTACGCACTTATCGAAGAAGTTAAGCAAGCCATGTCTGGTATGCTTGCTCCTGAGTTTAAACAAGAGATCATTGGTCTTGCTGAAGTACGTGATGTATTTAAGTCTCCAAAAATTGGCGCAATTGCTGGTTGTATGGTTACTGAAGGTACTATCAAACGTAGCGCACCAATTCGTGTACTTCGTGATAACGTGGTTATTTACGAAGGTGAACTTGAGTCATTACGTCGCTTTAAAGATGACGTACAAGACGTTCGTAACGGCATGGAATGTGGTATCGGCGTTAAGAACTACAATGACGTTCGCGTTGGTGACCAAATCGAAGTATTTGAAACAGTTGAAGTACAACGTAGTCTTTAATTGTTGTTAGGTGTTGTTGGACATTCAAGGTCGTATCTCGATAGCCCAACATAACCTATGCTAAGATTTTAAATGGGGGCTCAGCCCCCATTTGTGTATCCATTATTTAGTTAACTTATTATTGTTTTTTCAATAAGTTATAATTTTAGGAAAGTGAAATGAGAGAATTTTCTCGCACTGATCGTGTTGCTCAGCAAATTCAAAAAGAAATTGCTGTGATTCTACAACGCGAAATTAAAGATCCGCGCTTAGGCATGGTGACAGTGTCTGCGGTAGAAGTATCACGCGATTTATCTTATGCCAAAGTTTTTATCACGGTGTTTAACACTGAAGACGAAAATGCAGCAAAACAGAGTGCAAAAGTACTGAACGAAGCAACGGGCTATATCCGTTCGTTACTAGGTAAGCGTATTCGCGCACGTATTATGCCAGAGCTTAAATTTGTGGTTGATAACTCATTAATGGAAGGGATGCGCATCTCTAACTTAGTGGACTCTATCATTCGTGAAGATAATGCTAAGCATGTTGATGATGAAACAGATAGCGAAGAAGGCACTAAAGACTAATGGCAAGACGCAGTAAAGGCCGTCCAGTTGATGGTATTTTGTTGTTAAACAAACCAGAAGGCATTTCATCAAACAAGGCATTACAGCAGGCTAAAGGTATTTATTTTGCGCAAAAAGCGGGGCACACAGGTGCGCTTGATCCGCTTGCGACCGGCATGCTGCCAATTTGTTTTGGTGAAGCGACTAAGTTTACCCAGTTTTTACTCGATACAGATAAAACCTATGTTGTTCGAGCTAAGCTAGGTGAACGTACGACCACATCAGACTCTGATGGCGAAGTGGTTGAAACTCGCGATGTGAATGTCACTTCCCAATTACTAAGCGAAGAGATTGCTAAGTTTTTAGGTGAGTCAGACCAATACCCATCAATGTATTCAGCGCTTAAATATGAAGGCAAGCCTTTATATAAATATGCGCGTGAAGGCATTGAAGTTCCTCGCAAATGTCGAAAAATTAACGTATTTAGCTTAACGCTTGATGAGTTTGATGAGCAAGCTAACGAAATACAAATGACTGCCCATGTATCTAAAGGTACGTATATTCGTACTATCGTTGATGACTTAGGTGAAAACTTAGGCTGCGGCGCGCATGTGATTATGCTGCATCGTAGTGCTGTAGGGCATTACCCAGCAGATAAAATGGTCACACTTGAGCAGTTAGAAACGTTATTAAATCAAGCGAAAGAACAAGACGTTGCGCCTTCCACTTACCTTGACGAACTATTATTGCCAATGGATACTGCGTTAGTTGATTTACCCGTTGTGGAAATTACTAAAGAGCAGGGAGTGGCATTTAGCCATGGTCAAGCTGTGGTATTGGGTAAAGCCCTGCCTGAAGGTGCAATAAAGGTACTGGCTGACGGAATATTTATTGGTACGGGCGAACGTAATCCTGATGGCCATTTAAAATCAAAGCGCGGCTTGTCTAATCAACAACCAGAGTAAAGTTTAACTTGTAGTTATGCTGATAATTGGTAGAATACGCCCGCTTAATCGTTTTGGCTGAATTAGTGATCGGCTAAAGCACCTATTAAATTTAACTTTTGGAGTTATTATGTCACTAAGCAATCAAGAAAAAATCGATATCATTGCTAAATTCGCACGCGCTGAAGGCGACACTGGTTCACCTGAAGTACAAGTAGCATTACTTACTTTTGATATCAACAAGCTTCAAGGTCACTTCGCTGATCACAAGCATGACTTCCACTCACGTCGTGGTCTGCTTCGTAAAGTAAGCACTCGCCGTAAACTGCTTGATTACCTTAAAGGTAAAGATATCTCGCGTTACACTGCGTTAATCAAAGAGCTTGGCCTACGTCGCTAAGAACTTGATTATCAAAAGGGGAGCTTTTTAGCTCCTTTTTTTGTGTCTAAATTTCCTCATACTCACTACCCACATCGATTAACCCCCTTGAAATATAAGCTAAAAGCCACATTGTAAGTAACAGCAAAGTACATAATTTAGCATCACGTTTATCTCTGGACTAAGCTCGCAATTTTACCTGACTTTGTTATATACTATGGCGCGTAGATAAAAAGGTTTATTTACGGTTATTTACATCATTGCCAATTGTAGTACTTAATTGATTTCCAACTGAATACAATTATGTACTGTAATTGGTACTTTGATGAAAACTTAATTAATACTAAAAATACATTTAAGGAATATTTTAAGTGCAAGCAATTATAAAAGAATTTCAACTAGGTCAACACACAGTGACGCTAGAAACAGGTGCTATCGCTCGTCAAGCTGACGGCGCAGTACTAGCAAGCATTGGCGACACGTCAGTACTAGTAACGGTTGTTGGTAAGCGTGAAGCTCAACCAGGTCAAGACTTCTTCCCACTAACAGTTAACTACCAAGAGCGTATGTACGCTGCTGGTCGTATCCCAGGTGGTTTCCTTAAGCGTGAAGGTCGTCCTAACGATGGCGAAACACTTATTGCACGTCTTATTGACCGTCCAATTCGTCCACTTTTCCCAAATGGTTTCGTAAACGAAGTACAAGTTATCGCGACTGTTGTTTCTGTAAACCCTGAAATCCAACCTGATATGGTTGCGATGATTGGTACATCAGCAGCACTTGCTATCTCTGGTATCCCGTTCAGCGGTCCAATTGGTGCATCACGTGTTGGTTACATTAACGGTGAATACGTACTTAACCCGACACTAAAAGAGCTTGAAGAGAGCCAACTTGACTTAGTTGTTGCTGGTACTGATAACGCAGTACTTATGGTTGAATCAGAAGCAGACGTACTTGCTGAAGACGTAATGCTAGGCGCGGTTGTATACGGCCATGAGCAATCACAGTCTATCATCAATGCAATTAACGAATTTAAAGCAGAAGCAGGCAAGCCTACTTGGGATTGGACTGCACCTGAGAAAAACGTTGCATTAGAAGAGAAAGTAGCAACTCTTGCTGCAGATAAAGTAGGCGAAGCTTACCGTATTACTGATAAAGTAGCGCGTAAAGAAGCATTAACTGCTGCAAAAGATGCGGTTGTTGAAGCACTAACAAGCGAACTTGCTGAAGGCGAAACGCTTGATAAGCAAGAAGTAGGTAAAGTATTCGGTTCACTTGAGAAGAAAATCGTTCGTGGCCGTATCGCTGCTGGCGAAAAACGTATCGATGGTCGTGAACCAGATATGATCCGTGCTCTAGATGTAATGACGGGCGTACTTCCACGTACTCACGGCTCTGCAATCTTCACACGTGGTGAAACGCAAGCATTAGTAACAGCAACACTTGGTACAGAACGTGATTCACAGTTAATCGACGATTTAACTGGCACGCACAAAAACCACTTTATGCTTAACTATAACTTCCCTCCGTTCTGTGTAGGTGAAACGGGTTTTGTTGGTTCTCCTAAGCGTCGTGAAATCGGCCACGGTAACCTAGCTAAGCGTGGTATTGCAGCAGTAATGCCAACATTGACTGACTTCCCATATTCAATCCGTGTTGTATCTGAAATTACTGAATCAAATGGTTCATCTTCAATGGCATCGGTTTGTGGTACGTCTTTAGCGCTTATGAACGCAGGTGTTCCAATTAAAGCCTCAGTTGCGGGTATCGCAATGGGCTTAGTTAAAGAAGAAGAAAACTTTGTTGTTCTTTCAGATATCTTAGGTGATGAAGATCACTTAGGTGACATGGACTTTAAAGTAGCGGGTACAACTAACGGTATCACTGCACTGCAAATGGATATCAAAATTGAAGGTATTACTCAAGAAATCATGCAAATCGCGCTTAAACAAGCGAAAGCTGCACGTTTACACATTCTAAATGTAATGGACGAAGCGATTTCTGCACCTTCTGAAGAGTTATCTATGTTTGCTCCGCGTATTTACACGATGCAAATCCCACAGAAGAAAATCGCAGAAGTTATCGGTAAAGGTGGCGCAACTATCCGTCAGCTTACTGAAGAAACGGGTACTACGATTGAAATCGGTGATGATGGCACAATCAAGATTGCTGCTACAGACGGTGAAAGTGCAGCAAATGCAATTAGCCGTATTGAGCAATTAACTGCTGAGCTTGAAGTAGGTACTATCTACGAAGGTAAAGTGGTACGTATCGTTGATTTCGGTGCGTTTGTAAACATTCTTCCAGGTAAAGATGGCCTAGTGCATATCTCACAAATCAGCACAGAACGTGTTAACAACGTTGCTGATCACCTTAGTGAAGGTCAAGAAGTTAAAGTTAAAGTACTAGAAGTAGACCGTCAAGGCCGTGTACGTCTAAGTATTAAAGAAGCAATGGAATCAGCAGCACCTGCAGCTGACGAGTCTAAAGACGCGTAATTGCTAATCTTTCATCCAGATAATTACTGGATAGTATAAAAAGGGGCTGTTTAGCCCCTTTTTTTATGCTTTAATGTTAGCAACCTATTGTGTTCAAGACGTTAAGTAACATATAACAAGAATGAACCTTACAAGACAGCTTATGTCTTATCTATTTGCTACTTACCTCGGTATTAAGGATTTTAATGAGACTTAAACATTTAGCCTTGGCATCTTTTGCTATTTTGTCTTTAAGCGCTTGTCAGGCTACTACTAAACCCGCTGCTATTATTAATGTACCATTTACTGCGCCACTTGCATCAGACTTTAGAAATGAAATTGCCATTGCTCGTTTTTCAGAGCTATTAAATAGAGCAGACTTAAGTACAGAGCAACAAGCAAAGCTCTATTATGACCGTGGTGTGCTGTTTGATAGCTTAGGCATGACTACTTTATCGCGAATTGATTTTAACCGAGCAGTTAAACTGAAACCTGATTTGGCTGAAGTGTATAATTTTTTGGGGATTCAACATACCTTGATGCAGCAATACGAAAAAGCATACGAGTATTTTGATTCAGCCATAGAGTTAGACCAAGAACATGAATATGCGTATTTAAATCGTGGTATTGCTTTGTACTATGGTGATAGAGCGACGCTTGCAAAGGATGACTTTAAAACATTCTTGGAGCGCTCTCCTAACGATCCTTATCGTGTGCTGTGGCTTTATTTAGCTCAAGCAGCACAAGATAAAACTCAGGCGCTCGCTTCGTTAAAAGCTAATGCGGCGGCTCTTGATGAAAACGAATGGGCATATCAGCTTATTGCCTTGTATGTAGGTGATATGAGTGAAAAAGCATTTTTTTCAGGGATAGCCGATGGTGTAAGTTCACAACAAGAATATGCTCAGCGTTTATGTGAAGCTTATTTTTACTTAGCTAAACAGCACCAAGCCGCAGGTGAGTTCTCAATTGCCACAGATTACTTTAAATTGGCGCTAGCAACGAACGTACATGAATTTATAGAATATAAGTATGCGCGTTTAGAGCTTGAGTTGATGGCCAGTGAAAGCGCTGGCTAATTATTTAAAACTAAGTGCTTTATTACTGTGCGCTAGCGTTATTAGTGGCTCGAGTAATAAACAAAATAGCATTGGCTTTTGGCAAGTATTACATGCCAAGGCCAATGTGATTGACAGTTATTGGCAATTCCCTCGTTACTTTGCAAACCACATATTACAATTACCCACCACAGCCTTAGCAACCTTAGCTCGCAATAAAATAGCGGATGCTCAATATGGCTATGGGTTGTCATTATTAAGCAATAATCAAACTGAAACGGCTAAACTATTTTGGCAAGCAAGTTTGGATAAAATTACACGAGCACAGCAAAAAAAACTCGCCGACTCGTTATTTTCGCAACAGCGTTGGCAGGATTTAGCGCTACTAAAAAATCAAAATAAGCTTCCTAAAGGCGATATCTTTTATCATCTGCAATTACAGCAACAAGCACCCATAGAAACATTGAGTGCATCATTCATGAATAAGTTAGGGTTTTTAGTTGCAAGCAAGCAAGTTGAGATACAAAAGCAGTGTACATTTAACGTATTAATGTTGAGCGATCACCGTGATGGTTTATACAGGCTCAATCAATTTCGTAACGCGTACTTTCAAAACCCAGAGCCGAGTCTCAATACCTTTTGTTTTTCAAAACCAGTTTATGTGGGTAGTGCAATTAGTTGCAATAGTACTGAATCCTCACGTGCTAAGTGCGATTGGCAACAATCATCGCTTAAAAAGCGGCTTCCCACTGGGTTCGATTTTGCTGTTATGATGCCTAAGCAAGGTACTGCCAGTGTAAAAAATGGTTTAATGCATATTAATTCACAGGCTAGCTACGCGGTTTTTTTGCATGAGTTAATGCACTTTAATGGCTTTGAAGATGAGTACGCTTTACCGGTAAAAAAGCAAGCGTGGTTATGTCAGCTTGATGGGTTTGTTGCTCCCAACTTATTTATTGCAAAAAAATCAGATGCTCCCAAAGGGTGGCACAAAAGCCAAAGCTGCCAACAAGGCGGCACTGCTTATAAGCCCAGTGCACAGTGGTCGATTATGCAATATCAGCAGTTAGGCCTATCAGCGCAATATCGTATTTTGTGGCAAAAGCACATAGCACTTAATGCTCATTTATTTGTACGATTTTAGTGATTGGATATTCCGCTGTAAACTGTCTGAAAGCTGAGCTTATTTGGCTACTGTTCATTAATTTATAAGCATTTTTGTTTGATTATTGTTCCGCTAGCGGCGCTTTCTATAGACAAAAACTGCGTTTATCAGTATAACTATACGTATTAATGTTGTTAAAAAACAGACATAAAACGTATACCCAAGTCACTTTGGTATTTAATAATAACAAGTAGCGAATTGATAAACTTTATGATTCAAAAAGGCCCTTCATTATGACTTTGCTCTGGATACCCCTGTTATCCTTATTCGGCAGTGTTATTTCTGCATGCACCGGCAAACTTTCTCGAAATCAGGCAACGAGCCTAACGGCTATTGCGCCATTAGCCGCGCTTGCAATTACACTTTATCATGCGCCTGCGGTTCTCGCGGGAGAAACCATTCGTTTTAGCGCACAGTGGATACCTGCTTTAGGGCTGGATATTTCCTTACGCTTAGATGGATTGAGTTTACTGTTTTTATTTATGATTCTAGGAATAGGGTTACTAGTAATTTTGTATGCCCGTTATTACCTAAGTCAAAATGATTCATTGCCAAAACTATTTAGCTACTTAATGTTATTTATGACCGCCATGCTGGGCATTGTTATGTCAAACAATGTGATTCAGTTATGGGTATTTTGGGAGCTAACCAGTATTAGCTCGTTTTTGTTAATCAGTTATTGGTGGCACAAATCAGAGGCGCGCAAGGGGGCGCGCATGGCATTAGCGGTAACTGGCGCCGGTGGTTTAGCCTTACTCGGTGGCTTAATGTTGTTAGGCGATATTGTTGGAAGCTACGACTTAGACACCATTTTAGCTAGCAAAGCGATTATTCAATCTCACGACTTATATGAATTGGCATTAGTACTAGTATTATTAGGTGCTTTTACTAAATCTGCACAATTTCCGTTTCATTTTTGGTTACCGCATGCCATGGCTGCACCTACGCCGGTTAGTGCGTATTTACACTCTGCCACTATGGTAAAAGCAGGTATCTTTTTACTTGCGCGTTTTTACCCCGCATTGGCGGGTACCGATACCTGGTTTTTATTAGTCGGTTTGACCGGTTTAACCACATTATTATTTGGCGCTTATATCGCGTTATTCAAACATGATTTAAAAGGCTTGTTAGCCTATTCAACGATTAGTCATTTGGGTTTAATTACATTATTACTAGGCCTAGATACACAGCTTGCGACCGTTGCCGCTATTTTTCATATTATTAACCACGCGACGTTTAAAGCGTCGTTATTTATGGCAACCGGCATTATTGACCATGAAACCGGTACTCGTGATATGCGTAAACTCAATGGCATGTGGCGCTACTTACCTTATACGGCCACCTTGGCGATGGTGGCTGCTGCCGCTATGGCAGGTGTACCGTTGTTAAATGGTTTCTTATCAAAAGAGATGTTCTTTGCTGAGACACTGCATCAGCAGGTACTTGGCTCAATGTCGTGGCTAATCCCGGTGCTGGCAACTGTAGCGGGTGCGTTGTCGGTGGCGTACTCATCACGCTTTATTCATGACGTGTTCTTTAATGGTGAGCCCATTGATTTACCACGTACCCCTCATGAAGCACCGCGTTATATGCGTGTGCCTATAGAAATCTTAGTGGTACTGTGTATTTTAGTGGGTATTTTTCCACACTTTGCCGTTGATGGTATTTTATCGGCCGCTTCACTAGCCGTACTTGGTGAAGCAATGCCTGAGTATAAATTGACTATTTGGCATGGTTTCAACTTACCTCTACTTATGAGTGGTATGGCGGTAATTGGTGGTTTATTTATTTACGTTAATCGTAAGTACTTGTTCCAGTTCCAAGCGTCGTTACCTCCTTTTAACGCTAAAAAAATCTTCGAGCGTTTTTTAGCGGTAGTGGTCAATTGGTGTCAAAACAAAATCCAATCAACAGAAAATGGCTCATTACAACGTTATGTATTTATAATGTTAGGCGTTGTATTACTTGCCTCTGGTTGGCCATTATTTGAAATGAAGCAGCTAGCCGGTAGCGTGCCTAATACACCGGTTGATATTCAAAACGCAATTGGTGCAGGACTACTCATAATAGGTGCAATTGCTACCGTTATTTGGCATCGAATTCGAATGGTGTCGTTATTAATGCTGTCGATTGTGGGACTAATGGTGTCGGTGGCGTTTACCCGTTTTTCAGCGCCTGACTTGGCCTTAACGCAACTTACTGTAGAAGTAGCCACTATTATACTATTAATGTTGGCACTGTTTTTCTTACCTCAAAGCACGCCAAGAGAGTCAAGCTCATTGCGTATTTTACGTGATGTGGTTATTTCCTCTACCGTGGGGATCATAATTGCTAGTATTTGTTACGCCTTACTGACTCGTCCGCTTGATTCAATTTCTGAGTTCTTTATTGCTAACGCCAAAACAGGCGGTGGTGGCACTAATGTAGTTAACGTTATTTTGGTTGATTTTAGGGGCTTTGATACTTTAGGTGAAATTACTGTACTAGGTATTGCCGCACTGGGCATATTTAAACTGTTATCAAGAATTCCACTTTATATGCCAGCGAGCGATAGTGAAGGGCGTCCATGGTCTAAAGATCGCCATCCTATTTTATTGGCTTGTATTTCTCAAAGCTTACTGCCATTAGCGCTATTAGTGTCTGCTTATATTTTCCTACGCGGTCATAACTTACCTGGAGGAGGCTTTATAGCAGGCCTCGTAACTTCTATTGCCTTTATTTTACAATATATGGCGCATGGTACTGCGTGGATAAATGAACGCTTTGATGTTAACTATCGAAAAATTATTGCATCAGGTATTGCTATTGCCATGTTTACAGGTGTGGGAAGTTGGTTCTTTGACAAGCCATTTTTAACTACCTGGTTTGATTACTTTGATATTCCGTTTGTTGGTAAAACAGAGCTTGCCAGCGCCATTGTATTTGACTTGGGCGTGTACTTAACTGTTGTTGGCGCTACGCTGATGATCCTTGCGAGCTTAGGTAATATGACCGCGAACGCAGAGAAAGAAGAGGTAAATATTTAATGGAACTGTTATATGCATCTTGCGTTGGCGTGTTAGTCACCTGTGGCGTGTTTTTATTGCTAAGAGCACGTACATTCCCAGTGGTACTGGGGCTGACAATGATTTCTTACGCGGTTAATTTGTTTTTATTCTCATCAGGGCGCTTAACAATTAATAAAGCCGTGGTACTAGGGACTGGCGCTGATTACGCTGACCCGCTACCACAAGCATTAGTGTTAACAGCCATTGTAATTGGCTTTGCGATGACTGCGTTTGTGGTTATTTTATCTATTCGAGGCCGAGCAGATTTAGGCAACGACCATGTTGATGGCACCCTAACTAAAAATAAACGCAAGGAGAGAAAATGATTCAGCATTTAGCATCTTTGCCTATTTTACTGCCAATGCTAGCGGCAATTATTTTGTTGCTCCCACCGTGTGGCAAAAGCTTATTTGCACGCCGATTTATGTCTAGCTTAATGGCTATTTTAACCTTTGCAGTCACAGTATTACTGCTGGTTCAGGTTAAAGATAACGGTATTATTGTTTATGCAATAGGTAACTGGTCTGCACCATTTGGTATTGTACTGGTTGCAGATATGCTCTCGACCTTGTTAGTCACTTTAACCGCCTTTTTGGGGGTTGGCGTGGCTTTATATGGCTGTGCTGGTGATGATGAACAAGGTAGCTTTTTTCACCCTTTAATCCATTTTTTAATATTAGGGGTAAATGGTGCATTTTTAACAGGGGATTTATTTAACGTCTTCGTATTTTTTGAAGTGTTATTAATTGCCTCTTATGCGCTGTTAATGCACGGTGGCGGTAAACCCAAAACGCGCGCGGCTCTGCATTACGTTATTTTAAATTTAGTTGGTTCAAGCGTATTTTTAATTGGTTTAGGTATTTTATACGGTGTATTAGGCACCTTAAATATTGCTGATATGGCCAATAAAGTACCGCAACTAACTGGTGATGATGTTTATTTAGCGAAGGCAGGTGGTTTACTGCTATTGGTGGTGTTTGCACTTAAAAGTGCGTTATTACCATTGCATTTATGGTTACCAAACGCCTACTCAAGTGCCACACCTGTGGTTGCTGCATTATTTGCGATTATGACTAAAGTTGGTGTTTACGCAACCTTACGTGTATACACGGTTATTTTTGGTGAACAAGCTGGCGAACTTGAGCATATGGCGCAGTCTTGGTTATGGGCGCTGGCTATTGCTACCATAGTGATTGGCGCAATAGGGGTGTTAGCCGCACAAGATTTACGTAAGCTTACCGCTAATTTAGTACTGGTTTCTGTAGGGACGTTGGTGGCATTAGTCGCACTACAAAACATAAATGCCACCGCTGCATTGCTTTACTATTTAGTGCATTCAACGTTAGTGACTGCGGCGCTATTTTTACTTGCTGATTTAATTGCAACACAACGAGGTAAAGCTGGTGATCGATTAGTCGGCGGGCGTGCAGTAAAGCAACCATTTTTATTAGGTGCGTGTTTTATTATTGCCGGTTTAACCGTTATTGGTATGCCACCTTTTTCGGGCTTTGTTGGCAAAATTTGGATTTTAAAAACGACCTTAAATAGCGAGCAAGCACTGGTATTTTGGCCTGTTTACTTAATTATGAGCTTAGCGCTAATTGTGGCTATATCACGTGCAGGTACTAGTTTGTTTTGGGAACGTAAAGACAAAACAGGTGATGCTAGCGATGTTGCCAATGCCCACCCGCTACAAGTAACCGTGTTAGTTGGTTTATTAGCAAGTTCAATACTACTGGTTATTTTTGGTGACATGGCAACACAGTACGCCCTCGAGGCGGCAACACAGCTTCACGATATTAGTGGTGGTATTAATGCGGTACTTAAGGGAGGTATGTAATGCGCTTACAAGCTCGTTTTGGTTGGTTACCTACGCCGTTTCGTAGTCTATTTTTATTTATAGTATGGCTCTTGTTAAACAACAGTGTGTCGGTAGGGCATATTATATTAGGGGCGCTACTTGCGTTGCTAATACCGTTATTTAGTATGTCGTTTAGAGACCCGCAACCGCTGATATTAAAGCCGGGGCTAGCACTTAAGCAATTACTAATCGTACTTTACGATATTATAGTGGCTAATTTGCAAGTGGCATTATTAATACTGGGCCCTTCAAAAAATCTGCGTCCAGGCTTTGTTAAAGTGCCTATAGATTTAATGCATGAAATGCCAATTACTATTTTAGCAAGCTGCGTGTCTTTAACGCCGGGTACGGTAAGTGCCGAGGTTTACCCGCTGATTAAATCGCTTAATGAAGACGATGAACCGGTACAGCGTTATTTATTAATTCACGTGTTAGATTTAGATGATGAGCAAGCGCTTATTAAACAAATAAAAGCACGTTACGAAGCTCCCCTAAAGGAGATATTTCAATGTTAGATACAGTATTACTGATTGTTTTTTCAATGGTTGGATTGTCGTTATTACTTAATCTATGGCGACTTATTATTGGCCCATCAGTACCGGATCGTATTTTAGCGCTCGATACTATGTACATTAACGTGATTGCCTTGATTATTTTATATAGCATTAGTATGGGCACGGGGCTGTACTTTGAAGCAGCCTTACTTATCGCCATGCTTGGGTTTATAAGTACGGTAGCTGTATGTAAGTATTTACTTCGTGGCGACATAATTGAGTAAGGTATTAAAATGATAAGTGAATGGATCGTATCAATATTGCTGCTGTTAGGCGGGTTATTTATTTTAATTGGCTCAATTGGTTTAATTAAATTACCTGATTTTTTTATGCGTTTACATGGGCCAACAAAAGCCACCACTTTAGGTATGGCGAGTATACTTACCGCTGCTATGGTATTTTTTGCTAATTCAGTCAGTGGCTTAAGTGTAAAAGAAATATTAATCACTATATTTCTATTAATCACTGCACCTATTAGTGGCTATATGCTGATTAAAACCGCTATTCATCATAAGCTTAAAGCTAAAGAGGGAACGAAAGGGCTCGATAATATCGAAAAAGATTAGCTCTGGGAATAAACGATTAAAAGCCGAATAAACACCTGTTATTCGGCTTTTTCGTTTTTTGGTTGTCCCCATTTACAACACTTGTTGAACATGTGATTATGACGCTAATTCAAATACAAAAAGGATATTAATATGGGTAAGGTAATACTGCTTTCACTTTTAATTTTTTCAACTAACCTTGCAGCGCAAACTGCCAAACAGCAAAAAATTGATGAGCTGGTAGAGGTGATGAACATGGATGCCATGGTTGACTCTATGTATGCGCAAGTTGAGGGCATGATGCAAAATATGTCAGTGCAAATGGGCGTAAAGCCAGATGAGAAAGCAATTTTCGACAAATATTATGCTGATATGACCGAGGTATTAAAAACAAAAATGAGCTGGCAAAAAATGCAGCCGATGATGATTAACCTCTACGATAAACAATTTACTGAACAAGAAATTAGCGACATGTTGGCTTTTTATAAGACAGAGTCAGGGCAGGCTATTTTGAAAAAAATGCCACAAGTAATGCAAGAATCAATGCAAATGTCACAAGCCTTAGTACAAGACGCTATGCCTGAAATTCAAGCAATTGCGGGTGAGCTTGGTGAAGCACTTAAGCAATCTCGAAGCAAAGCAAACTAAGGACTACAGTAACTCTCAAATTTAGCAGTCACTTATGGTGACTGCTCTTATCTTAACTTTCTTCCACACTCCCAGCCATATACTTAATTAATTGTTGACCTATGTGTTACACATAGGTTTATTATGTTGTCATTACATAGCCAGCCAGAGGTTTAATGATGTACGTAAAGCAATTAGCCAATACTATGGGCGTGACCCAAGACACGGTTCGTCATTACACGCGAATAAAGCTGCTTAATCCTATTCGTGGTGAGCGCAATGGTTATCAAGAGTATACCGCAGCCGATCAGCAACGTTTAAAGTTTATTATTAGTGCGCGTCAACTCGGTTTCTCAATAAAAGATATTCAACAAATTATTGCACAGTCGGAGCAAGGGCAGTGCCCTTGTCCGCTCACACGACAATTAATAGCAAAGCGACTAGAGGAAACAGAGCTGCACTTTCAAGAAACACTTAAATTACGCACGCGAATGCAAGCAGCGGTTAAACAGTGGGATAAATCGCCTGATGGGGCTGTAAGTGCAGATATATGTAGCTTAATAGAGACCTTTGTTGATCCAATCTCTGAAGTTAAAAATACTAAGGAAGCGTTATGAGTAATCAATCCACCACGCAAAACTTTATAATTGAAGGCGCAAATTGTGGCAGTTGCGTGGCTAAAATAGAGAAAGCACTGAAAAATGTAAAGGGTGCGCAGCGCGTTGAAATGAACTTTGCCGATCGAACTGTGCAAGTAGAAGGTTCGGCTAAGGCTGGGGAGCTAATGCACGCTGTCGCTGATATTGGTTATCAAGCTAAACCTATGAACAGTGATTCTCAACAAGACGCCTTAGATGAAAAAGCCGAAGCTGATAACGCGCACTACAAAAAACTTATGCGCAATATGCTATTGGCATTGGGTTTGGGGGCGCCATTAATGCTTTATGGATTAATCTTTGATATGAGTGTCACTAGCAATGCCCAGCGTATTGGCTGGTTTATTGTTGGAATGATGACGTTGGTCGTAATGATTGTGTCGGGTAAGCAATTTTATACTGGCGCATGGCAGTCATTTAAAAATCATACAGCGAATATGGATACCTTGATTGCGCTTGGTACGGGAACAGCCTGGCTATATTCAATGGTGGTGGTGAGCATGCCAAGTCTATTACCAGAGGTGGCTAGACATGTTTATTTTGAAGCCTCAGCAATGATCATAGGCTTAATAAGTCTTGGCTTAGCCTTTGAAGTAAAGGCGCGAGGGCGTACCTCTGAGGCTATTAAACGCTTAATTGGTTTACAGCCTAAAACGGCACGGGTGATCCGAGATAACCAAGAGCAAGATGTAGCTATAAGCCAAGTTATTAAAGGTGACTTGATTCGTGTCCGCCCTGGAGAGAAAATTTCAGTCGATGGAGATGTTATTGAAGGCAGCAGTACACTAGATGAATCAATGCTCACTGGTGAACCGATGCCGGTTAATAAAGGTGAGGGTGACAAGGTTGTTGCTGGCAGTATTAATAAAAGTGGTACTTTGTTGTTTAAAGCAACCCATATAGGCAGCGAAACCACCTTAGCGAATATTATTAATATGGTTAAACGTGCACAAAACTCTAAACCCTCAATTGGACGCTTAGCTGATGTTATTTCAGGCATATTTGTACCCACAGTGATGATTATTGCAGTGCTAGCAGGCTTAGCATGGCTTAACTTTGGCCCACAGCCGAGTATTGCTTATGCGGTTGTTGCAATAACCACAGTTTTAATTATTGCTTGCCCGTGTGCACTTGGCTTAGCTACACCGATGTCAATTATGGTCGGCATAGGTAAAGCTGCTCAGTCGGGTATACTTATTCGTAACGGTGAAGCGCTACAAACAACAGCTAAAATCACCACCATGATCTTAGATAAAACAGGCACTATAACCGCTGGTAAGCCAACCGTGACCGATGTGGTTACGTTCAACCAAAGCGACAGTACCGAGGTGCTAAAGTTAGCAGCTAGTCTTGAAAGTAGTTCTGAGCATCCATTAGCCGAAGCCATTGTTAATTATGCTAAAAACCAAAATGTCACCCTTGAAAAAGTCAGTAATTTTAATGCTATCACTGGACAAGGTGTGATCGGTACCATTAATGAGCAAAGCCTATTGTTTGGCAATCAGGCACTGATGAAAAGCCACAATATAGATATTGCAGAGGCAATACCTCAAGCCGAGCAGCTTGCTAGCGCTGCTAAAACGCCGATGTACTTTGCTATTGGCAGTCAATTACATGCCATAATCGCAGTTGCTGACCCAATAAAAGAAGACTCAGCTGAGGCCATTAAACGCTTACAAAATAAAGGTATGCAGGTGGTTATGCTGACAGGCGATAACCAAGCGACCGCTAAAGCCGTTGCCAGCAAAGTCGGTATTACAGACTTTATAGCGCAAGTAATGCCAGATGATAAAGCCAGTGAAGTGACTAAACGTCAATCTCAAGGTGAAATTGTAGGCATGACTGGTGATGGTATAAATGATGCGCCAGCATTGGCACAAGCCGATGTTGGATTTGCCATTGGCACTGGCACAGATGTAGCTATTGAAAGTGCGGATATAACGCTGATGCGAGGCTCACTTCATGGTCTTGCAGATGCCATTGCAATTAGTGGCGCAACCATAACTAATATTAAACAAAATTTGTTTGGGGCGTTTATTTATAACATTGCGGGTATTCCGATTGCTGCAGGGCTGTTGTATCCGTTTTTTGGTTTACTACTAAACCCAGTCGTAGCTGGCGCGGCAATGGCTTTATCATCGCTTACTGTGGTCACTAACGCAAATCGGTTACGTTATTTTAAAGCGAGTAACTCGTAACCTTTATTTATAGGGGATTTAATTATGTTATTAATTAATTTATTAGGCGTTTTACTTATTGTCGCTATCATTTATTGGTTTTGGTTGTATGAGCCGAAGTAAACAGTTATAGCAATCAAATAGTTATTACTGTGGGTAACGGGGGGTATTATTATCCAGCGTATTTTAAGGTGGCAGCGAACAGGCCTCTGACCCTGAATCGACAAGACGGTTCTCCTTGCGCTAAAACAGTGATTTTCCCCCGCTTGAACTCGTGAAACGCCAAGTATAGGTGAAAATGCGGCTATTGAATTACTTTCGCTTGATGTTGGGGAATATGCTTTTCATTGCTAAATACAAATGTTTAAAGGGAAGTTTTTGGTTTTTTAATAAAACTAAACGTATCTCTGATGCGTATTATCAAGCAGAAAACATAAAAGGTGTAGTATGAATAAATTAAACCCTAAAAAACTGCTAAATAGTAAATGGACTGCCATCCCAGCTATTAATAAAGAAAAGCACTTTATTATTGTTGAGGTAGAATTTGATGAAGACGCTAATGTGATTGAATGTATCACTGAAGCGGTGATGTCAAAAAATCAATATCCTATTCAGTGGCGCGACTTAAAAGACGAACAAAGATGGCGCCAAGGCTGGAAGTGACCGCTTGTACTCATGCCCAAATAAGTGGGTATGAGTGATATCAAATTAGTATCCCGCACGAGATTCATTCCTTACTTTAAGTATTTATTCGCCATACGGCGACAAATCCTTGCTTTTTCTCTCCCCGTTAAAAAAATTAATTTATATTTTTCTACAAATCAATTTAAGTTGTTTATTTTCAATTTGTTATCTATTTAATTTAACCTGTTTAATTTCGCGTTGTTAATTTGTTCAGTGACGATTTATCTCTATAGCGACTCAGTTTTATTGTTTTATTTTGAATTGAAGATAGGTGTGTCTTTTTTAGATGATTTAAGTTGTTGAATTTTAATGGGTATTTTTTTAGTTAAAAGTAGCTGTTGCAAAAGAGCAACAAAATGTTGGGCATTTTTAAGTAAAAATCACATTTTTATTTTTAACTTATTGTTTATAAATAAAAAATTAAACATGGCATCGAAGTTGTAATACCTAAGCTGTATTTAGCAAAAAGTGATTAAGCTTAACGCTTAACCTTACAACCCAATGAAGGAATTACGTTATGACAACATTTAAATCAACACTGGTATTAATGGCACTTGCTTCTTCATCTGTGGCGTTTGCTGCAACAGATTTTGACACACTGGATGTGGATGGTAATGGCGCAATAAGCCAAGCTGAAGCATCAGTAGACGCTTCACTTATGAGTAAGTTTACAGAGCTTGATACGGATAAAAACGGCGAGCTTTCTAAAGCAGAATTTTCTAAGGCTTAAAAGGCCAATGCTCAACGCTATTACATATTCTGAGTTGCCAAAGACAACCTAAATAGGCAAGGGAGCCTATGAAAGAGAATAACTAGGATGTACGGTTGTAGCGTTGAGTTAATTAATTTATACCCAAACATTGCATACTTTGAAGGATTAATATTATGAAAAAATTACAGTCAACTCTTGTACTTATGGCACTTGCTTCTTCATCTGCAGTATTTGCCAGCACAGACTTTGAAACTCTTGATGTAGATGGTAGTGGCGCAATTAGCCAAGCTGAAGCATCGGTTGCGGCCGAACTTATGGAGCAGTTTGCAGAGCTGGACGTAGATGGCAATGGTGAACTTTCTAAAGACGAATTTTCAGCATACTAACTTTATAATTCCCTAAGGATCTTTGAAAAGGATTTCTTACCCACTTTTTTATTAAGCTAAGGATTTATTATGAAAACATTTACTAAAACGCTTGCTTTAATTGCACTTGCTTCGTCTTCTGCCGCTTTTGCTGCGGTTGACTTTGATTCTTTTGATTCTGATGGCGACGGCGTTATTAGCCAGTCTGAAGCACAAGCTAATTCACAATTAGCTAAATTATTTGATGACTTAGATACTGACGGGAATGGTGAATTATCTAAGCAAGAATTTGCTAAAGTTCAGTAACAAACATGCACAATCTTTAACGATACAGATAAAAGCAGCCGAGTAATTTCTCGGCTGCTTTTTTATTTACTTATCTTCTAAACGTTTGGCTTTAAAATCAGACTCGCTTGTCCACTTAGGCCAATCGGCATTATTGGCAAGTTGTCTGGCTATATCTATAACCAGCTCGATATCTTGTTTTGCACCAGCTAATGACCATGTATCTGAATAGTCGTCGGCTTCTTTATGGTATTTATGACTGATGTAGTCAGGGTCGGTATCACCTAAGCTCATAAACAGTAAACTTGGCACGCCTTGTTTAGCGAGTGAGAAATGATCTGATCTAAAAAACAATCCATTTTGTGGGCGAGGATCCATTTTTACCACGCGTCCTTGTGCTTTAGCCGCGCTTGCTAAGTAATGCTCCATTTCGGATAAGTTGCTACCGTATTGCAAAATATAATCGGTTTCATCGAGCACGTTCATACCATCGATATTTAATAATCCGACCATTTTTTTAGTGGCAATCATATTCCCATTGGCAAATTCTTCTGAGCCGATTAGACCTGTTTCTTCGGCAGTAAAGTTAGCAAACAGGATTGAGCGCTTAAACGGCTTTTGCTGATGCATTTTGCTCATAATGCGAGCAATTTCAAGCGTTGCTGCAGTGCCTGAAGCATTATCGACTGCGCCATTATAAATTTTAGGTCCACTGTCGGTTTGTTTAGTACCAAAATGGTCCCAATGGGCACTAATAATAACGTATTCGTCAGGGGTTTCACTGCCTGTAATTTGTGCAACCACATTATGTGATTTAGCGTGTGACACCTCATTTTTAAATGCAAGGTTCGCCTTTAAGTTCAATTCCTTGGCTTGAAATTGCTTACTTAATGCGTGTTGCTTTAATTGTTGATAACTTAAGTTTGCCGTTGCGAATACTTGTTCAGCCGCATTAAGTGTTAACCAGCCCATAATCGGCAGTTCAGATGCATTAAGGTTGTTGTCCATCAAGCTATACTTGGTGCCCGTGTTTGAGCTTTCAACCACGCCCCAAGGGTATGCGGCTGGAGCTGTTTCATGAACAATAAATACCGCTTTTGCACCTTGGCGCGCGGCTTCTTCATATTTATAAGTCCAGCGGCCATAGTAGGTCATGGCATTGCCTGTAAATAGTGTATCGTCTTGGGTGGCAAAGCCCGGATCGTTCACCAGCACAATAACGGTTTTATCGGTTACATCAACATTGGCATAGTCGTTCCAGTTATATTCTGGCGCGTTAATCCCATAACCAACAAATACAATATCGCTATTGCGGACATCAATAATCGGCTGTAACTGCTTTGTACGGGCGGTGAAGTCTTTACCTGCAATAAAGCTAAGCTTCCCCATAGTTAATTGCATGTTTTGATCTGCAGTTAGCATGGCCATTTTAACTGGCTGTAAATACTTCCCTTGATACGCGCCAGACAACCCCATTGCTTGGTATTGCTCACTTAAATAACCAACGGTTTTAACTTCACCTAAGGTAAGCGGGCCGCGTCCTTCAAAGTCATCTGACGCTAAGGTTTTAATATGCTGTTTAAGATTATTTAAACTAACGCCAGGGGTGTTTTCAAGAGATGAAGCTGGCGTTGTAGGCTCAGAGCAACCCGTTAGTGCAATAGCTAAAAAAAGTGCAGTGATTTTTATATAAGACATAACTACTTAAAATAATAATTTTTTTCGACTATAACCCCAAGTAACCGGTAAATGCGAATTTTTATCTCTTTTAACCTTATTTTTATGTCGCTTACCTCTTCACCTATTTACCCGTTCATCGCCTTTAGGTAAGTTAAAACAATAACAAAAGGGATAAAGCAATGAAGCAATTTAATCGTCGAGACTTTTTAAAAGCAGCCAGTGTTGCCGCAGCTGCAGGTGTAGTGAGTGGTTGTGCATCAAGTGGAAGTGCTAATGCAAGCGCACCAAAACAGCAAGGGCGCAGCGTTATTGGTTTAGTCGCGCCTAAAATGGATGTGGTTAGAGTGGGCTTTATTGGTGTGGGTCAGCGCGGTTATGGACATGTAAAGCGCATGAGCCATATTGAAGGTGCGCAAATAGTCGCTATTTGTGACACGCACACTGAGGTGCTAGAGCGAGCTGCCAATTATTTAGTTGATAAAGGGGTAGCTAAGCCGGTGTTATATACTGGCAGTGAGCGGGCCTATCAACAAATGCTTGAACGACAAGACATAGATATAGTCATTATTTCTACTCCTTGGGCATGGCATGCACCTATGGCTATCGATACTATGAACAGCGCAAAACATGCTTTTGTTGAAGTGCCCTTGGCACTGACTGTTGACGAAATGTGGCAAATTGTAGATACCGCCGAACGTACTCAAAAAAATTGCATGATGATGGAAAATGTGAATTACGGTCGCGACGAGTTAATGGTATTAAACATGGTGCGCCAAGGTGTATTTGGGGAGCTGTTACATGGCGAAGCGGCCTATATTCATGAGCTTCGTTGGCAAATGAAAGAGCTTGAGCACAAAACAGGCTCATGGCGAACGCAATGGCATGCAAAACGTGATGGTAACTTATACCCGACCCATGGATTAGGCCCTGTATCGCAATATATGAATATAAACCGTGGCGATAGGTTTGATTTTTTAACCTCAATGAGCTCACCTTCGCTGGGTAGAAGTGCCTATGCACAACGTGAATTTGCAGCGGATCATTCCCGAAATCAGCTTAATTATATTGCCGGTGATATGAACACGACACTGATTAAAACTCTCAAGGGGCGCAGTATTATGGTACAGCACGATACAACAACCCCTCGGCCATACTCTCGACATAATTTAATCCAAGGGACGAATGGGGTGTTTGCCGGTTTCCCTAATCGTATTGCGCTTGAAAATGGCGGATCAACAAGCTTTCATGAGTGGGATTATGATATGAGCGCATGGTATGAGCAGTACGACCATCCCCTATGGATTAAAATGGGTGAAGAAGCACAGCGCAATGGCGGCCACGGGGGCATGGACTTTTTAATGTTTTGGCGAAT
Organism: Pseudoalteromonas sp. 3J6; assembly: GCF_903995135.1. GTDB lineage: Bacteria > Pseudomonadota > Gammaproteobacteria > Enterobacterales > Alteromonadaceae > Pseudoalteromonas. The sequence continues at coordinate 709,395 of NZ_LR877185.1, read as the reverse complement.
GATTTATTGCCTAAGAAATGGCGAACCGCTGGATCAGGACGTTTACGATGGCGCAGCATGGTCGGTTATTTCACCGTTATCAGCCCTGTCTGTGAGTGAGCGTAGCCGCTCAATCGATATTCCCGATTTTACTCGCGGTGCATGGCAAACAGCACAGCCTTTAGGCATTGTAGGCTAAGGTTTATAGCAGGCATAAAAAAAGAGCGCATGCGCTCTTTTTTTATTTAACAGTTTTTTACAATAAGGATCAGCTACTTCTTACATCTACTTTTAATTTAAGCTTTTGTCCTGGCTGTAAGTATTTTTGTCCGGCAAGGTTATTCCATTTAATAATATCGCTCACTGTTAAATTAAACTTAGACGCTATACGCGCTAAAGAATCGCCTCGGCGCACTTTGTAGGTAATAGTACGATTAGTATTACTCGTTGACTTTTTAGGCTGGCTAGCTGACTTATAAACTACCAATTTTTGATTTAAACGCAGTACTGCATTTTTTTTCAGCTTATTCCACTTAGCTAATTCACTCATAGTTACATCGTATTCGCGGCTAATATCCCATAGGGTATCGCCACTTTTTACCGTATGAGAAAGTTTAGTGCGTAAACTTTTATTAGCGGCCGCACGTACTTGCTGAGGCAAATGTTCACTGTTAATTTTACCATCAGTGAGTGGTACTAAAATTTGTTGACCCACACGAATTACGTTTGAGTTAAGCTTATTTAATGACTTAATTGCGCTGATACTAGTGGTAAATTTATCTGCAATCACCGACAAGCTATCGCCACGTTTGACCTTATATTGCTGCCAACGAAGACGGTTTTTAATCGCTGTAGCGGTAAGCTTTTCAGTGAATTGTTCTACTTTATCGGTAGGAAGTAATAAAAAGTGTGGGCCATCAGGATCGGTTGCCCAGCGGTTAAATCCTGGATTTAATCGATATAGTTCGGTAAGGGTCATATCGGCCATATCCGCAGCCAGTGCTAAATCTATTTGTGACTCAATATTAACCACTTCAACTACTTGTGCGTTAATTATTGGCTTCCACGACACTTTAAACTCATCTGCACGTTTTAATAAATCAGCTAAAGCTAATAATTTAGGCACGTAGGCGGTGGTTTCACGAGGTAAATCTAGTGACCAAAAGTCGGTAGGCAAATGCTTTTTACGATTCTTTTTTATCGCACGCAGCAAGCGGCCTTCACCTGAGTTATAGGCGGCAATTGCGTTCAGCCAATCACCTTCAAGGGTTTTGTGTAAGTACGAGAGATAATCAAGTGCAGCGCGAGTAGACTGCACAATATCGCGACGACCGTCATACCACCAGTTTTGTTTTAAATCGAAACGCTCGCCGGTTGCGGGCATAAACTGCCAAATACCCGATGCAGTACGGTGCGAATAGCCATAAGGGTCGAACGCACTTTCTACAATGGGTAAAAGTGCAATTTCGATGGGCATTTCACGCTTTTCAATTTCTTCAACAATAAAATGTAAATACGGCTCAGCACGTTTAGAAATGCGATCTAGGTATGCCTGATGACGTGCATAATAATTACGCTCAGCGACCACTGGGCGATTTTGTGGAATATCAATAGATAATTGGTAACGAATACGCTCCCAAACATCGTCAAACACAGGAGCTTCTTCTTCAATATCATTTACTTGTTGATATTGCGCATTAATCATTAATGCAGTGCTAATATCATTTGGGCTGGCGCCTTCAAGTTGGTTTTGAACTTGATTTTGTGAATCTGTGTCTAATGTTGTCAATGTTTGACAACCGCTTAGCGTCATCGCTAAAACCAATAAAAGAGGAGATTTATTCATAAATACCAATACATAGGGTAAAAAACTCGGCGAATACTACTCATTATGAGCCAACATTGCCACTTGTCATCGTTAAAAATCCAAACAAATATAATTAGAAAGTGTTAACTTATTGTTATTTAAAATGAACAGTTAATTATTTTTGTTACTGGCTTAAAAATTATCTTTGAACATCCTCAGACTAGCAAAGTTTTCCCAAGGTTCATTGTTTTTTGTAACTAAACAATACTCTTTTGGTAATGACTTTGTAATATCGGGCAAATTACTACGCATAAAAGGGTTAACTTTAAGCTCTTGGCCTATGGTGCTTGGCAAGCTTATTTCATCATTTTTTCGCAATTCATCTACTTTCTGGCTGTAAGCGAGTAATTCGGGGTTTCGTGGCTCAACCGCTTTTGCAAAGGCCAAGTTTGCCTGGGTGTATTCGTGGGTGCAATATACTTTGCAATCACTTGGCAGTACTCGCAACTTATTAAATGAATGCCACATTTGCTCAGGGCTACCTTCAAATAAGCGCCCACAACCACCACTAAATAAGGTGTCGCCAGTAAAGGCCAGTGCATCATTAATATAACAAATATGGTCTAGGGTGTGCCCAGGGGTGGCTATAATTTCAAATGGAATGTTTAAAACGCTAATTGTGTCACCTTCATTTAAAGGCGTTGTTATTCCCTCAAATGGGCTATTACTAGGGCCATAAACTGCAATGTTTGGGTACTGCTTTACTAATTGAGCTACGCCATCGGTATGATCATAATGATGATGGGTAATTAAAATACCGCCAAGGGTTAAGTTATGCTGTGCTAAATGCTCTAAAACTGGTGCTGATTGCCCAGGATCAACCACCCACGCTTGGTTATTCTGTTCGGTGGTTAAGCACCAAATGTAGTTATCAGAAAAGGCTTTAATTGCTTTGACTTGCACCATGTATCGTTGCTCTATAAAGTGGTATTTAATTAATATTATAACGAGCTTATATAATGAAACCAGCCCTTAGTTTTCAAGAAGGTCCTAAACCGTTGTCATGGCAGCAGTTTCCGCATGGTGATTATTTACGTTGTGATATAGAACGCAAATTGTCGCCGTGGTTACCGCGTATGTTTGGCTATCATATGCTTAAATTAGGTAATTTAAGTGCTGAGCTAGATACAAGCAAAAGCTCCATTAAGCATCAAGTATGCGTTGCAGAGCCTGGCCCATACACGGGGGTGGTTGCCGATATAGACGAACTGCCTTTTTATGAGCACTCTATAGATGCTTGCATTATGAGCCATTGTTTAGAATATCACTCAGATCCACATCATATTTTACGTGAGGCTCATCGAACCCTTATTCCAGGCGGTTATATCGCCATTACGGGTTTTAATCCGTTTAGCTTTTGTGGGTTAGCGCAGTTACTGCCGTTTAGCCGTCAAAAATTACCGTGGACAGGGCGCTTTTTTACTCCTGCACGGGTAAAAGATTGGCTAAATTTACTTGGATTTGAAATTGTGGCCGATGAGCGCTTTATTTATTCGTCGTTGGCACGCGGTAATCGCTTATCGCGGTTCGCATTTTGGCGCAGCTTTACCAAGCAATATTTAAAACCTATGGGGAGTGTGTATATGCTGGTGGCACGAAAGCGTGTTGCGCCACTTACGCCAATAAAACCTAAGTGGCATGCTCGCCCACAATTTGCCCCAATAAAAGGGGTAGGGCTTAGGCAAACCTCAAAACAGCATTATCAACAAAATAAAAAATAGCATGATGTAGAGGGTTACGGTTGGTAACCTTCATCATCGAGTAAATTGTTGCTGCTGGCTGCATCACGAGCAAGGTCGTCAACAATTTCGTTATATTTGTGGCCACTGTGGCCTTTTACCCATTTCCAGGTAACGTCGTGCTCGGCACAGGCTTTGTCGAGACGTTTCCATAAATCGACATTTTTAACCGGTTTTTTAGCAGAGGTTTGCCAACCGCGTTTTTTCCAATTGGTGATCCAAGACTCAATACCCTGCTTAACATATTGGCTATCGGTAGTCAGGGTTACAGGGCAGGCACGATTAAGAGATTCTAGCGCCACAATAGCTGCCAGCATTTCCATACGGTTGTTGGTTGTAAGCTTATAACCTTGGCTTAATTTTTTTTCATGGGCTTCATAAATCATAAAAATACCATAACCACCGGGGCCTGGATTACCTAAACACGAACCATCGGTGTAAATCTCTACGGTTTTTTGCACTGTTTTACCTTGATATTATGTACAATAAAGTGATTATAGAAAGATACCAGAGTCAGGCTTAATTCGATATGGCACGCAGACAAATAGTTTTAGATACAGAAACCACCGGCATCGACCCTAAACAAGGGCATCGTATCATTGAGATCGGCTGTGTGGAGCTTATGAATCGCCGGTTAACCGGCAATAATTTTCACGTTTACATTAATCCGCAGCGCAGCATTGAAGAAGAAGCAATCGATGTTCATGGTATTACTAATGAATTTTTACGCGACAAACCGCTTTATCGTGACATTGCCCAAGAGTTTTTTGACTATATTAAAGGGGCTGAGTTAGTTATTCATAATGCGCCGTTCGATATTGGCCATATGGATAATGAATTTGCGTTATTAAACCAAGGCTATCAAAACACCCATAGTTTTTGTGGCGTGCTTGATACCCTTAAAATGGCGCGTGACTTGCATCCAGGACAAAAGAACAACCTTGATGCACTTTGTCGCCGCTATGATGTTGATAACACTAAGCGTACATTACACGGCGCCTTACTGGATTCTGAAATTTTAGCCGATGTTTACCTGGCAATGACTGGTGGACAAGTAAAGCTAAACCTAAATCAAAACAAAGATGACTCAAGTGAAGATCAAAAAGGCGGTATTAGACGCCTAAGTAGCGACAGGGCGCCTTTGGTAGTTATAGCAGCAAGCGATGCAGAGCAAAGCGCACATCAAACGCGTTTAGACATTGTACAAAAGGAGGGCGGCCATTGTTTATGGCGCGCTGAATAGGGCATTATTATGAAAACGCTATTAGTAGTTTCACTGCTTTTAATCGCCGTGTGTTTCCACCCCGATGCACACAGCGTAAAGCAAGTTGAAGAGTTAAAAGGCAGCGGTAAACAAAATGAAATCCCGTTACTGGATAACCGTTTTCGTGTTGATGACAAAATTGATGAAATAAAATTAATATTTTTTAGACGCCCAGGATCGCCTGCCGTAATTTTAGTAAGACCCGATGGCGCTAAATATTTCGCTACCAATGCGGTGAGAAACACCAGTCTTGATTGGTACGACGAATTAAATTACGACTTAGTGGTTATTCGCAATCCCATGCCTGGGCCGTGGCAAGTTATTGGCCAAATAATGCCAGAAAGCCGCATTGTTGTTATTGGTGAGCTATCGCTAAAAGTAGACCCACTGCCTAAAATTCTGTTTCAGGGTGAAACTGTAAAGGTAACTGGTGAGATTTTAAATGATGGCGAGCCGATTCGCGCCAACTTATTTAAAGACGCGGTATCGCTTAATGTAAGCTTTGTGAGCACCAATAATGAAAACTTTGAAAACTTTGGTGCAGGCATACAACAAGTAACTGAATTCAAAGATGATGGCTACGGGTTCGATGAAAGCGCTAAAGACGGTGTCTTTACCGGTGAGTTTACCTTAAATTTCACACCTGGCGAGTGGCGCCCTGAGCTTTATATTACCACTGATGTATTAGAGAGGCGGGTGGTTCAAGAACCTATTGTTGTGCATGAGCCGCCTTTTAGCTTCACCTCCATTGAAGCAACTGAGGAGGGGGAAGATCACCGTATTACCATCAATATTGATGATAAGCTTTTAAAACCTGAAACGGTGATCATGCAAGGTAAAATTTATTACCCCAATGGCGAAGAGCAGGTATTTTACTTAGATAGCAACAGCACCACAGCAAGAGAGCTGGCTTTACAAGATTATGGTTGGGGACGCTACAATATTGAAATCTCTGTTTTTGGCTCAACAATCAATGACCGAGAGTTTATGGCTACATTGCCAACCTATTTATTTGAAATAGAAAGACCGATTGAAGTGATTCCAGAAATTCCAGTTGCCAGTGTTAGCGAACCAGAAATTATTCCTGTGCCAGTTGTAAAACCAAAAGTAATGGCCACGGGATTAATGGTTAGTTTAATTGTTGGTGGAAATTTGGCCATTTTATTTATAGGTTGGTTATGTATTCGTGTTTTTGTGCAGAACAAACCATTAAAACTTAAATTGAATTTAGCTTTTTTAAATAAAAAGAAAGCTGTTGAGTCAAAAAAAGCTGAACAGCAAAAATCAGATGAACCAGAAAGTAGCTCAAAAAATGATAAATCAGGTGGAATTTTAAACCTTTCGATGTCAGATGACTAAAAAACCTGTAAAAAAACAAAAAAGCCCTTGACGAAGCAGGGGCTGGTTCGTATTATTCACGCCGCTGTCAGGGGAGACTCAGACAGAAACGAAAATGCGGAGTGGTAGTTCAGTTGGTTAGAATACCGGCCTGTCACGCCGGGGGTCGCGGGTTCGAGTCCCGTCCACTCCGCCAATTTTCGACAATTTGTAAGTATGCGCTGGAGTGGTAGTTCAGTTGGTTAGAATACCGGCCTGTCACGCCGGGGGTCGCGGGTTCGAGTCCCGTCCACTCCGCCAACACTTACACAACATATGGTTGTAAAACATATTCTTATTATGGAGTGGTAGTTCAGTTGGTTAGAATACCGGCCTGTCACGCCGGGGGTCGCGGGTTCGAGTCCCGTC